>NZ_CP117782.1:3249656-3574622 GCF_028657905.1 Burkholderia sp. FERM BP-3421 | reverse complement strand
GCTTCGCGAGCACCTTGTTCGCGAGCCCGCCGATCGAGTTCTGTTCGTGCAGCACGAGCGGCCGGCCGGTCAGCGCCGTCATCACGCCCGCCGGGAACGTGATGTAGCCGCCCATGCCGAGCACCACGTCGGGCTTCACGCGGCGCAGCACCGCGAGGCTCTGCGCGCAGGCGCGCAGCAGGTTGAACGGCAGCATCAGCTTGGTCTTCAGGCCCTTGCCGCGCAACCCGCCGAAGCGCACGTACTCCATCGGAATCCCGTGCTTCGGCACGAGCGTCGCCTCCATGCCGGCCGGGTTGCCGAGCCATACGACCCGCCAGCCCTGCTCCGCCATGCGGTGCGCGACGGCGAGGCCCGGGAACACGTGGCCCCCGGTGCCGCCCGCCATCACCAGCAGCGTCGGTTGCGATGCGCTCATACCTTGCCTCCGCGCATCAGCACCCGGTTTTCGTAATCGACCCGCAGCAGCACCGCGATCGCCACGCAGTTCAGCAGAATCCCCGAGCCGCCGTAGCTGACGAGCGGCAGCGTCAGGCCCTTGGTGGGCAGCAGGCCCAGATTCACGCCCATGTTGATGAACGCCTGCGCGCCGAACCAGATGCCGACGCCCTTCGCGGTCAGGCCGGCGAAGGTGCGGTCGAGCGCGAGCGCCTGGCGGCCGATCTCGAACGCGCGGCGCACGATCCAGTAGAACAGCAGGATCACGACCAGCACGCCGACGAAGCCGAGTTCCTCGCCGATCACGGCGAGGATGAAGTCGGTATGCGCTTCCGGCAGGTAGTTGAGCTTCTCGACGCTGCCGCCGAGCCCGACGCCGAACCATTCGCCGCGCCCGAACGCGATCAGCGAGTGGGTCAGCTGGTAGGCCTTGCCCTGCGCATAGCGCTCGTCCCACGGATCGAGGTAGGCGAAGATCCGCTCGCGCCGCCACGGCGACAGCCACACCAGCATCGTGAAGGTGCCGACCGCCGTCGCGACCAGCCCGCCGAACAGCTTGCCGTTGACGCCGCCGAGGAACAGCACGCCCATCGCGATCGCGGCGACCACCATGAATGCGCCCATGTCCGGTTCGAGCAGCAGCAGCGCGCCGACCATGCCGACCGCGAACGCCATCGGCAGGAAGCCTTTCGCGAAGCTCTGCATGTACTCCTGCTTGCGCACCGTGTAGTTCGCCGCGTAGATCGTCACGGCAAGCTTCATGATCTCGGACGGCTGCATGTTGGTGATGCCGAGCGGGATCCAGCGCCGCGCGCCGTTCACGCCCTTGCCGACGTGCGGGATCAGCACGATCACGAGGCCGACGAGCGCGATCAGGAACAGGTGCGGCGCGTATTTGTCCCAGGTCGACACCGGCACCCGGAACGCGATCACCGCCGCGACGAACGCGACGCAGAGCGAGATGACGTGGCGCAGCAGGAAGGCGTAGTCGTGGTACGACGCGTACTTCGGCGAGTCCGGCATTGCGATCGACGCCGAGTACACCATCACCACGCCCAGCCCGAGCAGCGCGATCGACACCCACAGCAGCGAGTAATCGAAATCGAGCATGCGCGAACGGGTCGGACGCGCGCCGTTCACGACGCTCGCGAGGCCGCCCGCCGCGGCGCGCGCGCCCGAGCTCATGCGCGCGCCGGCGCCCGTCGCGGCCGAGCCGCCGGCATCGCGCGCGCCGTTGAAACGCGAAACGAGACGATCGGACCAGCTCATATCGTCGTGCCCCTTTCCAGTGCGATGTCCTCGACCGCGCTGCGGAACACCGCGGCGCGCTGCGCATAACCGGTGAACATGTCGAAGCTCGCGCAGGCGGGCGACAGCAGCACCGCATCGCCCGGCTCCGCGAGCGCGCTCGCCGCGCGCACCGCCTCTTCGAGCGTCGCGTGGTCGACGAGCGGCACGCCGGCCTCGGCCAGCGCCGCGCGCAGCGCGGGCGCATCGCGGCCGATCAGCAGCACCGCACGGCACCAGCGTGCGACGGGCGCCGCGAGCGGCGCGAAATCCTGGCCCTTGCCGTCGCCGCCGGCGATCAGCACCGCGCGCTGCGCGAGGCCGTCGAGCGCGGCAACCGTCGCGCCGACATTGGTGCCCTTGCTGTCGTCGACGTAATCGACGCCGTCCAGCGACGCGATCAGCTCGACGCGATGCGCCTCGCCGCGATACTCGCGCAGGCCGTGCAGCAGCGGCGCGGCCGGCAGGTCGATCGCACGGGCGAGCGCGAACGCGGCCAGTGCGTTCGCCGCGTTGTGCAGCCCGCGGATCCGCAGCGCGTCCGACGGCATCAGGCGCTTGAGCGCGAGATCGGGCGGCGTCGCGGCTTCCTGCTTGCGACGGCGCGGCGACACCGGCTCGTCGCTCGCGTCGCGGTCGTGCGCCTGCACGAGCCAGTTGATGCCACCATCGCGCAGCAGGCCGTAATCGCCGTCGCGGGTCGGCTCGTTCAGACCGAACGTGACGAAGCGCGGCGCATCGGCCGCCGCCGCGGGCGGCGTGAACTTCATCACCTCGGCGTCGTCGCGGTTCAGCACGCGCACGGTGCGCGCGCCGAAGACCCGGCCCTTCGCCGCCGCATAGGCCTCGAAGCCGCCATGCCAGTCGAGATGGTCCTGGGTCAGGTTGAGGATGGTCGCGGCGTCCGGCGCGAAGCTCTGCGCGGTTTCCAGCTGGAAGCTCGACAGTTCGAGCACCCAGACGTCCGGCAGCGCGGTCGCGTCGATCGCCTCGGCCAGCTTGTCGAGCATGGCCGGACTGATGTTGCCGGCGACCGCGACCTTGCGGCCCGCGCGTTCGCACAACAGGCCGGCGAGGCTCGTCGTCGTGGTCTTGCCGTTGGTGCCGGTGATCGCCAGCACCTTGGGCGCATAGCCGTTGTCGCGCAGGGTCGCGAGCGCCTGCGCGAAGAATTCGAGTTCGCCCCACACGGGCACGCCGCGCTCGCGCGCGGCGGCGAGCAGCGGCGCGAGATCGTCCGCGAGCGGCGACAGCCCCGGGCTCAGCGCGACCAGCTCGACGCCGCCGTCGAGCAGCACGGGCGAGAGCGGCCCGCCGACGAATTCGGCCTCGATCCCGGCGGCCTCGAGCGCGGCGAGGTTGGGCGGCGTCTCGCGCGTATCGGCAATGCGCAACCGGCACGCGTGCCTCGCGCACCACCGCGCGATCGCGAGACCCGATTCGCCGAGCCCCAGCACGAGCACCATCGGCCGCTGCCGATCTGCAAACTTCTCGCCAAACATCCTTACCTTCCCTTTACCGCAGCTTGAGGGTGGACAAACCGAACAGGCACAGCATCAAAGTGATGATCCAGAAACGCACCACCACCTGCGTTTCCTTCCAGCCCGACAATTCGAAATGGTGATGCAGCGGCGCCATCTTGAAGATGCGGCGCCCTTCGCCGTAACGGCGCTTCGTGTACTTGAACCAGGTGACCTGCAGCATCACGGACAGCGTTTCCGCGACGAAGATGCCGCCCATGATGAACAACACGATTTCCTGGCGCACGATCACCGCGACCGTGCCGAGCGCGCCGCCGAGCGCGAGCGCGCCGACGTCGCCCATGAACACCTGCGCCGGATGCGTGTTGTACCAGAGGAACGCGAGCCCCGCGCCGCCCATGGCCGAGCAGAAGATCAGCAGCTCGCCCGCGCCGGGGATGTGCGGAAACAGCAGGTATTTCGAGTAGACGGCGCTGCCCATCACATAGGCGAACACGCCGAGCGACGCGCCAACCAGCACGACCGGCATGATCACGAGGCCGTCGAGGCCGTCGGTGAGGTTGACCGCGTTGCTCGCGCCGACGATCACGAAATAGGTGAGCGCGATGAAGCCCCACACGCCGAGCGGATAGCTGATCGATTTCAGGAACGGCAGCAGCAGGTCGGCGCGCGCGGGCAGGCCCATCGACATGCCGCTGCGCACCCACGCCATGAACAGGTCGAAGACCCGGCCGGTGCTCGCTTCCGACACGCTGAACGCGAGATAGACGGCCGCGAACAGGCCGATCACCGACTGCCAGAAATACTTTTCGCGGGACGACATCCCGCGCGGATCCTTGTGGACGACCTTGCGATAGTCGTCGACCCAGCCGATCACGCCGAAGCCGAAGGTCACGAGCATCACGATCCAGATGAAGCGGTTCGTGAGGTCGCCCCACAGCAGGGTGGCGACCGCGATGCCGATCAGGATCAGCACGCCGCCCATCGTCGGCGTGCCTGATTTCACGAGGTGCGTCTGCGGACCATCCTTGCGGACGGCCTGGCCGACCTTCATCTGGGTCAGCTTGCGGATCACCCACGGGCCGCAGACGAGACCGATCACCAGCGCGGTGATGGTGGCCATCACCGCCCGGAACGTGAGGTACGTGAACAGGCGCAAAAAGCTTGCGTCATTTTGCAGCCATTGCGCCAGCGCCAGCAACATGCTTCTTTCCTTCTCTCAGTGTGCGCCGGGCGTCGCGCCCGATGCGGGTTGATTCGTCAATGCGTCGACCACGCGCTCCATCCGCATGAAGCGCGAGCCCTTCACGAGCAGCGTCGCACGCGGGCCGAACCGGGCGGCCTGCAGCGCGTCGACGAGCGGCTCCAGCCCGTCGAAATGGCGCGCGGCCGCGCCGTATCCCGCGCAGGCGTCGAGCGTCGCGGCGCCGAGCGCGAACAGCGCGTCGATGCCGCGCTCGCGCGCATACGCGCCGATTTCGCGGTGAAACGCCGGGCCGTCGTCGCCGACCTCGCCCATCTCGCCGATCACGAGCACGCGCGGCGCGGACTGCGCGGCCAGCACGTCGATCGCGGCGCGCATCGAGTCGGGATTCGCGTTATAGGTGTCGTCGATCACCGTCGCACCCGCAAGCGCGCCGACCGTCGCGCGCTTCACCTGCAGTCGGCCCTTGACCGGCTCGAACGCCTCCAGACCGCACCGGATCGCGTCGAGCGGCACGTCGGCGGCCAGCGCCGCGGCCGTCGCGGCGAGCGCGTTGCGCGCGTTGTGCTCGCCCAGCGCGCGCAGCTGCACATCGAGCGCGCCCGCCGGCGTGCGGATCGCCAAACGATTGCCCTCGAGCGCGCCCGTTACCGCCGCGGCGGGATCCTGGCCGTTGCCCGTCAGCGCGAAATCGACGATCCGGTTGCCGGTCGCGGCGACGCGCCAGATGCCCGCGTACGCATCGTCGGCCGGGAACACCGCGACGCCGTCCGGCCCGAGCGCGTGGATCACCGACGCGTGCTCGAGCGCGACCGCCTCGACGGTCGCCATGAATTCCTGGTGTTCGCGCTGCGCGTTGTTGACGAGGGCGACCGTCGGCGCGGTCAGACGCGCAAGCATCGCGGTCTCGCCGGGATGGTTCATCCCGACCTCGATCACCGCGAGCCGGTGCGCGGCCGTCAGGCGCAGCAGCGTCAGCGGCAGGCCGACGTCGTTGTTGAAGTTGCCGGCGGTCGCGAGCCGCGCCGGCTCGCCGACCGCCGCCGCGAAGATCGCGGCGATCATTTCCTTCACCGTCGTCTTGCCGTTGCTGCCGGTGACCGCGACGACCGGCAGCGCGAAGCGGCGGCGCCAGCCGTGCGCGAGCGCGCCGAGCGCGACGCGCGGATCGGCGACCCGCAGCGTGGGCACCGGCCAGTCCGCCGGCGTGCGCGCGGCGAGCACGGCGCTCACGCCGCGCGCGGCGACCTCGCCGAGAAAATCGTGGGCGTCGAAGCGCTCGCCCTTGAGCGCGACGAACAGGTCGCCCGGGCCTGCCGTGCGGCTGTCGGTCGAGACGCGCGCGAAGCCGGCCTCGGGCTCGCCGAGCACGGTCGCGCCGGGAATCAGCTGGGCGGCTTCACGCAGGGTCAGCATCGTCATTCGCCGCCTCCGCGCGCATGCGTCGCCCGCGCGGCCAGCGCGAGACGCGCGTGGTCCTGGTCGGAGAACGTCCGTTTCTTGCCCATGATTTCCTGCGTGGCCTCATGGCCCTTGCCGGCCAGCAGCACCACATCCTCGCGCGCGGCGCCGCGCACCGCCTGCAGGATCGCGCTGGCGCGATCCTCGATCTGGCGCGCGTGCGCGGGTTCGCGCATGCCGGCCGCGATCTGGCCGATGATCGCGTGCGGATCCTCGCTGCGCGGGTTGTCGCTCGTGACCACGACCTTGTCGGCCAGCCGCTCGGCGATCTCGCCCATCAGCGGCCGCTTGGTCGGATCGCGATCGCCGCCGCAGCCGAACATGCACACCAGCTCGCCGCCGCGCGCCTGCGCGATCGGCCGCAGCGCATCGAGCGTCTTCTCGAGCGCGTCCGGGGTGTGCGCATAGTCGACCACGACGAGCGGTTCGTCGTTCTGCAGGCGGCCGCCGAGCCGCTGCATGCGGCCGTTCACCGATTCGAGCCCGGTCAGTTCGCCAAGCGCCGCGTCGAACGGCATGTCGGCCGCGAGCAGCGTGCCGAGTACCGCGAGCAGGTTGCTCACGTTGAACAGGCCGAGCGTGCCGACCTCGACTTCCGCCTCGCCCCACGACGACGCCAGGTGAAAGGCCGTGCCGGTCGCGGTCGCGCGCACGTTCGTCGCGACCAGTTCGCGATCGGCGTCGACGTCCCAGGCGCTCGCCCCGATTCCATACGCGATGGTCCGCACCCGCCCGGCGAGCCGCGCCAGCAAACGCCGGCCGGCCGGGTCGTCGCGATTGACGATCGCGAACCGCAGGCCGCGCCACGAGAACAGCTTCGCCTTGGCCGTCTCGTAGGCGTCGAAGGTCTGGTGATAGTCGAGGTGATCCTGAGTAAGGTTCGTGAATACCGCGATATCGAAGCCGGTGCCATTGGCCCGCCCCTGGTGCAGCGCGTGCGACGACACTTCCATCGCCACCGCCTGGGCGCCCGCCGTGTGCAGTTGCGCGAGCGAGCGCTGCAACTGCGGCGCGTCGGGCGTGGTGAAGCCGCTGTGCACGAGCTGCCCCGGCATGCCGCTGCCGAGCGTGCCGATCACCGCGCACGGCTGGTGCAGCGCGCTCAACGCGGTCGCGATCCATTGCGTGCACGAGGTCTTGCCGTTCGTGCCGGTCACGCCGATCGCGAGCATGCGATCGCTCGGGTCGCCGTACCAGCCGCTCGCGATCTCGCCCGCGAGCGCGTCGAGCGCGGGCACCGCGAACGCGACGGCCGGATCGAGCGCGTCGGCCGCATAGCCTTCCGGCTGATACAGCACCGCCGCCGCGCCGCGTTCGAGCGCGTTGGTGATGAACGGACGGTTGTCCGCCCCGTCGACCGCATAGGCCACGAACACATCGCCCGCCTTCAGGCTGCGCGTGTCCGCGTGCAGCTGCGCGCCGGGGGCAACATGCGCGCGCAGCCACGCGAGCGCGGCTGCGATTTGGTGGTGCGCCGGATGAGAACTGCGCACGGCGCTCATCGAACTACTCCTGGTGGATGGTGTGTCGAACTCGACACGGTCATGTGCTTGACGGCGGCCGCGGTTGCGGCGACCGGCTTGGCGGATGCCGTGTCGTCCGACACGACGAGCTGCTTGACCGGCATGTTCGGCGGCACGTTCAGCGCGCGCAGCGTATCGCCCGCGATCGCGGAGAACACCGGGCCCGACACCTGGCCGCCGAAGTGGCTGCCCGTGGTCGGCTCGTCGACCGAGACCGCGACGACGATGCGCGGATTCGGCATCGGCGCCATCCCGACGAACGACGCCCGGTACTTTTTGTGATCGTAGCCATGGCCGGCCTGCTTGTAGGCGGTGCCGCTCTTGCCGCCGACGCGGTAGCCGGGCACGGCCGCATCGGGCGAGGTGCCGCCCGGCGCGACCACGGTCTCGAGCATCGCGCGCACCTCGCGGGCCGTGTTCGGCGCGAAGATCTGCGGGCCGGACGCCGGCTGCGCGTTGTCGGTCTTGAAGATCGTGACGGGCATCAGCTCGCCGTCGTGCGCGATCGCCGTATAGGCGCGCGCGAGCTGGAACAGCGACACCGACAGACCGTAGCCGTACGACATCGTCGCCTGCTCGATCCGGCGCCAGCTCTTCCACGGCCGCAGGCGGCCGGCGACCGCGCCGGGGAAACCGACCTTCGGCGCCTGCCCGAGGCCGATGCTGGTATACATATTCCACATTTCCTCGGGCTTCATCGTCATCGCGATCTTGGTCGCGCCGATGTTGCTCGATTTCTGGATCACGCCGCCCACCGTCAAGGTACCGAACCCGGAATCGTCGGTGATCGGCGCGCCGTCCAGCACGAAATGGCCGTTGCCCGTATCGACGAGCGTCGACGGCGTGACCCGGTGCAGGTCGAGCGCGAGCGACACCGTGAACGGCTTCATGATCGAGCCCGGCTCGAACACGTCGGTCAGCACGCGGTTGCGCAACTGCTCGCCGGTCAGGTGCGAACGGTCGTTCGGGTTGTAGGTCGGGTAATTGACGAGCGACAGCACTTCGCCCGAGCGCACGTCGATCACCATGGCCGCGCCGGCCTTGGCGTGGAACTTCTCGACCGCCGCCTTCAGGTTCGCGTAGGTGATGTACTGGATCTTGCTGTCGATCGACAGATCGACGTCGGTGCCGTTGTGCGGCGGCATCTGCTCGTCGACGTCCTCGACGATGTGCCCCATCCGGTCCTTGATCACGTGCCGGCTGCCCGACAGGCCCTCGAGCAGCTTCTGGTCGGCCAGCTCGACGCCCTCCTGCCCTTCGTCCTCGACATTGGTGAAGCCGATCAGGTGCGCGGTGATCTCCCCTTCCGGGTAGAAGCGCTTGTACTCGCCGCGCTGGTAAACGCCGGGAATGCCGAGCGCGGCGACCTTGTCCGCGATCTCGGTCGGCACCTGCCGCTTCACGTAGACGAAGCTCTTGTCCTCGGAAAGCTTGGCGCGCAGCTCCTTCGGCGACATGCCGAGCAGCGCGCCGAGTTGGGTGAGCTTGTCGGCGCCGAGATCGTCCGGCACCGCCTCCGGGATCGCCCAGATCGCGCGCACGGGCAGGCTCGTCGCGAGCACGAGGCCATTGCGATCGAGGATCTTGCCGCGCGTCGCGGGCAGTTCGAGGGTGCGCTGGTAGCGGCTTTCGCCTTGCTTCTGATAGAACGCGTTGCCCGGGCCCTGGATCCAGAACGCGCGGGCGGCCAGTGCGACGAACGCCATGAACAGCATGAACACGACGAGCTTCGAGCGCCACATCGGCAAATGCACCGACAGCACCGGACTCGACGAGAATTTCACGCTCTGGCGTTTCGACGACTGCTTCATCGCGCGCCCCCCTGCGCCGCGCCGGAGGTCGGCTCCGGCGCGTCGACCGCCTTCGCGGCCCCGGCGGGCAGCGTCAGGTACTGGGTGCGTCCCGTCGTGATCGACTGCATCTTGAGCGCGCTGTCGGCGAGCTGCTCGATGCGCGAGGTCTTCGACAGCGCGCTCTGCTGATATTGCAGTTGCGCGTAGTCCTGCTGAAGCTGATGCTCCTGCGATTGCGCGCGCTGCAGCTGGATGAAGATCTGACGCTGCTGGTTGGTCGAATTGACGACCGACAACGCGCATCCCATCACCAGGATCAGCAGGAAGATATTGAGGCGGCTCATGGCGCGATGCGCTCCGCGATCCGCATCACCGCCGAGCGCGCGCGCGGATTGGCCGCCACTTCGGCCTCGCTCGGAAACACGCGACCCAGCACCTTGAGCGGCGGGCTCGGCAGGTCGGCCGCGCGGATCGGCAGGCGACGATCGACCGCAGGCGCACTCGCGTGCGCCTGCATGAATCGCTTGACGATCCGATCCTCGAGCGAATGAAAGCTGATGACCACCAGCCGCCCCCCTTGCTCCAACACCGACAGTGCTGCCTCTAGAACGACTTGCAGCTCCGCAAGCTCTTGATTGACGTGAATCCGTATAGCCTGAAAGGTGCGGGTTGCCGGATCCTTGCCCTTCTCACGGGTTTTGACGACGTGACCCACGATTTGGGCAAGCTCGCCCGTGGTGTCGAGAGGCCCAAGACGGTCGGACTCTGCCCGGCGAGCAACAAGCGCCTTTGCAATCTGAAAAGCAAACCGTTCTTCCCCATAATCTCGTATCACCTCCGTCAGTTCCTGCACCGAAGCCCGGGCCAGCCACGCCGCGGCCGATTCGCCGCGGGTCGGGTCCATCCGCATGTCGAGCGGGCCGTCCGCGCGGAAGCTGAAGCCCCGCGCCGGATCGTCCACCTGCGGCGACGACACGCCGAGATCCAGCAACACGCCCGACACCCGTCCTGCCCCGCGCGCATCCAGCTCGCCGCGCAGCGCGGC
The DNA here is from genome assembly GCF_028657905.1 of Burkholderia sp. FERM BP-3421. Taxonomy (NCBI): domain Bacteria; kingdom Pseudomonadati; phylum Pseudomonadota; class Betaproteobacteria; order Burkholderiales; family Burkholderiaceae; genus Burkholderia; species Burkholderia sp. FERM BP-3421. Next base: position 3,564,390 of record NZ_CP117782.1, on the reverse strand, counting down.
GAAGCTGTCGTGGACGATCGCGAAGCGCGCATCCCCGATCTGCTCCGCGGTCGCGATCGCGAGCGGATCCTTGTCGAACGCAATCAGCCGGCCAGCCTCGCCGAGCCGTGCGAGTACGGCGCGGCTGTGTCCGCCGCGCCCGAACGTGCCGTCGACGTAGATCCCGTCGGGGCGCGTCACGAGCGCGTCGACCGCTTCATCCAACAGCACCGTCCGATGCTGCAATTCGTTTCCCATCGCGGGCGTCTCCGTCACCGCAATCAGAACGTGAAATTCTTCAGCGCATCGGGCATGCCCTGCGCCATCGCCGCCTGCTCCTTCGCGGTGTAGGTCTGTGCGTCCCACAGCTCGAAGTGACTTCCCATTCCCAGCAACATGACTTCCTTTTCCAGCCCGGCTGCCATCCGCAACTCGGGCGACACGAGAATTCGGCCCGCGCTGTCCAGATCGACATCCATCGCGTTACCGAGAAAAATCCGACGCCACCAGTGCGCATCCATGGGCAGCGCGGCGATCTTCGCGCGGAACACTTCCCATTCGGGGCGCGGAAACAGCAACAGGCAGCCGTCCGGGTGCTTGGTCACAGTCACCCGTCCTTCTGCCTGTCCTTGAAGCGCTTCGCGATAGCGAGCCGGCACCGACATGCGCCCTTTCGCATCGAGCGTCAGCGCCGACGCCCCTTGAAACACTTTTCCGCTCTCCCGTTCTCGGCATCGAAGCACCCGGCCGATGCTGCGAATCTAGCCGGAAAAGCCCCGCGGATCACACAAAAATACACTTTCTCACACTGTCTCCCACTTTAGAGGAAGGGTCAGGGACGGTCAAGGGAGTCGCGCGTTTTTTTAACGAATTTTGTTAGTTAGAACAAGGACTTACGCTCACCTCCTCAAGCTGACCCTCATACCAAAAAGCGTTATAAATGAATGAGCTACCGCAGGTTGTGAAGGTGGTACGTGAAAAGTCCGGCCCAGACGGGCGTGGCGGCAGGCATTTTGGCGGGGAAAAAGGCAGAGGAAAGGCGGGATTTCGGCGCGGGGAACCGGGCGGGCGCTCGCGCGCCGCCCGGGGGTGTCGCTCAGAGATAGTACGCAGTGCTGGTCATCACCTTCGAGGCCGCACGCATCAGCATGCGCGCCGGCATCGGCAGCTCGATGCCGCCCGCGTCGCTGGCCGACTTGCCGTGCTTGACCTCGTCCACGCGCATCTGCTCGACGATCGCGCGCGACTCGACGTCCACCGCCGGCAAGGTCGACAGATGCCCCTCCAGGTGGCTCTCGACCTGACGCTCGGTCTCGGCCATGAAGCCGAGGCTGACCTTGTCGCCGAGCCGGCCCGCGACCACGCCGATCGCCAGCGCCCCCGCGTACCACAGCGGGTTCAGGAGGCTCGGGCGCGAGTCCAGCTGCTTGAGCCGGTGCGCGGTCCAGGCGAGATGGTCCTCTTCCTCGCGCGCGGCGTCCTCGAACATCGCCTTCAGCGCGGGCGAGCGCGTGGTCAGCTTCTGCGCCTGATAAAGCGCCTGCGCGCAGACTTCGCCGACATGGTTCACGCGCATCAGGCCAGCCGCGTGCTTGCGCTCCTCCGCGCTCAGTTCGGCGGGCGGCGACGCCGTCGGCGCCGGCACCGGGCGGCTCATCCGGCTGATGCCCGTCATCGAGCGCAGGCCGCGGTCAAATTCGCTGATCAGTTCGTCAAACACCATTCCATTTCTCCATGCACCGCGCCGAACGAAAGGATTTGGTAAGAAAATCATTGCGTTACCTACCCGTTCACAACGCGGAAATTGCGGTTAACCCGTGATTCCAAGCATTGTTGCATAAAGGAAACATGCCGGAGTTGACCGGGCTCCTTTCTCTTTGTCCCGAAAATTCCTTTTGCTACATTACGAGCGACTTCTTTCGAAGTTCAAGCAGGGCGCCTCACCAAAACATAACTATTTGCCCTGCCAAAATAATTTCGTAATCCTTGGAGATCCATTAATGAAAAAGTCGCTTCTCGCGCTGGTCGCGCTGAGCGCGTTTGCTGGCGCGGCTCACGCGCAAAGCAGCGTGACGCTGTACGGCATCATCGATGCGGGCATCCTGTTCAACAACAACGCCGGCGGTCACCAGCAGTACCAGCAGTCAAGCGGCGTGCTGCAGGGCAGCCGCTTCGGCTTGAAGGGCTCGGAAGACCTCGGTGGCGGTCTGAAGGCGATCTTCGTGCTCGAGAACGGCTTCAGCGTGTCGAACGGTTCGCTCGGCCAAGGTGGCGACATGTTCGGCCGGCAAGCGTTCGTCGGCCTGTCGAGCGGCCAGTACGGCACGGTCACGCTGGGTCGCCAGTATGACTCCGTCGTCGACTACACGGGCGCGCTGGAAAGCGGCAGCCAGTGGGCGGGCTACATCGGTGCGCACCCGGGCGACCTCGACAACATGAACAACGCCAATCGCGTCAACAACGCGGTCAAGTACACGAGCCCGACCTACGGCGGCTTCACGTTCGGCGGCCTGTACAGCCTGGGCGGCGTCGCCGGCAACTTCAGCCGCAACCAGATCTGGTCGCTCGGCGCCGGTTACGCGAACGGCCCGCTGGTGCTCGGCGTCGGTTACGTGAACGCGCGCAACCCGAACTACTCGTTCTTCGGCAACAACCCGAACTCGAACCCGTCGACCTCCACGACCTCGGGGCTCAACATGACGAGCCCGGTGTACAAGGGCTATGCGTCCGCGAACACGCTGCAGATCGCGGCGGCGGGCGGCGCCTACACGATCGGCGCGGCCACGCTCGGCCTGACCTACAGCTACACGCGCTTCGGCGATGTCGGCTCGACGGCCGGCGTAGGCTTGAACCCGCTGAACCTGCAGGGCTCCGCGGCCTTCCACAACGTCGAGGCGAACTTCAAGTATCAGCTGACCCCGGCGCTGCTCGCAGGCGTGGCGTACGACTACACGCGCGGCTCGAAGGTCAATGGGCTGGCCGCGGCGCAATACCACCAGGTCAACCTCGGCCTCGACTATTTCCTGTCGAAGCGCACCGACATCTACGTGATCGGCGTCTACCAGCACGCGCTGGGCTACGACTCGACCGGCCAGGCGGCGGTGGCGGCCATCAACAACCTGACGGCATCGAAGTCGCCGAACCAGGTGGCCGCGACGGTCGGCATCCGCCACAAGTTCTGATCCAGCTCAAACAACAAGACCGTAGGATACTCAAAAGGCGCCCTCGGGCGCCTTTCTTGTTTTTGCCACCCTCTCCCGCGCTGCGCGCGTGCGGCGCGGCGGGCCCGAGCCTCAGGCCTTGCCGTCGCGCAACTCGCGGCGCAGGATCTTGCCGACATTGGTCTTCGGCAGCTCGGTACGGAATTCGATGAGCTTCGGCCGCTTGTAGCCGGTGAGGCGTTCCTTGCAGAACGCAATCAGGTCCTTGTCCGTCAAGGCCGGATCCTTCCTCACGACGAACAGCTTCACCGCCTCGCCCGAATGCTCGTCGGGCACGCCCACAGCCGCCACCTCGTAGACCCCCGGGTGCGACGCGACGACGTCCTCGATCTCGTTCGGATACACGTTGAAGCCGGACACCAGGATCATGTCCTTCTTGCGGTCGACGATCTTCACATAGCCCCGCTCGTCCATCACGCCGACGTCGCCGGACTTGAAGAACCCGTCCGGGAACATGACCTTGGCGGTCTCGTCCGGCCGGTTCCAATAGCCGGCCATCACCTGCGGACCGCGGATGCAGATTTCGCCCGGTTCGCCGAGCGGCACCTCGTTTCCCGCGTCGTCGCGGATCGACACCTCGGTCGACGGCAGCGGCAGGCCGATCGTGCCGTTGTATTCGGACGAGAGCACCGGATTGCAGGTCGCGCACGGCGACGTCTCCGACAAGCCGTAGCCCTCGACGATCGGCACCTTGGTTCGTTCGGCCCAGCGCTTCGCGATGCTTTCCTGGATCGCCATCCCGCCCGCGTTGGCGATCGCCAGCTTCGACAAGTCCAGCTTGTCGAAATCGGGATGATTCAACATCGCGTTGTACAGCGTGTTAACCGCGGGAATCGTCGAGATCTGGTAGCCCTGCAATTCCTTGATCATGCCGCCGATGTCGCGCGGGTTCGGAATCAGAATCCCGGTCCCGCCGGTGCGCATCGTCAGGAACCCGCAGACCGTCAGCGCGAACACGTGGTAAAGCGGCAGCGCCACCACGGTGATGAACACCTTGACCTCCGGATGCAAGGTACGCGCCGGCTCATTCCAGGCGGCCGACTGCAGCACGTTCGCGACGATGTTCCGATGAGTCAGCGTCGCGCCCTTCGCCACGCCGGTCGTGCCGCCCGTGTATTGCAGGAAGGCGACGTCGCCGGGGCCCTGCTTGACGGGCTTCAGCGCCTGCCTGCCGCCTTCCGCGACCGCCGTGTTGAAACGGGTGTAGGACGGCAGGCTCCAGGCCGGCACCATCTTCTTCACGCGGCGCACGACGAAATTGACGAGCAGCCCTTTCAGGCCCATCAGGTCGCCCATCGACGCGACGATCACATGCTTGATCGAAGACTTCGCGATGACCGCCTGCAGCGTGGAAGCGAAATTCTCGAGGATCACGATCGCCTCGGCGCCGCTGTCTTTCAGCTGGTGCTCGAGTTCGCGCGGCGTGTAGAGCGGATTGACGTTGACCACCACGTAGCCGGCGCGCAGCACGGCGGCGATCGCCACCGGATACTGCAGCACGTTCGGCATCATGATCGCGACGCGCGCGCCGGGCGCGAGGCCGCGCGACTGGAACCACGCGCCGAGCTTGCGCGACATCGCGTCAAGCTCGCCGTAGGTGATCGACTTGCCCATACAGATGAAAGCAGCACGATCGCGATAATCGCGGAAGCTTTCCTCGAGCAGGTCCGTGAAGGAGGGGTAGCGGGACGCGTCAATTTCGGCTGGAACGCCGGGCGGGTACGACTTCAGCCAAATCTTGTCCATGCAACGCGTCTCCTCGGCGATTTTCGAATGGTCGTGCTAAAACGCATCCTAGCCGGTCACCCCTTCCGAGACAACCGGGTTAGACGCTCCTTTCCAACTTGCATCCACCCCGGAAACCACCATCCAGCGGTCATCCGCGCTCCACTTCGACCAGACAGTCGTAGAACGTCGCAGCCCGGCCGAGATCGGTCAGCGCCTGGCTCGTGACCTCGTTCGCGTTGCGCCCGTCGGCCGCGAATTTCTTCCACCAGATCGACAGCCCTACCACGAGGCCTTCGCGCGCGCGGTCCGTCACGCGCGCTTTTGCATTCAACGCGCCGCGATCGTTGAAGATCCGCACGGTATCGCCGTCGGCAATCCCGCGCTCGGCGGCATCGTCGGGATGCATGTCGAGGTGCGGCTCGCCTTCCGTCGCGCGCAGGCTGGCCACGTTGACGAAAGTACTGTTCAGGAAGTTGCGCGCCGGCGGCGAGATCATTGCCAGCGGGTAGCGGGCCGCCAGTTCGGGTGCGCCGTCCGCGGACTCATACGGCGGCAGGTAATCGGGCAGCGGGTCCAGGCCCATTTCCTCGAGGCGCGGGCTATGGAACTCGCACTTGCCGGACGGGGTACGGAAACCGCCTGCGGCAAAAGGCGCATCGGCGATCTTCAGCTTGAGCCAGCCCGCCTGCTTGAGCGTTTCCCAGTCGCTTTGCAGCATCGGATCGTCCCAGCGCAGCGCGATGCGCGCGAGCGCCTCGTCGTCGTCATAGAGCGCGGGATGATCGAGTCCCATGCTTTTCGCGAAACCGCGAAAGATTTCGGTATTGGGACGCGCGTCGGCGAGCGGCGCGATCGCGGGCAGGTTCGCCATCACGTGCGTATGCCCGTACGACTTGTGCACGTCCAGGTGCTCAAGCTGCGAGGTGGCCGGCAGCAGGATGTCGGCGTAGTCGGCGGTGTCGGTCATGAAATGCTCGAGTACGACCGTGAACAGATCCTCTCTCGCGAATCCCGCCGCGACCTTCGCCGAGTCCGGTGCGACGGCGACGGGGTTCGAGTTGTAGACGATGATCGCCTCGATCTTCGGGCCGAACGAGGCATCGCCCGCATGGACGAGCGCGTCGCCGATCGCGTTCATGTTGATGAGCCGCGGCAGGCGATCCGGCCAGCCGGGAAGCAAGTCGGGACGGCCGAGTCCCGCCGGGTTGGTCGGCGCCCACTCGGACGACGACATCAGCAGGCCGCCGGCGCGATCCCGCCACGCGCCCGTCAGCGAGGGCAGGCTCGCGATCGCCCGCACGGCGTTGCCGCCGCCGCGCACACGCTGCATGCCGTAGTTGAGGCGGATCGCGGACTTGCGGGTGCGGCCGTACAACCGCGCCAACTCGATGATCTGCTCGGCCGGAATGCCGCAGATCTGGGCGGCGCGCGACGGCGGATAGCTCAGGGCGCGCGCCTTCATGCCCTCGAAGCCGAGCGTATATGTATCGATATAGCCGTGATCGAGCAGGTCTTCCTCGATCAATACGTGCATCATCCCCAACGCCAAGGCGCCGTCCGTGCCAGGTTTCAGCGCGATATGTTGATGACATTTCTCGGCAGTTAGCGACCGATAGGGATCAATTGCGATCAGTTTGGCGCCACGTCGCTTCGCTTCCTGCGCACGGGTCCAGAAATGCAGATTCGAGGCGATGGGGTTGCCACCCCAGATCAGGATCAGCTCGCTTTCCTCGAAGAACTCGACATGCATCCCGATGCTGGCGCCGTAGGTATAACGCAACCCGGCCGCGCCGGCCGCAGAGCAAATGGTTCGTTCGAGTCGCGAAGCGCCGAGCACGTTGAAGAAACGTTGGGCGATGCTTTCGCCCTGGATCAGGCCCATCGTTCCGGCGTAGCTGTAGGGAACGATTGCCTCCGGCGCGCGCGCCGCGATTTCACCGAGCCGTTCCGCCACGAGCCGATTCGCTTCGTCCCAGCTGATCGGTTCGAAACGTCCCTCGCCTTTGCGCCCGACGCGCTTGAGCGGCGTGGTCAGACGTTCGGGATGATGGACACGCTCCGCGTATCGCATCACCTTGGTGCAAAGCACGCCTTGTGTCGGCGGATGATCCGGGTCCCCGGTTACCTTGATCGCCCTGCCATCTTCGACAGAAACGCGCATCGCGCAGGTATCGGGACAATCATGCGGACAGACCGCGCGCGCAGTCCGGATCGAAGCATTCATTGTGTCGTGTTGTCGGCGTAGGTGTGGGTTCGACGGATTTTACGCTCGACGGGCAAACCTGTCCGACACTCGCTCGGTCGACGGCTATAGGGAGAAGGGAGAATTCGGGCGCGCAAAAAGCAAAACCCCCGCCGGATGGGCGGGGGTTTTGGCAGAGGGAGCCTGACGATTACCTACTTTCACACGGGCAATCCGCACTATCATCGGCGTAGAGTCGTTTCACGGTCCTGTTCGGGATGGGAAGGGGTGGGACCGACTCGCTATGGTCATCAGGCAAAGAGGGTTGTCGCGCTGCTTCGCAACGCGACCAATCTGGGAAGAAGCAGTAATTTTGGGGTTGTGAGGTTGTATCTCACACGTACGCGGTACTTCAACCGTCGTACATCGAGTGCCTTGCACTCGACGCTCGATGTCCGTCTGCGCTGAAGCGCTGACGGACATCGAGACAGACTTGTTATAGGATCAAGCCTTACGGGCAATTAGTATCAGTTAGCTGAACGCATTACTGCGCTTACACACCTGACCTATCAACGTCCTGGTCTCGAACGACCCTTCAAGGAGGTCAAGCCTCCAGGGATATCTCATCTCAAGGCGAGTTTCCCGCTTAGATGCTTTCAGCGGTTATCTCTTCCGAACATAGCTACCCGGCGATGCCACTGGCGTGACAACCGGTACACCAGAGGTTCGTCCACTCCGGTCCTCTCGTACTAGGAGCAGCCCCCTTCAAATATCCAACGCCCACGGCAGATAGGGACCAAACTGTCTCACGACGTTTTAAACCCAGCAGCTCACGTACCTCTTTAAATGGCGAACAGCCATACCCTTGGGACCGGCTACAGCCCCAGGATGAGATGAGCCGACATCGAGGTGCCAAACACCGCCGTCGATATGAACTCTTGGGCGGTATCAGCCTGTTATCCCCAGAGTACCTTTTATCCGTTGAGCGATGGCCCTTCCATACAGAACCACCGGATCACTATGACCTGCTTTCGCACCTGCTCGACTTGTCGGTCTCGCAGTTAAGCACGCTTATGCCATTGCACTATCAGCACGATTTCCGACCGTACCTAGCGTACCTTCGTACTCCTCCGTTACGCTTTGGGAGGAGACCGCCCCAGTCAAACTGCCTACCATGCACTGTCCCCGATCCGGATCACGGACCAAGGTTAGAACCTCAAACAAACCAGGGTGGTATTTCAGGACGGCTCCACCGAAACTAGCGTTCCGGTTTCATAGCCTCCCACCTATCCTACACAGATCGGTTCAAAGTCCAATGCAAAGCTACAGTAAAGGTTCATGGGGTCTTTCCGTCTAGCCGCGGGTAGATTGCATCATCACAAACACTTCAACTTCGCTGAGTCTCGGGAGGAGACAGTGTGGCCATCGTTACGCCATTCGTGCAGGTCGGAACTTACCCGACAAGGAATTTCGCTACCTTAGGACCGTTATAGTTACGGCCGCCGTTTACCGGGACTTCAATCAAGAGCTTGCACCCCATCATTTAATCTTCCGGCACCGGGCAGGCGTCACACCCTATACGTCCACTTTCGTGTTTGCAGAGTGCTGTGTTTTTATTAAACAGTCGCAGCCACCAGTTTATTGCAACCCCTTCACCCTTTGCCGCAGGGCATCAAGCTACAAGGGCGTACCTTATCCCGAAGTTACGGTACCAATTTGCCGAGTTCCTTCTCCCGAGTTCTCTCAAGCGCCTTAGAATACTCATCTCGCCCACCTGTGTCGGTTTGCGGTACGGTCATTGTTAAACTGAAGCTTAGAGGCTTTTCTTGGAACCACTTCCAATTGCTTCGCTTCCTAAGAAGCTCGCGCCACACCCTTGAATTCTGCACCCGGATTTGCCTAAGTGCCTTCTCCAATGCAGCGACCGGGACTTCCAACACCCGGACAACCTTCCGCGATCCGTCCCCCCATCGCATTTAACAATGGTGCAGGAATATTGACCTGCTTCCCATCAGCTACGCATTTCTGCCTCGCCTTAGGGGCCGACTCACCCTACGCCGATGAACGTTGCGTAGGAAACCTTGGGCTTACGGCGAGGGGGCCTTTCACCCCCTTTATCGCTACTCATGTCAGCATTCGCACTTCCGATACCTCCAGCACGCTTTTCAACGCACCTTCGCAGGCTTACGGAACGCTCTCCTACCATGCACAACTAGTGTGCATCCGCAGCTTCGGTATATAGCTTAGCCCCGTTACATCTTCCGCGCAGGACGACTCGATCAGTGAGCTATTACGCTTTCTTTAAAGGGTGGCTGCTTCTAAGCCAACCTCCTGACTGTTTTAGCCTTCCCACTTCGTTTCCCACTTAGCTATATTTGGGGACCTTAGCTGGCGGTCTGGGTTGTTTCCCTCTTGACACCGGACGTTAGCACCCGATGTCTGTCTCCCGTGATTGCACTCTTCGGTATTCGGAGTTTGCTATGGCGGGGTAATCTGCAATAGACCCCAACCATGACAGTGCTCTACCCCGAAGGTGAGACACGAGGCACTACCTAAATAGTTTTCGGAGAGAACCAGCTATTTCCAAGTTTGTTTAGCCTTTCACCCTATCCAGTTTCATCCCTAACTTTTCAACGTTAGTGGGTTCGGACCTCCAGTACGTGTTACCGCACCTTCATCCTGGCCATGGATAGATCACTTGGTTTCGGGTCTACGCCCAGCAACTGAACGCCCTATTCGGACTCGCTTTCGCTACGCCTGCCCTATACGGTTGCTTGCTACTGAACGTAAGTCGCTGACCCATTATACAAAAGGTACGCCGTCACCCGTTTCCAGGCTCCGACTGTTTGTATGCATGCGGTTTCAGGATCTATTTCACTCCCCTCCCGGGGTTCTTTTCGCCTTTCCCTCACGGTACTGGTTCACTATCGGTCGATCACGAGTATTTAGCCTTGGAGGATGGTCCCCCCATCTTCAGACAGGATTTCACGTGTCCCGCCCTACTTTTCGTACACTTAGTTCTTTCTCGCTGTTTTCGTCTACAGGGCTATCACCTGCTATGGCCGCACTTTCCAGAGCGTTCGACTAACAACAAAAATAAAGAGTACAGGCTGATCCCATTTCGCTCGCCACTACTTTGGGAATCTCGGTTGATTTCTTTTCCTGCGGTTACTTAGATGTTTCAGTTCACCGCGTTCGCTTCACATAGCCTATGTATTCAGCTATGGATACTCCAGAAGGAGTGGGTTTCCCCATTCGGACATCTACGGATCAATGCTTGTTTGCCAGCCCCGTAGCTTTTCGCAGGCTACCGCGTCCTTCATCGCCTGTGATCGCCAAGGCATCCACCACATGCACTTATTCGCTTGACCCTATAACGAGTCTGTCTCGTCTTTCGACTTACAGCCGTTACAGGTTGAGTTCTCGCGTTGTGCCGTATTCCAATTGAGCCGAACATGAAGTTCGAATCATCTTGAGATACATCGATACAATCACAACCCGGATAGTTTTCACGTCCATCTCAAGACGCTTCCGCTATCCAAATTACTTACTTCTTCCAGATTGTTAAAGAACGACAGCCGATATGGTATTACTCATATCACTCTGACTGGCTCAATCGCCAATGACAAAGTTCGATCACGTCGAACGCTTGTCATTGAAGATTGTGGAGGCAGACGGGATCGAACCGACCCCTGCTTGCAAAGCAGGTGCTCTCCTAGCTGAGCTATGCCCCCATACAGAGACTTCCTCAGGTTTCTGCCCGCGGTTAGCGGCACAGTACCGAAGCACTGAACCATCACACGTCAGACAACTTGGTGGGTCTGGTTGGATTCGAACCAACGACCCCCGCCTTATCAAGACGGTGCTCTAACCGACTGAGCTACAGACCCCTGAGTCTGTCTTGATAAACAGCCGATAAGCGTGAGCGCTCAACTTTGTGCGAAGCTCGAGAAAGGAGGTGATCCAGCCGCACCTTCCGATACGGCTACCTTGTTACGACTTCACCCCAGTCATGAATCCTACCGTGGTGACCGTCCTCCTTGCGGTTAGACTAGCCACTTCTGGTAAAACCCACTCCCATGGTGTGACGGGCGGTGTGTACAAGACCGGGAACGTATTCACCGCGGCATGCTGATCCGCGATTACTAGCGATTCCAGCTTCATGCACTCGAGTTGCAGAGTGCAATCCGGACTACGATCGGTTTTCTGGGATTAGCCCCTCGCGGGTTGGCAACCCTCTGTTCCGACCATTGTATGACGTGTGAAGCCCTACCCATAAGGGCCATGAGGACTTGACGTCATCCCCACCTTCCTCCGGTTTGTCACCGGCAGTCTCCTTAGAGTGCTCTTGCGTAGCAACTAAGGACAAGGGTTGCGCTCGTTGCGGGACTTAACCCAACATCTCACGACACGCGACGACAGCCATGCAGCACCTGTGTATCGGTTCTCTTTCGAGCACTCCCGAATCTCTTCAGGATTCCGACCATGTCAAGGGTAGGTAAGGTTTTTCGCGTTGCATCGAATTAATCCACATCATCCACCGCTTGTGCGGGTCCCCGTCAATTCCTTTGAGTTTTAATCTTGCGACCGTACTCCCCAGGCGGTCAACTTCACGCGTTAGCTACGTTACTAAGGAAATGAATCCCCAACAACTAGTTGACATCGTTTAGGGCGTGGACTACCAGGGTATCTAATCCTGTTTGCTCCCCACGCTTTCGTGCATGAGCGTCAGTATTGGCCCAGGGGGCTGCCTTCGCCATCGGTATTCCTCCACATCTCTACGCATTTCACTGCTACACGTGGAATTCTACCCCCCTCTGCCATACTCTAGCTTGCCAGTCACAAATGCAGTTCCCAGGTTAAGCCCGGGGATTTCACATCTGTCTTAACAAACCGCCTGCGCACGCTTTACGCCCAGTAATTCCGATTAACGCTCGCACCCTACGTATTACCGCGGCTGCTGGCACGTAGTTAGCCGGTGCTTATTCTTCCGGTACCGTCATCCCCCCGGGGTATTAGCCCAAAGGATTTCTTTCCGGACAAAAGTGCTTTACAACCCGAAGGCCTTCTTCACACACGCGGCATTGCTGGATCAGGGTTTCCCCCATTGTCCAAAATTCCCCACTGCTGCCTCCCGTAGGAGTCTGGGCCGTGTCTCAGTCCCAGTGTGGCTGATCGTCCTCTCAGACCAGCTACTGATCGTCGCCTTGGTAGGCCTTTACCCCACCAACTAGCTAATCAGCCATCGGCCAACCCTATAGCGCGAGGTCCGAAGATCCCCCGCTTTCATCCGTAGATCGTATGCGGTATTAATCCGGCTTTCGCCGGGCTATCCCCCACTACAGGACATGTTCCGATGTATTACTCACCCGTTCGCCACTCGCCACCAGGTGCAAGCACCCGTGCTGCCGTTCGACTTGCATGTGTAAGGCATGCCGCCAGCGTTCAATCTGAGCCAGGATCAAACTCTTCAGTTCAATACCTGTTACTGTTTTCGGTTTCGTTAGAAACCGGTCGCTCACTCAAAGCTGACAGGTATATGAATTGCTTCATAAACCTGACTTACTTTAGTGTGAGACTCTTGATACTTTTGCTTGATCCGATCCGAAGATCAGACTCGCATCCCATCAAGCGCCCACACTTATCGGCTGTTAATTTTTAAAGAGCACATCTGCGAGGCGGGCCGGACTTCTTATCGACCTTCTCAGCAGCGCTGCATTTTCAGCAGCAGAGAAGCGAGATTATGATCAATTCAGAGCAGCGCGTCAACAACTTTTTTCATCGCGCTGATCGTCCTGCTATCGATCAACCATCTTTGCCCAACACGCTTGAAACCCGCGCCAGGCTTTGCTTCTCTTCCTTCGCGCTGCGTTTCCGTTAGCGCGAAAGAGGCGTGATTGTAGGCACGCTTTTCCCGCCGCGCAAGCCCTTTCGTGAAAGATTTTTAAACGACCGTATCGGCACGCTCGAGCACACCGATACGGTCACGCGATCAGCGATGCTTGAACACCGCCTTGCGCTTCTCGACGAAAGCGGCCATCCCTTCCTTCTGGTCCTCGGTCGCGAACAACGAGTGGAACAGGCGCCGCTCGAACTGCACGCCCTCGGCCAGCGTCGTCTCATACGCGCGATTGACCGACTCCTTCACCATCATCACGGCCGGCAGCGAGAACTCGCTGATCGTGGCCGCCGCCGCGATCGCCTCGTCAAGCAGCTTGTCGGCAGGCAGCACCCGCGACACCAGCCCCGCCCGCTCCGCCTCGTCCGCGCCCATGAGGCGCGCGGTCAGGCACATGTCCATCGCCTTCGCCTTCGACACCGCGCGCGGCAGACGCTGCGTGCCGCCCGCACCCGGCATCACGCCAAGCTTGATCTCCGGCTGACCGAACTTCGCGGTATCCGCCGCGAAAATGATGTCGCACATCATCGCCAGCTCGCAGCCGCCGCCCAGCGCAAAACCCGCCACCGCCGCAATGACCGGCTTGCGGATCTGCCGCACCGCCTCCCAGTTGCGCGTGATGTAGTCGCCCTTGTACACATCCATATAGGTGTACGTCGCCATCATGCCGATGTCCGCCCCCGCCGCGAACGCCTTCTCGCTGCCGGTCAGCACGATCGCCCCGATCGCATCGTCCGCGTCGAACGCCTTCAGCGCCGCGCCCAGCTCATCCATCAACGCGTCGTTCAGCGCATTGAGCGCCTTCGGACGATTCAGCGTGATCAGCCCGACCCGGCCCCGGGTCTCCACCAGGATGTTCTCGTATGCCATCTACTCCTCCTCGATCAATGAAGCGCAAAACGCCGCGCACATGCCAATGATTTAATGCTAACATTCTCCGACCAACCGGTCGGTTAATTAATAGGTCGCCGATCCCCTCAACGCTCACCAGGCCCGCCGTCATGACCCATCCTCTGTTCGCGAAACACGAAGACACGTTGCAGCACGCCCTTGCCGCCATCGAAACGCGCGGCTACTGGAGCCCGTTCGCCGAGATGCCGAGCCCCAAAGTGTACGGGGAAAGCGCGAACGCGGAGGGTGAGGCCGCCTTCAAGTCGCACCTCGACCAGGCATTCCGGCTCGATCAGCCCGCAAGCGGCGAAACGGCCGCCGCCGAGCTGTCCCCGTATGGCTTCGCGCTCGGCGTGCGCTACCCGAAATCGACGCCGGACGCACTGATCGCCGCGGCGGCGGCGGCCCAGCCGGCCTGGCGCCAAGCCGGCCCGACGGTCTGGATCGGCGTCTCGCTCGAGATCCTCGCCCGCCTGAACCGCGCAAGCTTCGAAATCGCCTACAGCGTGATGCACACCACCGGCCAGGCATTCATGATGGCGTTCCAGGCCGGCGGCCCTCACGCGCAGGATCGCGCACTCGAGGCGGTCGCCTACGCCTGGGACGAGCTGCGCCGGATTCCGGCCGGCGCGCACTGGGAAAAACCGCAGGGCAAGAACCCGCCGTTCGCGATGCAAAAGCGCTACACGATCGTGCCGCGCGGCACGGGCCTCGTGCTCGGCTGCTGCACGTTCCCGACCTGGAACGGCTACCCCGGCCTGTTCGCCGATCTCGCGACCGGCAATACCGTCATCGTCAAGCCGCATCCCGGCGCCATCCTGCCGCTCGCGATCACCGTGCGCATCGCCCGCGACGTGCTTCGCGAAGCCGGCTTCGATCCGAACGTCGTGACCCTGCTCGCCACCGAGCCGAACGACGGCGCCCTCGTGCAGGACCTCGCGCTGCGCCCGGAAATCAAGCTGATCGACTTCACCGGCAGCACGCCGAACGGCACCTGGCTCGAACGCAATGCGCACCAGGCCCAGGTGTATACCGAAAAGGCCGGCGTCAACCAGATCGTGATCGACTCCGTCGACGACCTGAAGGCCGCCGCCAAGAACATCGCGTTCTCGCTCGCGCTCTACTCCGGCCAGATGTGCACCGCCCCGCAGAACATCTATGTGCCGCGCGACGGCATCCGCACCGCGGACGGCCACGCGAGCTTCGACGACGTCGCACAGGCGATCGCAGGCGCGGTGCAAAAGCTGACCGGCGATCCGGCGCGCTCGGTCGACCTGATCGGCGCGATCCAGAACGACGGCGTCGTCACGCGCATCGCGCAGGCGCGCCAGCTCGGCCGCGTGCTCGCCGACAGCCAGAAGCTCGACCACCCGGCCTTCCCTGGCGCCCGCGTGCACACTCCGCTCGTCCTGCAGCTCGACGCCGCCGAGCGCGCCAAGTTCACACAGGAATGGTTCGGACCGATCTCGTTCGTGATCGGCACCGACTCGACCCGCCAGTCGCTCGACTTCGCCGGCGACATCGCGGCGGAGCACGGCGCGCTCACGCTGTCGGTCTACAGCACCGACGATGCCGTGATCGACGCCGCACACGACGCGGCCGTGCGCGGCGGCGTGGCGCTGTCGATCAACCTGACGGGCGGCGTGTTCGTCAATCAATCGGCCGCGTTCTCGGACTTCCACGGCACGGGCGCCAACCCCGCCGCCAACGCCGCGCTCGCGGACGCCGCCTTCGTCGCGAACCGCTTCCGCGTAGTGCAGAGCCGGGCCCATGTTGCGCCGAAGGCCGTGCCTCAGGAAGCCGGCCAGACAGCCTAAGCCATTCGGCCGACACGACATCCGCCACTTTCCCCGACTATCCTGAGCGAACTCGCCCCTCAGCGGGTTCGCTCCAGCAGGACACGCCCATGAACGATGCCTTTATCTGCGACGCCATCCGCACTCCGATCGGACGCTACGGCGGCGCGCTGAAAGACGTGCGCGCCGACGACCTCGGCGCCGTGCCGATCCGCGCGCTCCTCGAACGCAACCCGCACGTCGACTGGCGCGCGGTCGACGACGTGCTGTACGGCTGCGCCAACCAGGCGGGCGAGGACAACCGCAATGTCGCGCGCATGTCGGCGCTGCTCGCGGGCCTGCCCACCGACGTGCCCGGCTCGACCCTCAACCGCCTGTGCGGCTCGGGCATGGACGCGGTCGGGTCCGCTGCGCGCGCCATCAAGTCCGGTGAGGCGCACCTCATGATCGCCGGCGGCGTCGAAAGCATGACGCGCGCGCCGTTCGTGATGGGCAAGGCCGCCAGCGCGTTCTCCCGGCAGGCCGACATCCACGATACGACGATCGGCTGGCGCTTCGTCAACCCGTTGATGAAGAAGCTGCACGGCATCGACTCGATGCCCGAGACGGCCGAGAACGTCGCGCTCGACTACGGGGTGAGCCGCGCCGACCAGGACGCGTTCGCGCTGCGCAGCCAGCAGAAGGCCGCGCGCGCGCAGCGGGACGGCACGCTCGCCCAGGAGATCGTCCCCGTGACGATCGCCCAGAAGAAAGGCGACCCGCTCGTCGTCGCGCACGACGAACACCCGCGCGAGACCTCGCTCGACGCCCTCGCGAAACTGAAGGGCGTCGTCCGCCCCGACGGCTCGGTGACGGCCGGCAACGCCTCGGGCGTCAACGACGGCGCCTGCGCACTGCTGCTCGCCAACCAGGCCGCCCTTGAACAGTACGGCCTGCGGCGCCGCGCGCGCGTGCTGGGCATGGCGACGGCGGGCGTCGCGCCGCGCGTGATGGGCATCGGTCCCGCGCCGGCCACGCAGCGCCTGCTGCGGCAGCTCGGCATGAGCCTGGCCCAATTCGACGTGATCGAGCTGAACGAAGCGTTCGCGTCTCAAGGGCTCGCCGTGCTGCGCCTGCTCGGCATCGCCGACGACGATCCGCGCGTCAACCCGAACGGCGGCGCGATCGCGCTCGGGCACCCGCTCGGCGCGTCCGGCGCACGCCTCGTCACGACGGCGCTGCACCAGCTCGAACGCACCGGCGGCCGCTACGCGCTGTGCACGATGTGCATCGGCGTAGGCCAGGGCATCGCCCTCGCGATCGAGCGCGTGTAACCGATCCGGCGCCTCGCGCCCGTTCGTTCAGGCATCACTGAGGAGACAACCGATGTCCTATGAAACGATTCGCATTGAAATCGACCCCGCCGCACGGGTCGCGACGATCACGCTGAACCGCCCCGACAAGCTCAACAGCTTCACGCGCGCGATGCACGCGGAGTTGCTCTCCGCGCTCGGCGACGCGCAGGCCGCGCAGGTGCGCGCCCTCGTGCTGACGGGCGCGGGACGCGCCTTCTGCGCAGGCCAGGATCTCGCGGACCTCGACTTCACGCCGGGCGCGATGAGCGACCTCGGCGCCTTGATCGACGCGCACTTCAATCCGCTCGTCCGCCGTCTGCAGGCCCTGCCGTTCCCGGTGATCGCCGCCGTCAACGGCACCGCCGCCGGCGCCGGCGCGAACCTCGCATTCGCCTGCGACCTCGTCCTCGCCGCGCGTTCGAGCAGCTTCATTCAGTCGTTCGTGAAGATCGGCCTCGTGCCGGATTCCGGCGGCACCTGGTTCCTGCCGCAGCGCGCTGGCCTCGCGCGGGCGCTCGGCCTCGCGCTGACGGGCGACAAGCTCGGCGCGGAACAGGCCGAACAATGGGGACTCATCTGGCGCAGCGTCGACGACGCCGCGCTCATGGCCACCGCCGCACAACTCGCCGCGCAACTCGCGCAGCAGCCCACCCGCGCAATCGCGGCCATCAAGCAGGCGATGCGCGCGGGCGTCACGAACACACTCGACGCGCAACTCGATCTCGAACGCGACCTGCAGCGCGAGCTCGGCCAGTCCCACGACTACGCCGAAGGCGTGCAGGCCTTCATCGAGAAGCGCGCGCCGCGCTTCGAGGGGCGTTGAGATGGCCGCTTCCGCACCCGACGCCCCGTCCGCCGACGCCCTCGCTCGCGCGGTCGCGGAGGCCATGTATGAGGCGGACGCCTGCAGCCGCGCGCTCGGCATCGAGCTGGTCGAGGTCCGCCCCGGCTACGCGCGCATGCGCATGCCGGTGCGGCCCGACTTCCTGAACGGACACCAGATCTGTCACGGCGGGCTGATCTTCACGCTTGCGGACTCGACCTTCGCGTTCGCGTGCAATACCTACAACATCAATACCGTCGCAGCCGGCTGCGCGATCGAGTTCCTGCGGCCGGCGGCGGGCGGCGATGTACTGACCGCCGAAGCCGAGGAGCAGGCGCTGAGCGGCCGGCACGGCATCTACGACATCCGCGTCACGAACCAGGCGGGCGACCTGGTGGCGATGTTCCGGGGGAAATCGGCACAGATCAGGGGAACGGTGCTCGGCGCGCAACCCTAGCGCGCGCCCGTTCCCGCCATATCTATAAAGACAGGAGACACCATGACGACCCCGACCCCGCTCCCGCTCGACCCGATCGAGACCGCCAGCCGCGACGAACTGCTCGCGCTGCAGCTCGAACGCCTCAAGTGGTCGCTCGACCACGCCTATCGCAATTCGCCCGTCTACCGCGCCAAGTTCGACGCGGCCGGCGTCCACCCCGGCGACCTGCAATCGCTCGCCGATCTCGCGCGCTTTCCGTTCACGACCAAGGACGACCTGCGCGAGAACTATCCGTTCGGCATGTTCGCGGTGCCGCAGGAGCGGATCTCGCGGATCCACGCGTCGTCGGGCACGACCGGCAAGCCCACCGTGGTCGGCTACACGGCGCGCGACATCGATACCTGGGCCAACCTCGTCGCCCGCTCGATCCGCGCGGCGGGCGCCCGGCGCGGCGACAAGGTGCACATCAGCTACGGCTACGGGCTCTTCACGGGCGGCCTCGGCGCGCACTACGGCGCGGAGCGGGCCGGGCTCACCGTGATCCCGTTCGGCGGCGGCCAGACGGAAAAGCAGGTGCAGCTGATCCGCGACTTCCGCCCCGACATCATCATGGTCACGCCGAGCTACATGCTGTCGATCGCCGACGAACTCGAGCGGCAGGGCGTCGATCCGCGCGAATGCTCGCTGCGCATCGGCATCTTCGGCGCCGAGCCGTGGACCAACGACATGCGCGCCGCGATCGAGCAGCGGATGGGCATCGATGCGGTCGACATCTACGGCCTGTCCGAAGTGATCGGCCCGGGCGTCGCCTCCGAGTGCGTCGAGACCAAGGACGGCCCGACCATCTGGGAAGATCATTTCTACCCCGAAGTCATCGACCCCGAAACGGGCGAGGTGCTGCCCGACGGCGAGCTGGGCGAACTGGTCTTCACGTCGCTGACCAAGGAAGCGCTGCCGATCGTCCGCTACCGCACCCGCGACCTCACGCGCCTGCTGCCCGGCACCGCCCGCCCGATGCGCCGGATGGAAAAGATCACGGGCCGCTCGGACGACATGATGATCGTGCGCGGCGTCAACGTCTTCCCGACCCAGATCGAGGAACAACTGCTCAAGCAGCGCGCGCTCGCGCCGCACTACCAGATCATCCTGACCCGCGAAGGCGCGCTCGACGTCCTGACACTCAACGTGGAGCCGTGTCCGGACACCGCGCCCGACTCGACCGCGCTCGACCACGCGAAGCGCGCGCTCGCGCACGACATCAAGGGGCTGATCGGCGTGACCGCGGTCATCAACGTGCTGCCCGTCAACGGCATCGAGCGCTCGGTCGGCAAGGCCCGGCGCATCATCGACAAGCGCCGCGCCTGAAGCACGCGCCGCCGCCACCCCTCGGCAAAACGCCCCGCGCCAGCCAACCGGCCGGCGCGGGGCGCCGCTGAATCTCCGGTGCGCCACGCGCACCGCCTCGCGATCGCTCAGGGCATCAGGACTTGGGCAACAGCAGCCACATCCGGCCCACCTGCTTCATCCGGCCAGCCTGGTCTCCCGCATCGTCGCCGAGCCCCCAGAAGTAATCGGCGCGCACGCCGCCCTTGATCGCGCTGCCGGTGTCCTGCGCGAACACCAGGCGGTTCATCGGCGTGTTGGTCAGCGGCCGCGTGGTCTGCAGGAACACCGGCGTGCCGAGCGGAATCGCCGACGGATCCACCGCGATCGAGCGCTCCGGCGTGAGCGGCACGCCCAGCGCGCCGACCGGACCGTCCGCGCCGCCCTGCGGCACGCTCTCCGACGACGGCATCTCGCGGAAGAACACGAATCGCGGATTCGTGTCGAGCAGCGCGTCGACCCGCGCCGGGTTCGCACGCGCCCAGGCCTTGATCCCCTGCATCGTCGCCTGGCCCGCGCCCAGCTCGCCGCGATCGAGCAGCCACTTGCCGATCGACCGGTAAGGCTGGTTGTTGGTGCCGCCGTAGCCGACCCGCATCACCGCGCCGTCGTCGAGCACCACGCGCCCCGAGCCCTGCACCTGCAGGAAGAACGCCTCGATCGGATCGTCGACCCACACCAGCTCGTTGCCGTTCAGCAGCCCCGAGCGCATGAGCTGCGACCGCGCGGGCAGCGCCGCGCCGGCGCGATAGCCCGCCGGCCAGCGGTACAGCGCGTACTGGTACGGGCCGCGCCGCACCCGCGAGCCGCGCAGCAGCGGCTCGTAATAGCCGGTGACGAGCCCGTCGAGCGTGCCGTCGTTGTTCGCGAACTGGAACGGCGTGAAGTAGGTTTCGAAAAACGTGCGTGCGCCGCCGGGATCGAGGTCGTCGATCTGCTCGGCCGCCGCGCACGCGCGCCGCCAGTTCGCCTGGCGCGCGAGGCGTGTGCAATTTTGTCGCAGGGCGATCGTCGCGCCGATCAGGGTATCGTCCTGCCAGCCCGGCACCTGCTGCCACGCGACCGGCGTGAGCCGCTCCGCCGCGATCTGCCCGGGCACGATCGCCGCGCCGCCGGGCGGCCGTGCGCCCTGCCGGACCGGTGCGCCGCCGCACGCGGCCAGCAGCGCCGCCGTGACGATCGCGGCTGCCCAACCGGCCAGCCGCGGCCCAAACCACCTACAATGTTCGTTCTTGATGGAAACCGCCATGTCTGATCTGTTCGACGAATACCCGATGCTCATCTTCGCGCTGGAATCGCTGCTGGCGCTCGCCCTGCTCACTTTCATCGTCGTGTGGACCGCATCCGGCAAAAAGAAAAAGCCTTCCGGCCGCCGCGACCCGTCCTGACGCCGGGCGCCCCGCGCCCGTTCAATGCAGCGTGCGCGGCATGTGCAGCGCAAACTCTTCGACCGGCGCCTCGAAGCGCTCGCCATCCTCCGCCACGCAGAAGTACGCGCCGCGCATCGTGCCGACCGGCGTCGCGATCACCGCCCAGCTCGTGTACTCGAAATGCTCGCCCGGCTGCAGCAACGGCTGATGGCCGACCACGCCGAGCCCTTTCACCTCCTGCACCTCGCCTTCGCTGTCGGTGATGATCCAGTGCCGGGCGATCAATTGCGCGCCGACCTGCCCCGTGTTGCGGATCGTCAGCGTGTACGCGAATGCATATTGACGGCGTTCGGGGTCGGATTGTTCCGGCAAATAACTCGTTTTCACCGAGACGGTGAACTGGTACTGGCTCATGTTGGGTCCGTATCGATGATCGCGCCTCGCCGCGCGGCGCGCGGCGGCTTTGGTTCGGCATTCTGCTTGATGCCGCCCCCGCCCGCAACCGCGCCCGGCGCGCCCCGGCGGTAGAATGCGGGTTTTGCCCCGCAATGTTCCCCGCCCCAAGGTCATGACGCAATTCCGTATCGCTCCCAGCATCCTGTCGGCCGACTTCGCCCGGCTCGGCGAAGAAGTCCGCAACGTGGTCGACGCCGGCGCCGACTGGATCCACTTCGACGTGATGGACAACCATTACGTGCCGAATCTCACGATCGGCCCGCTCGTGTGCGAGGCGATCCGCCCGCACGTCCAGGTGCCGATCGACGTGCACCTGATGGTGCGCCCGGTCGACCGGATCGTGCCGGACTTCGCGAAAGCCGGGGCGAACCTGATCAGCTTCCACCCGGAAGGCTCGGACCACGTCGACCGCACGCTCGCGCTGATCCGCGACCACGGCTGCAAGGCGGGCCTCGTGTTCAACCCGGCCACGCCGCTCAACCATCTCGATCACGTGATGGACCGCGTGGACCTCGTGCTGATCATGTCGGTGAACCCGGGCTTCGGCGGCCAGTCGTTCATCCCCGAGGCGCTCAACAAGCTGCGCGAGGCACGCCGGCGCATCGACGCCTATACCGAGCGCACCGGCCGCGAGATCCATCTCGAGGTCGACGGCGGCGTGAAGACCGACAACATCGCGGAGATCGCCGCGGCGGGCGCGGACACCTTCGTCGCGGGCTCGGCGATCTTCGGCAAGCCCGATTACCGCGCGGTGATCGACGCGATGCGCGCGCAACTCGCGACCGTCGCGCAATGAGCGCGGCGCCCGCGTTCGCAGCGCCGCGCATCGACGCGGCGCTGATCGATCTCGACGGCACGATGGTCGACACCGTCGACGACTTCACGGCCGGCCTGAACGGCATGCTCGCGCAGATCGACGCGCGGCCGACCACCCGCGACGAAGTGATCCGCTACATCGGCAAAGGCTCCGAGAGCCTGATCCGGCAGGTGCTCGCGCCGCGCCTGCCGGCCGCCGACGCGCAGGCCCGCTTCGGCGAAGCGCTCGCGCTGTACCAGGACGCGTACGCGGGCATCAACGGCCGTCACACCCGCCTCTATCCGGACGTCGAGGCCGGCCTGAGCGCGCTGCGCGACGCGGGCGTGAAGCTCGCGTGCGTGACCAACAAGCCGCACCGCTTCGCGGTCGAGCTGCTCGCGCAATACCGGCTCGACGGCTATTTCGCCGTCGTGCTCGGCGGCGACAGCGTGGCCCGCAAGAAGCCCGACCCGCTGCCGATGCTCGCCGCGTGCGATGCGCTCGGCGTCGCGCCGCACGCCGCCGTGGCGATCGGCGATTCGGAGAACGATGCACTCGCCGGCCGCGCGGCGGGCACCGCGACGCTCACGGTGCCCTACGGCTACAACCATGGCAACGCTATACAAACGATAAATTCGGATGGTATAGTCGACTCACTGCTGGTCGCCGCGCGGGCAATCACCGCGCACAACGCCGCCCGGCAATCCCTCTGATTTTTTCTACCACCGCATGTTTCTGAACAAAAAACGGAGTCTGAGCAGCATCGACCGGGGAGCATGGCCCTGGCGTCGCTGGTCGCGCTAACCTCGATGAGGTACGCTGAAGCTCGTCTTCAGCCCTGTTTTTTGTTTCGCTGCGCGTTCGCGCTCCCGCTCACCATCCAGTCTGCCGGCTAGTCGCGTCCCGCTCCGTATCGGATCGGATCGGGTCGCGGATGCGCCGCGCCGTCCGGATGCGGGGGTCGCCTGCACCGCCGGTTCGGCCCCCTGCTCCAGCCGCTCGCGCAGTCCCACGTGATCCCCCGGCGTGCCCCGCCGCTCGTCCCAACAGGACCGGAACATGACTGAACTCGAATTCCAATCGCTCGCCAACGAGGGCTACAACCGCATTCCGCTGATCGCCGAGGCGCTCGCCGATCTCGAAACGCCGCTCTCGCTCTACCTGAAGCTCGCCCAGTCGGAACGCGGCGGCGCCAACTCCTTCCTGCTCGAATCGGTGGTGGGCGGTGAGCGCTTCGGGCGCTACTCGTTCATCGGCATGCCGGCCCGCACGCTGCTGCGCACCCGCGCCGGGCGCTCCGAAGTGGTGCAGGACGGCAAGGTGGTCGAAACCCACGACGGCGACCCGTTCGACTTCATCGCCTCGTTCCAGGCCCGCTTCAAGGTCGCCCAGCGGCCCGGCCTGCCGCGCTTCTGCGGCGGCCTCGCCGGCTACTTCGGCTACGACGCGGTGCGCTACATCGAGAAGAAGCTCGCCGACACCGCGCCGCGCGACGATCTCGGCCTGCCGGACATCCAGCTGCTGCTGACGGAAGAGGTCGCGGTGATCGACAATCTCGCCGGCAAGCTCTACCTGATCATCTATGCGGACCCGGGCCAGCCGGAGGCCTACACGAAGGCGAAGCAGCGCCTGCGCGAACTCAAGCAGCGGCTGCGCACGACGGTCCAGCCGCCCGTCACGTCGGCCAGCGTGCGCACCGAGATTTACCGCGAATTCAAGAAGGACGACTACCTCGCCGCCGTGCGCCAGGCGAAGGAATTCATCGCGGCGGGCGAGCTGATGCAGATCCAGGTCGGCCAGCGCCTGACCAAGCCGTATCGCGACAATCCGCTGTCGCTGTACCGCGCGCTGCGCTCGCTGAATCCGTCGCCCTATATGTATTACTACAACTTCGGCGACTTCCACGTGGTCGGCGCGTCGCCCGAGATCCTGGTGCGCCAGGAACAGCGCGGCGACGACCAGATCGTCACGATCCGCCCGCTCGCCGGCACCCGGCCGCGCGGCAACACGCCCGAGCGCGACGCGGAACTCGCGACCGAGCTGCTCAACGACCCGAAGGAAATCGCCGAGCACGTGATGCTGATCGATCTCGCGCGCAACGACGTCGGCCGCATCGCGGAAATCGGCTCGGTGTCCGTCACCGACAAGATGGTGATCGAGAAGTACTCGCACGTGCAGCACATCGTCAGCTCGGTCGAGGGCAAGCTGAAGCCCGGCATGACCAACTACGACGTCCTGCGCGCGACATTCCCGGCCGGCACGCTGTCCGGCGCGCCGAAGGTGCGCGCGATGGAGCTGATCGACACGCTCGAGCCCGTCAAGCGCGGGCTGTACGGCGGCGCGGTCGGCTACCTGTCGTTCTCGGGCGAGATGGATCTCGCGATCGCGATCCGCACCGGTCTCATCCACAACGGCAACCTGTATGTGCAGGCCGCGGCGGGCATCGTCGCCGATTCGGTGCCCGAATCCGAATGGCAGGAGACCGAGAACAAGGCGCGTGCGGTGCTGCGCGCGGCCGAGCAGGTCCAGGACGGCCTCGACAGCGACTTCTAACCGGAGACAGACCATGCTGCTCATGATCGACAACTACGATTCATTCACCTACAACCTGGTCCAGTACTTCGGCGAATTGGGCGAGGACGTGCGCACCTACCGCAATGACGAGATCACGCTCGACGAGATCGCGCGCCTCGATCCCGCCGCGATCTGCCTGTCGCCGGGCCCGGGCAATCCGCAGCATGCGGGCAACACGCTCGACGTGCTGCGCACGTTCGCCGGCACGAAGCCGATCCTCGGCGTCTGCCTCGGCCATCAGGCGATCGGCGAGGCGTTCGGCGGGCGCGTCGTGCGAGCGAAGACCATCATGCACGGCAAAGTGAGCCGGATCGAGACCGACGGCCGCGGCGTGTTCGCCGACCTGCCGGCGCACTTCGACGTCACCCGCTATCACTCGCTCGCGATCGAGCGCGAATCGCTGCCCGACTGCCTCGAGATCTCCGCGTGGACCGACGACGGCGAGATCATGGGCGTGCGCCACCGGACCCTGCCCATCGAGGGCGTGCAGTTCCACCCGGAATCGATCCTGTCCGAGCACGGCCACACGCTGCTCGAGAACTTCCTGAAGCAGGCGCGCGCCGCGACCCTGCCCGCGTAACCGGAGCCCGCCCATGTCCATCACTCCGCAGGAAGCGCTGCAGCGCACGATCGAGCATCGCGAGATCTTCCACGACGAGATGCTGCACCTGATGCGGCTCATCATGCGCGGCGACCTCTCGCCCGTGATGGCGGCCGCGATCATCACGGGGCTGCGCGTCAAAAAAGAGACCATCGGCGAGATCGCCGCCGCGGCCACCGTCATGCGTGAATTCGCGAATCACGTGCAGGTGCCCGACAACTCCCACTTCGTCGACATCGTCGGCACGGGCGGCGACGGCTCGCATACCTTCAACATCTCGACGGCGACGATGTTCGTATCGGCCGCCGCCGGCGCGAAAGTGGCGAAGCACGGCAACCGCGGCGTATCGAGCAAGTCCGGCAGCGCCGACGTGCTGGAAGCGCTCGGCGTGAACATCGACCTGCAGCCGGACCAGGTGGCGGCCTCGATCGCCGAGACCGGCATGGGCTTCATGTTCGCGCCGAACCACCACCCCGCGATGAAGAACATCGCCGCGGTGCGCCGCGAGCTCGGCGTGCGCACGATCTTCAACATCCTCGGCCCGCTGACCAACCCCGCCGGCGCGCCCAATCAGCTGATGGGCGTGTTCCACCCGGACCTGGTCGGGATCCAGGTGCGCGTGATGCAGCGGCTCGGCGCGCAGCACGTGCTGGTCGTCTACGGCAAGGACGGGATGGACGAGGTGTCGCTCGGCGCGGCCACGCTCGTGGGCGAGCTGCGCGACGGCCTGGTGCACGAATACGAGATCCATCCCGAGGACTTCGGCCTGCAAATGGTGTCGAACCGGACCCTCAAGGTCGAGAACGCGGACGAATCGCGTACCATGCTGCTCGAAGCGCTCGGCAACAAGCCCGGCGTCGCGCGCGAGATCGTCACGCTCAACGCCGGCACCGCGCTCTATGCGGCCAACGTCGCGGCGTCGATCGCGGACGGCATCCAGCTCGCGCGCGAAGCGATCGCGAGCGGCCGGGCCCGCGCGAAAGTCGACGAGCTGGTGCGCTTCACGCAGCAGCTCGCGCGCTGAACGCGCGCCCTTCTTCGAACCGGATTTACGCACGAGACTCCCATGAGCGACATCCTCGACCGAATCATCGCCGTCAAGCGCGAAGAAATCGCCGCCGCGCTGCGCAGCACGCCGCTCGAAGCGCTGAAGCTCGAAGCGTCGGCGCGCACGCACCGCGATTTCGTCGGCGCGCTGCGCGCCAAGCACGCGGCGGGACACCCCGCCGTGATCGCCGAAGTGAAGAAGGCCAGCCCGTCGAAAGGCGTGCTGCGCGAGCACTTCGCGCCGGCCGACATCGCCCGCTCCTACGCGACGCACGGTGCGGCCTGCCTGTCGGTGCTGACCGACGAGCAGTTCTTCCAGGGCAGCGCGCGCTATCTCGAAGAAGCGCGCGCCGCCTGCGACCTGCCGGTGCTGCGCAAGGACTTCATCGTCGATCCGTACCAGATCCTCGAAGCGCGCGCGATGGGCGCCGACGCGATCCTGCTGATCGCCGCCGCGCTCGACACGCCGACCATGCAGGATCTCGAAGCCTACGCGCACTCGCTCGGGCTCGCGGTGCTGGTGGAAGTGCACGACCGCGCCGAGCTGGCCGAGGCGCTCACGCTGAAGACGCCGCTCCTCGGCATCAACAACCGCAACCTGCGCACCTTCGAGACCACGATCGACACGACGCTCGACATGCTCGACATGATTCCCGCCGACCGCATCGTCGTGACCGAGTCCGGCATCCTGTCGCGCGCGGACGTCGAGCGGATGCTGGCGGCCCGGGTCCGCACCTTCCTCGTCGGCGAGGCGTTCATGCGCGCCGAGCAGCCGGGCGAGGAACTCGCGCGGATGTTCTTCTGAGCGGCGCGCGATGGCCATCGAACAGGAAATCAAGCTCGCGCTCCCGTCGGGGCTGATCGACGCGGCGCGACGCTGGCTCGACGCGCGCGCGGGAACGCCGGGCCGCGACATCACGCTGTCCAATCTGTACTTCGACACGCCCGATCTCGCGCTCGCCCGCGCCAAGAGCGCGGTGCGCCTGCGGCTCGCGCCGCAAGGCTGGCTGCAGACCTACAAGACGGTCGGCGAAGCCGAGCACGGGCTGCACCGGCGGCATGAATGGGAAATGCCGGTCGCGCGCGACCAGTTGGAGATCGACACGCTGCTCGCCGCGTGCGACGTGCCGGCCGCCGCGACCGCGCTGCGCACCGCCGCGCCCACGCTGATCGCGCTGTTCCGCACCGATTTCTCGCGCACCTTGTGGCAGCTCGACACGCCGCTCGCGCGCATCGAGGCCGCGCTCGACCTCGGCGAGATCACCGCGCAGGTCGACGGCGACACCCGCCGCGCGCCGATCTGCGAAATCGAGCTGGAACTCCTCGACGGCGACACGGCGGCGCTGCGCGCGCTCGCCGCCGAACTCGCCGCCGCCCTGCCCGGTCTCGCGCCCGACAACCAGAGCAAGGCGCAGCGCGGCTACCAGCTGCGCGCCTGACGCGGCGCGCTCCGCATGACTCACAGTTCCGTTCCCGATCCGATGCAACAACCGTCGCTCTTCGATTCGCCCGCCGCCGCCACGCCGACGGCCGCGTCGCTCGCCGCCCAGTTCGACGCGCTGCCGCCCGCATGGCACGCGCTGCTCGCGCCCTTCATCGACAGCGAAGCCTACGCGCCGCTGTGCCGCTTCGTGGACCACGAACGCGCCGCCGGCAAGACGATCTATCCGGACGACGTGTTCCGCGCGCTGCGGCTCACGAGCCCCGACGACGTGAAGGTCGTGATCCTCGGCCAGGATCCGTACCACGGCGACGACCGCGGCACGCCGCAGGCGCACGGGCTGGCGTTCTCGGTACCGCCCGGGGTGCGGCCGCCGCCGTCGCTGCGCAACATCTTCAAGGAAATCGCCGCGAACTGCGGCCATGAAGCGCCGCACCACGGTTGCCTCGACACCTGGGCGCGCCAGGGCGTGCTGCTGCTCAACACCGTGCTGACGGTCGAGAAGGCCGCCGCGGCGAGCCACGCGAAGCGCGGCTGGGAGCCGTGCACCGACACACTGATCCGCGAACTCGCGCGGCGTCATCGCGGGCTCGTGTTCATGCTGTGGGGCGCGCATGCCCAGGCCAAGCGCGCGCTGTTCGATCCGCACGCGCATTGCGTGCTCGAGGCGCCGCATCCGTCGCCGCTGTCCGCGCATCGCGGCTTCCTGGGCTGCCGCCACTTCGCGCTCGCGAACGACTATCTGGGCGCGCAGGGCCGCGCGCTGATCGACTGGCGGCTGCCGGATCAGGCGGCGACGCTCGCCTGAAGCAGCGCGGTTCGCCGCGCAAGCGCCCGCGTCCGGTTGCGCGCATGAAACTAAAACGCCGCGCACCTTTTGGTACGCGGCGTTTTTTCGTTGGCGCGAGACGATCCGCAAGGCACGCCCGGTCACAAACCGAGCGACCAGCAACCGCCGGACCGAACCGCGACGCCCGCCTGAAGCAGCGCGGTTCGCCGCGCAAGCGCCCGCATCCGGTTGCGCGCTCGAAACTAAAACGCCGCGCACCTTTTGGTACGCGGCGTTTTTTCGTTGGCGCGAGACGATCCGCAAGCCACGCCGGGTCACAAACCGAGCGACCAGCGACCGCCGGACCGAGCCGCGACGCCCGCCTGAAGCGGCGCGGTTCGCCGCGCAAGCGCCCGCGTCCGGTTGCGCGCATGAAACAAAAACGCCGCGCACCGGAAGGTGCGCGGCGTTTTTCATAGGCGCGAGGCGATCCGCAAGCCACGCCGGGCTGCAAATCGAGCGACCGGAGACCGTCAGACCGAGCCGCGACGCTCGCCTGAAGCGCGCGGGTTCGCCGTGCAAGCGCCGGACTGTCCAGCCGGCGCGGCCAAAACGACAAACGCCGCGCACCTTCCGGTACGCCGCGTTTGTCGTCATTGGCGCGGTGCTATCCGCAAGCCACGCCTCAGAGCGCGGCGATCGCCTCGCGCGCGCCGGCCAACGAGGCGCTTGCCGATTCCGGCCCGAGATTCAGGCCTTCCGCGTAGATGAAGCTCACGTCGGTCATGCCGACGAAGCCGAGGAAGGTCTTCAGGAACGGCGTCTGGGTATCGTTCGGCGTGCCCGCGTACTTGCCGCCGCGCGCCGACACCACGTGCACCTTCTTGCCCGTGATCAGCCCTTCCGGACCGTTCGCCGTGTAGCGGAACGTCACGCCGGCGCGCGCGATCCAGTCGAAATAGGTCTTCAGCTGCGACGACACGCCGAAGTTGTACAGCGGCGCGCCGATCACGATCACGTCGGCCGCGCGCAGTTCGTCGATCAGTGCGTCGCTCTTCGCGACGATCGCGCTCTGTTCCGGGCTGCGCTGGTCCACCGGTGTGAAGAACGCGCCGAGCACCGCGTCGTCGAGATGCGGCAGCGCATCGGCCAGCAGGTTGCGCACCGTCACCGTGGCGCCGGGATTCGATTGTTGCAGCTTGGCCGTCAATTCGTCGGCAAGCAGCGTGGATTGCGCGCCTTGCGAGCGGGCGGCGGAATTGATTTGCAGGATGGTCGTCATGTCGGGCTCCGTTGGGGTTGCGCCGTATCAGCGCGAGTGACGCCATTGTGCGCACGCCCCCCTTCCGGAAAAAGCATCCCGGCAACGACGGATTGTTGCACCAGCAGAACAATCCACCGCTGCCGGGCGGCCGGTCATGCGCCCAGCCAGGCCTCCCGGGCCGTCCGCTGCGCCGCGGGCTTGTCCTGCGTGCTGAGCCGGCAGCGCAGGATTTCCGGCCCGTCCAGCTTGAGCCGCACCGTGCGCAGTTCGTCGCGGCGGAAGGCGTGCAGTTCCACCTTGTCGCCCGGCCGGAAGCGCGCGAGCAGCGCATCGAGATTCGACCCCGTTATCCTCAGGCCCTCGAGCGCAACCAGCACGTCGCCGGCCGACAAGCCCGCGCGGTGCGCCGCACCGCCCTCGTAGACGGCCGCCAGCGTACAGTCCGCGCCGCCGCGCATGCGCGCGCCCAGGGTCGGCTTGGGCCCGGCGTCGCCGCCTCCGCCGGTGTCGGCCGCGAGCGTCACGCCGAACGGCGCGAACAGCGTATCGAGCGGCAAGTCGCGCGTGCCCTCGACCGCGTCGGCGTAGAGCCGGCCGAGCGTCACGCCGGTCGCTTCCGCGATCAGCGCCTCGACCTCGTCCTCACCCACGCCGCGCGGCTTGCCGTGATAGAAGTCGCGGCCGTAGCGCTGCCACAGGAGCCGCATCACGTCGTCGAGCGACTTGCGGTTGCGGGTCTGCGCGCGAATCGCGAGATCGAACGCGAGCGCGACGAGCGAGCCCTTCGTGTAATAGCTGACGATCGCGTTGGTCGCGTTCTCGTCCTGCCGGTAGTACTTGATCCACGTATCGAACGAGCTTTCCGCGACGCTCTGCTTGAGCCGCCCCGCGCCGCGCCGCACGCCGCCGATCGTGCGGCCCAGCAGCGAGAAATACTCGGCCTGCGTGATCAGCCCCGCGCGCATCAGCATCAGGTCGTCGTAGTACGACGTGAAGCCCTCGAACAGCCACAGCAGCGAGGTGTAGTTCTCGGTCGACAGGTCATACGGGGCGAACGCCGCCGGCTTGATCCGCTTCACGTTCCACGTGTGGAAATACTCGTGGCTGCACAGGCCGAGATAGGTGCGGTAGCCCTCGCTCGTCTCGGGCCGCCCCTTCACCGGCAGGTCGGCGCGGTTGCAGATCAGCGCGGTCGACGCGCGGTGCTCGAGGCCGCCGTAGCCGTCGCTGACGGCCTGCGTCATGAACACGTAGCGCGCCATCGGAGCGCGCCGCGACTTCGGCTCGAACAGCGCGATCTGCGCCTCGCACACCCGCTTCAGGTCGACCGCGAGGCGCTCGATATCGAGCGCCGCCACGCGTCCCGCGATCACCACGTCGTGCGGCACACCGTGAGCCTCGAAGCTCGCGAGCGCGAATTCGCCGAGCGTCACCGGATGATCGATCAGCTCGTCGTAGTTGTCCGCGCGGTAGACGCCGAAGCCGTGGCGCTTCGTGCCGCGCGCCTCCGTCAACGCCGTCGCGACGCGCCAGCGGCGGCCGGCATCGCCGGCCGGACGCACGATCTCGACGCTGCACGGCGCGTCCTCGCGCCCGGCGACCGCGAGGAACACGCTGGTGCCGTTGAAGAAGCCGCCGGTGTCGTCGAGATGCGCGGCGCGCACCGACAGATCCCACGCGTACACGTCATAGCGCAGCGTGAGCGCGCCCTGCACCGGCGCGGCGAGCCAGGTCCGCTTGTCGGTCTTCGCGATCGCGACCTTGCGGCCGGCGTCGTTGAACGCGCGCAGGGTCACGATGTTGCGCGCGAACTCGCGCACCATGTAGCTGCCCGGAATCCACACGGGCAACGTGAACCGCTGGCCGGCCGGATCCGGCGCGTCGACGGTGAGCGTGACCTCGAACAGGTGGGCGGCGGGATCTTTCGGAACGATCGTGTAGCGAATCGGCTTCATCTTGGAAATCGGTCGGGGAAAACGGATCGGATGCGAAAAAGGCGCTGGCGAATCGCCAGCGCCTCTGCGGCGACGCGGGCGCGGGGCCCCGCGTCACTTCACGGTGGACAGCGCCTGGTTCAGCTGGTCGGCGGAGACCGCGCCCGGCAGGCGGGTGCCGTCCGCGAGGAAGATCGTCGGCGTGCCGACCACGTTCATGCCGCGGCCGAGCGCGAGGTTCTTCTCGAGCGCGCTGGTGTCGCAGGCGGCCGCGCCGCTCGGCGCGCGATGGTCGAGCATCCACGCTTCCCAGGTCTTCACGCGATCGGTCGCGCACCAGATCGACTTCGACTTCACCGTCGAGTCGGGCGACAGCACCGGGTACAGGAACGTGTAGACCGTCACGTTGTCGACCGATTTGAGGGTCGTTTCGAGCTTCTTGCAGTACGGGCAGTTCGGATCGGAGAACACCGCGATCTTGCGCGCGCCGTTGCCCTTGACGACCTTGATCGCGTTCGCGAGCGGCAGGCTCGCGAAATCGATCTTGTTGATCTCCGACAGGCGCGCTTCGGTCAGGTTCTTGCGGGACTTGGTGTCGACGAGGTCGCCGAGCAGCATGTAGTCGCCCGTCGCGTCGCTATAGACGATCTGCGAACCGAGGTTCACTTCGTAGAGGCCGGCGACGGGCGCCTTCGCCACGCTCTTGATCTGAGCCTCGCTGCCGAGGCGCGCCTGCAGTGTCGCCTTGAGCTTGTCGGTCGTCTGATCGGCCTGCGCGGTGCAGCCGAGGGTTGCCGAAGCAACCGCCAGCACCAGCGCGGCGATACGAATCGTTTTTTTCATGCAAATTTCCTTCGGATCGATCGGGATACCGCCACAGTGTACGACGACGGCCAGACAGTGTCCGACCGAAGGCGGCGCCGAAGGTTCGCCCGGCGCTCAGCCGAGCGCCGAGGCGACGAGCCAGCGCTTGACGAGCGGCTGCGCGCCGACGAGCGCCATGCCGGTGTTGCGCGCCACCCGCGCGAGCGTGCCGGGCAGCGAGAACAGCCGCTGCAGGCCGTCGGTCGCGAGCATCAGCGCACGGATGTCCTCGCGGCGCGCGCGCTCGTAGCGACGCAGGAGCACAGTGTCGCCGAGATCGCGGAACGCTTCCTTGCCGGCGATGGCATCGGCCAGCGCGGCGACGTCGCGCAGCCCGAGGTTCATGCCCTGGCCGGCGAGCGGATGGATCAGGTGCGCGGCGTCGCCGACCAGTGCGACGCGCGGCGCGATCAGCCGGTCGACCGTCTGCAGCGCGAGCGGGAAGCCCTGCGCGGGCGTCACGCACTCGAGCGCGCCGAGCTGGCGATGCGTGACGCGCTCGACCTCGGCCGCGAGCTGGGCCGGCTCCAGCGCGAGCAACGCATCCGCGTGCGCGGTCTGCGCGGACCAGACGAGCGACACGTGGCCGTCGGGCAGCGGCAGCAGCGCGATGATCTCGCCGTCGCGGAACCACTGGTAGGCGGTCTCGCGGTGCGGCAGCGACGCCTTGAAATTGGCGACCACCCCGGTCTGCCGATAATCACGACGCTCGACCTTCGAGCCGATCTGCGCCCGGACCCACGAATGCGCGCCGTCCGCGCCGACCACCAGATCGGCCTCGATCACGTTGCCGTTCGCGAGTGCGAGCGAGGCGCCGCCCGGTTTCACGTCGAAGCCCTGCGCGCGCGTATCGAGCCAGGTGAGATTCGGCTGGAAGCGCAGCGCGGCGTCGAGCGCGGTCTCGACGAGCGTCGACTCGCCGATCCACGCGAGCTGCGGCACCGACGCCTGGAACGCGGAAAAATGCAGTTCGGCCTGCGCATCGCCGTAGACGCGCATGTCGTGCACCGGCGCGAGCCGCACGTGATCGAGCGCCTGCCAGACGCGCAACCGCTCCAGCAGCGCCTGCGAGCTGGCCGACAGGGCGTAGATGCGGGAATCGAACGCGAGATCCGCCGGACGGGGCGTCGCGTGCTGCGCGAGCAGCGCGGTCTTGTAGCCGGCCTGGGTCAACGCGAGCGCGGCCGTCTTGCCGACGAGCCCGCCGCCGACCACGGCGACGTCGAAATTCTGGTGATGGGCAGTCATGGCGGGCATTATAGCCGGGCGTTCCGGGCCTTTCCGGCCCGCGCGTTTGCGGAAAATCAGGGGAACCCGCGGGTCGCGGCGCATCCTCTCCTACGCGGCGGTTGCAACGGTAACCGCGCCGGACGCGGCCGCCCGGCGGCGCTCGGACGCGCATTACACGCCACACTTTTCCTTACAAACGCACACCGCTTGTCATCGGGGCCGTCGCTACATTGAGCGCATCAAACGACGGGAGATCCCCATGAAACGGATTGCGGTCCTCGCTGCGCTGGCGATCGTGCTGGGCAGCGTGCTGGGCGGGTGCATCGTGGTGCCGGAAGGCGGCGGCTATTACCACCATCGCGACAACTACTACCGGTACTGAGCCCGGACGCCGCACGGCGGCATGGTAGTTGTCCCGGGTGCATGAGGTCGTTCACGGCGTGCTATCGTTTTAGTGTCGGAGCCGCGCGGCCGCTGCCGGAGCGCGCTTCCCAACCTCTGTCGTGAGCATGGCCATGAGCGATGTCCACCCGAACCTCAGCCAACGTGATCGCATCGAGCTGCTGTGCTGGCTCACGATCGGCAATCTCGGCGCCTACTACCTGAACGAGACCTGGCCCGCCGCCGGCTTCCAGGTCCAGGCCGCGCACAAGTGGCTCGACCGCCATCTGCGGGAAGCCGACTGGCTGACCCTCGCCAAGCTCGCCGCGGTCGCGCTCGACATCGCCCACAAGCATGCCGAGTTCGTCGACGCCGCCTGGGCGCGCGACGCGGTCGAGGAAATCATCGATACCGACGACCTGAACCTCGACGCCCGGCTCGTCGCGCTGGTGCTCGACGACTGCCAGGCGGCGCTCGCCGACCGGCGCGGCGCGGATTGAGGCAGTCCGGTCCCCGCATACCCCGGAGCTCCCCGCCCCGCCAACTGCCCTGGAACGTCCCGCCCCCTCCGCCGTCAGGATCGCCGCTCGGGCGCTCGACCCCGCGGCGCACGCCTCTCACCGTGCACCGGGGTGCCCATCCCACGCGGCCAAGCCGGCGCGCGGCCGCCGATTCGCCCCCTCGAACGCGTTACAATTGCCGTTTTCGAGTGCAGGACCTGCGCGCGCCCCGGGCCGATGCCCGCCGCGCGCCGCCCGCCTCGCGTCCGGATCCACGCTGCGGCTTGTCTCCGCGGTCCGCCCCCGTCGGCGGCACCCGTCATGCGCCCGCGGCCACCCACTGATTGAGAAAGGTTTCCCATGAGCCTCAAATGCGGCATCGTCGGCCTGCCCAACGTCGGCAAGTCCACCCTGTTCAACGCGCTGACCAAGGCCGGCATCGCCGCCGAGAACTACCCGTTCTGCACGATCGAGCCGAACGTCGGCATCGTCGAAGTGCCGGATACGCGCCTGAAGGCGCTCTCCGAGATCGTCAAGCCCGAGCGCGTCGTGCCGGCGGTGGTCGAATTCGTCGACATCGCGGGCCTCGTCGCGGGCGCGAGCAAGGGTGAAGGCCTCGGCAACCAGTTCCTCGCGAACATCCGCGAAACCGACGCGATCACGCACGTCGTGCGCTGCTTCGAGGACGAGAACGTCATTCACGTCGCCGGCAAGGTGAGCCCGATCGACGACATCGAGGTGATCAACACCGAACTCGCGCTCGCCGACCTCGGCACCGTCGAGAAGGCGCTCACGCGTTACTCGAAGGCCGCGAAGTCGGGCAACGACAAGGAAGCGGCGAAACTCGCCGCGGTGCTCGAGAAGGTCCGCGCGCAACTCGACCAGGGCAAGGCGGCCCGCGGCCTCGCGCTGTCCGACGACGAGCAGGCGCTGCTCAAGCCGTTCTGCCTGATCACCGCGAAGCCGGCGATGTACGTCGCGAACGTGAAGGACGACGGGTTCGAGAACAATCCCCATCTCGACGCGGTGCGCAAGTACGCGGAAAGCGAGAACGCGCCCGTGGTCGCGGTGTGCGCGGCGATCGAGGCCGAGATCGCCGACCTCGACGACGCGGACAAGGAAGCGTTCCTCGCCGACATGGGCATGAACGAGCCGGGCCTCGACCGCGTGATCCGCGCAGGCTTCAAGCTGCTCGGCCTGCAGACCTACTTCACCGCGGGCGTGAAGGAAGTGCGCGCGTGGACGATCCACGTCGGCGACACCGCGCCGCAGGCGGCCGGCGTGATCCACACCGACTTCGAGCGCGGCTTCATCCGCGCCCAGACGATCTCGTTCGACGACTACGTCGCGTTCAAGGGCGAGCAGGGTGCGAAGGAAGCCGGCAAGATGCGCGCCGAAGGCAAGGAGTATGTCGTGCACGACGGCGACGTGATGAACTTCTTGTTCAACGTCTGACGGCCTTTGGCTAGAGTTCAGCGGAGCTTGAAAGCGCTCCACGGACAACAAACCCCTTTTAAATGGTTCATCGCGGATTACCGGGGAAGGCAGCGCGGATCTTGAGGAAGAAGTATTCCTCATCCCGGTAGCCGTAGGCCCGACGCTTGATGACCTTGATGGTGTTGTTGATGCCTTCGACGACGCTGGTATTGAGCGGGTGTTTGCAGCGAGCCAGAATGCCGTGCCAGTAGCTTTGCAGGCGTTCAGCGAACAGTTTGAGCGGCGTAATGCCGCTCTGCTGAGCCTGCCTGATCCATTGTCCCCATGCCTTCTGAGCCCAGGCGGGTCTCTGGTAGAACCAGAGTCGCTTGAGTTCATCGCGTAGCAGATAGACGCACAGCAACGGCTGGTTGGCTTCCAGCAGTTCATTCAGATGTACCGCCTGATCTGCCCGCAAGTTCTGGCGATTGCGCAGCAGCAGCCAGCGGCTCGACTTCAGTACTTTGCGCGCAGGACGGTCATGCCGAAGCTGATTGGCCTGATCGACTCGTACCCGGTCAATGACTTCACGTCCGTACTTGGCCACCACGTGGAACAAGTCATAGACGACTTCCGCCTGCGGGCAGTTCGCCTTGATTTCCAGCTCATAGGCGGTCGTCATATCGATGGCGACCGCCTCGATGCGCTCGGCAACGCCTTCGGGAAGCTGCTCGAAGAAGGCTCGGGCGGTTTCGCGTGAGCGGCCCTGGCCGATCCATAGCACTTGCCGGCTGATCGGCTCAACAACCACGGTGGCATAGCGATGGCCCTTGTGGAGCGCAAACTCGTCCATGGCCAGATACCGCACCTGTTCCCAATCCGGCTCAACAATGCTGGCTTGCAAACTGGCTTTGTCGATCGATTTGACAGTGTGCCAATTCAGACCATAGAACGCAGCAACAGCCTGTACGCTGGCGGACTTCAGCAAGATCTCGCAGGCCTTGGCAAAGCGGGCAGTGACCCGTTGGTAACGCCCCAGCCAATCCAGCCTCTCCAACCGAGGGCCGCCGCAGTGGTCGCACCAGACTCGTCGGCGCGGCACATGGAGCACCACCCGGTATTCAAATAAGGGCAGATCCCGCACCCGCCGAACGGTCGTCTCGTGAATCTGCTGGCACCGTTTGCCGCATTGCTCGCAGACCATCACTTTGCTGACCGGCTTGAGATACAGCGACAGGGTTCGGCTTGCCTCCGACGGCCATTCCACTCGCTCAACCCGGTAGCCCGTCCAGCATCCCAATGCCTGTAGTGCTTTGCGATCCAGCAATTTGGCCTCCAACGCCCGTTTCCACTGGCGTCAGATTACCAACTGCACCCAAAGCTTCCACGGTTTCCCGCGATGAACCTTTTAAATCACGGGGTTAAAACAAACAATAGGGTCCACTGATAGCTCCTATTGTTTGCTGAAGTCCAGAAAAGCTGGGGGTACTTCTGGGGGTATCTGAGTTCAAGAGTGGGGGTACTTTTACCCCCACTCGGGAGACGAGAGATGCCCGAGAATCGGCTTACCGACCTCAAGATCAAATCTGCCAAACCGGCCGAGCGTGCCTATAAGCTTTCAGATGGGGGAGGCCTGTTTCTACTGGTCAAGCCATCCGGCGGGAAGCTCTGGCGCTGGAAGTACCGGCTCGATGGGAAGGAAAATCTCTTCGCCATCGGCGCTTTCCCCAAGGTCAGCCTTGCCCAGGCGAGGAAAGCACGCCACACTGCGCGCTCGCTAATCAGGCAAGGCATTCACCCCTCCCATGAGCGCCAGAGTGTCAAGCGGCGCAATGTTGAGGAAGCCGAGGCTCGTAAACGCGAACAGGATGGCACCTTCGCCAAGGTGACCGCGGCCTACCTCGCAGATATCAAGCCTGTCTTTGCCGCAAGCTCATACCGCACCAAAGAGTCCCGCATCCGGAAGTACCTGGCCCCCAAGCTGAACGGTTTGCGCATGGATGAGATCGGCCCGAATCGTATTCGCCCCATTCTGGAAGCGTGCAAGGCGCATGGCGCATGGGCAGGCATTCATGTGAAAGGCGACCTGTCGGCGCTCTTCGAGTTTGCAGTGGTCCGTGGCCTGGCAGAAAGCAATCCGATTCCTGGGTTGTGTGGGCTGCTGCCCGCCCCCATCAACCAGAGCAAGGCCGTCACGACTCGTGAGCAAATCCAGTCCTTCTATCACAAGCTACAGAGCTATCGTGGCTATCCGGAAACATGCCTGTGCCTAAAGCTGATCGCCCTGACAGCCTGCCGCCCCGGCGAAGCAGCCGATGCCGAATGGGATGAATTCGAGACTACGAGGACAAGCTATGGCGTCGCCCTGCCGCCAAGATGAAGGCGAAACGTGACCATGTCTGCCCACTCTCGGACTCAGCCATCGAGGTGCTGCGCCAGATCAGGCAGATTTCGGGAGCCGGGCGCTACCTATTCCCACATCGCAGCGGCAAGGGCTTTACGATACCGAATCGCCTGACCTATGCCATGCGCGACATGAACCTGGGGCCCAGGGCGACACCACATTGCTGGCGCACAACATTCTCGACCTGGGCCAACGAGAACGGCTACCGCCCTGACGCCATCGAGCGTCAACTCGCCCACGTCGAAGACAACAAGGTACGTGCCACCTACAACAGGGCCCTGCTGTGGACGAGAGGAGGACCTTGCTTCAAGAATGGGCCAGCTATCTCGAAGAGGCAGAAAGCACCTCGACATCTTGAGAATTGCATAATGCAGAGTGGCACTGCGACTCAGGCCGAAAGGCCTGAGTTATGTCATTCGCTGTTTCGGGGATGCAGTCGCAAAGAATGCACGTGCCGCCCAACGAAGACACGATCCAGCAAGAGACGCTAGCTGAAGTTTGGGCGCGCAAGCTTGTGGTTAAGGCCTGCATTGGTCGTGAGAGGCCGTCGCACTGGCCTGTCGCCGAAGTATTTCAATTCATCAGATTGCCCCCCAGCAAAATAGGACTCGTCTCACATCCAGGAGGTGGGCGCATGTGCAGGATTGAGGGGGAATCCATGCGCGTCCATTGCAATCCATCATTTTCCACGGACGCGTGTTCACAGGCGGACTGTGCGCCCAAAGTGGGCGGAAAAGGTCTGTCGTTGCAGGGAGCACGTCATGCCTACCCAATCCGATCTGCGCTTCGCCTTCGACCTTGTCGGCAGCGAGACACGCGACGTCTTCGAGGTCGTCGAGTTCGAGTGCCACGAAGCGCTGTCCGAGACCTTCCACCTCGCAGTCGAACTGACCTGCGCCAACCCCACGGTCGACTTCGGCCAGATACTCGACCGCCCCGCTCGTCTGACCATCTGGCATGGCGATACCCCGGTGCGCTGCATTCACGGCGCCGTGTCCTCCTTCGTTCAGGGCGACACCGGTTTCCGGCGCACGCGCTACTCCGCCGTGGTCGAGCCGCGCCTCGCTCGCCTGAAGCTCAGCTCCGACTGGCGCATCTTCCAGGGCCTCACCGTCCCGCAAATCACCGAAGCCGTTCTCAAGGCTCACGGTCTCACCCAGGACTACGAGCAGCGCAACACCACCGAGCACCAGGCCCGCGAGTACTGCGTGCAGGCCGGCGACACCGACTACCACTTCATCGAACGCATCATGCGCGAGGAAGGCTTTTTCTATTCCTTCCGCCACAGCGCCGAGGGCCACCAGCTCGTCCACAGCGACCGCCTGTTCATCCACGGCCGCGTGGGCGACGAACCGGTGCAGTACAATCCCACGCCCGGCGGCGACCAGCCGCAGCCCGCGCTGCGCCGCTTCGCCTATACCGAGAACGTGCGCACCGCGCGCCAGACCCAGCGCGACTACACCTTCCACCATCCCCGCTACAGTCACCAGCACAGCCGTGACGGCGTCGACCTCGAGCATCAGGGCCGCCGCTACGAGCGCTACGACTACCCCGCCCGCGCCAAGTTCGACGAGGCCGGCAAGCCCTTCGCCGAGAACCGCCTGCGCGGCCACCGCCGCGATGCGCGCATCGCCCTGGTCGAAGGCGACGACCCGCGCCTGCAGCCAGGTGTCTCCTTCACTCTTGCCGGCCACCCGCGCGAGGACATGAACCGCGGCTGGCGTCCGGTCAGCATCGTCCACCGCGGCAAGCAGCACACCAGCCAGGCCGAAGAGAACGCCGAGGCGCAGACCGGCACCCACTACCACTATGAGGCCGAGTTGGTACCGGACGACGCCGAGTGGCGCGCCGAGCCGCTGCCCAAGCCGCGCATCGACGGCCCGCAAAACGCAGTGGTGGTCGGCCCGCCGAACGAGGAGATTTACACCGACGAGTACGGCCGGGTGAAGGTGCAGTTCCCGTGGGACCGCCTGGGCAAGCACGACGAATACAGCTCTTGCTGGATCCGCGTCTCGCAGAACATCGCCGGCGCCACCTGGGGGCACATGGCCATCCCGCGCATCGGGCAGGAGGTCATCGTGTCTCACTATGAAGGGGACCCCGACCAGCCCGTGATCACCGGGCGGGTATACAACCGCTTACAACTGCCTCCCTATGAATTGCCCCGTCACAAGACGCGGATGACCCTCAAGAGCAAGACCCACAAGGGCGAGGGTTACAACGAGCTGCGCTTCGAGGACGAGAAGGATCAGGAGGAGATCTACGTCCACGCGCAGAAAGACCAGAACATCCACGTCAACCACGACGAAACCACCTTCGTTGGCCACGACCGCAGCGAGCAGGTCGAGCACGACGAGACCATCGCCATCGGCCACGACCGCAAGGAGACCGTGGGCAACGATGAGCAGGTCAGCATCGGCCAGGACCGCCGGCACGACATCGGTCAGGACGACTTCCTTACCGTCGGCCGCAACCACACCCTCCACACCGGCAAGGACCGCACCGAAGAGGTCGGCAATAACCGCCGCGACAAGACCGTGGCCAACCACTGGGTGAGCATCGGCGGGCACCAGGAACACACCGTTGAGGGCTACTCCGAGCTGCAGGCTGGCCAGGCCATTCGCCAGCGTTCGCGCGTCATCGAGTTGCAGGCGGGAGAAATTCTACGTTTGCGCGGTCCTGGAGGCACGATCACCCTGCACGACGGCGGCATCACGCTGGATGGCATCGCCATCATCCTGAAAGGCCCGATGACACAACAAGCTGGCGGGGGCAGCCATGTACTGTCGCTGGATAGCCAACCGATGCCTAGTCTTCCCTTTGACCCAAGCAGTCTTCCGCTT
Source organism: Burkholderia sp. FERM BP-3421 (assembly GCF_028657905.1). Taxonomy (NCBI): domain Bacteria; kingdom Pseudomonadati; phylum Pseudomonadota; class Betaproteobacteria; order Burkholderiales; family Burkholderiaceae; genus Burkholderia; species Burkholderia sp. FERM BP-3421. Next base: position 3,522,825 of record NZ_CP117782.1, on the reverse strand, counting down.
TCCGAGTAGCCGACCTGTCTTGAGGAGCGATTTCGATGATCATCAGTTTCCCTTTCCTTCAAAACGCCAATCTCCAAGAAACGGACGCAATCGATGATGGCACCTTCAATCTGGGCGAGAAAAGCGGTAAGGGTGCCTTTCCTGTCAGTCATCAGTTCGGCTGGCATGGTGGTGTACACCTGGTAGCTCCTGGTGGACCAAATAAACCTGAGCCTGTCCGTGCCATCGCGGATGGTCAGGTGGTGTTTGCACGACACAGCGACCCGATGCCGCTCAACAGCGTCAGCGACGAAATAAAAGCTGCCCACCCTTTGCTGTACTACAAAGGTTGGACCAGCAATGGCGTCATGATTCTCAAGCACGAAACTGAGATCGGTGAAGGTGTGCGAGTGACCTTTTACTCCATCTATCAGCATCTACATATCGTAGCCAATAAGCCAGGTACCGAAACGCCGCTGAAAAAGGGCGACAAGGTCTATCGCAAGGACCCCATCGGCAAGGCAGGAGCCATCTACGGTAATCCCAACCGCGTCCACTTCGAGATCATCGCAGACAAAGGGAACGTGGAAGCCCTGATGGGGCGCAGCGCCGGCAAACTGACAGCTCAGCAAGGTAGGCGGACTAGCGTGTGGGGCGATATACATATTGTTTTGCCTGCCAGCACTCCTTTCTACGCCCAAGATCCCCGCATCGAAACGAAGACCTACGTGGTACGTACTTCCAGTCCGGGCATAGGGGGTATCAACGATACTCTTAACTCGGTCGCCCAGCGCTTCCACACCACGCCAGCTCGCATTCGTCAACTCAACGGCACGCCCGCTAAGGCGGCCAACTGGTGGTCAACGGTGACGGCGGGAAGTACAGTCAGCCAGCGCATCATACGCGTGCCAGCACAGTTCGGCGCCGCTGCCACTATGCCCCCCTCGGATCTCACCATCGAAGATTGGCGCCTCTGGCAAGCCACTATCGCTGGACGAACACCGGCCGAACTTATCGTCACCTTGAGCGAAGAGCGTGGAACGATCACCCTGACTACCCGCGACCGCCATGGAACCGTGATTGGCCGGTGTACGGAAGCAGATGGCAGCTACAACCTGTACAAGGCTGCAATCGAAACCTACCCAGGTTGCCCAAGCGCCGGGTATGAAATGCTGCGCTTTGGGCGCGTCCTCGGTCCCGACGAGCCCGCCGCAACTGATATGCAAGGCGGCCGTCTGCCACACCTCCGCAAAATCGTTACCCAGGGAGGCGCGGAGGCGTTCGTCGATCTCAACATAGCTGGTGTCAAGGTGTATAGCGACGCCGACTTTCCCCATTGGTTAGGGTGGACCTTCATCGACGACGACATAGATGACAACGGCCGCTGCGACTCGAAACAGTTACTCGACCTGATCGAGCCAATGGCACCAACCCCCAATCCCGCACCGGGCTTGCCGGGCGTGCTTGGCGAGGTCGTGCATACCGCCGCCAAGGTATTCGATGCAGCCTTGCAATACAAAGATCGCCTCACGCGAGCCTATGCCAAGATCCACTCTGGAACGATGCGTAAGCGCCTTAGCTACTGCGTGGTCAACTTACCTACCGAGTGGTCACGCGACGACTTCGATAAGCGCTGGGGCTGGATCAAAGGAGACGACCCGACCGACATTCCCGCCAACGTACTGACCAGCATTTGTCTTTCACCTGACGCCTATGAAAAGTTCAAGCGCCACCATGCGGCGCTTGCATTTTGGGAGGATGCTGCAAAGGAAGACCTAGCCTTAGACAAGATGCATTGTCACTTTCATCCATTGCGCTTTATTGAGATTTTTAGAAAATGTGCATGGTTTAGCGAACCGGAGTTACTGAGCATATTATCGCCTGCACCTGCAACTGGAAAGCAAAGAGCAAATGCGCTACGAATACAGATGAATCGGATGTTATCCAAATATTCTGTATCAGGATCTTATTTACGTGTGGCGCATTTTCTGGCACAAGTTGGGGTCGAGACTGGTTGGTGGCAATATCGGGAAGAGCTCGGAAATGAACGGTACTTTCGGACCATGTACGAGGCAATTACACCGGAAGAGGCTGGGCAAGATTACGATACGGCTGTATCAAGAGAGCGCAATCTTCCATCCGGACGACGTCCGACAGAACTACCAAACCCCGGTCCAAATCCAAAGCCAACCATCAATAGACCGAACTACGTAGCTACTCGCCCAGGGCAGATCGCGCAAAAAGCGGCAGGTATGGATAACGGCGCGGCAAATGCTGCTAATGGTGGTATGACTGGCGACGGAAACAGATTTCATGGACGAGGATTTCTGCAAATTACTGGTAGACGCAACTATAAAAGCTACCAAGATTATCGAGGAAGCAACTTCACGACAGGCCCAAACAGCGCACTCCTTGCGACGGATGACTACAATGCATGCGATGCGTCGGGATTCTACTGGTCTCGCGAAAAGGTAAATCGATATGCTGATCAGGGCGATCAACCCGAAGCAATAACTCGAGTTGGATCGATGATTAATAGAGGAAATCCTTCCGGCATCCCTTTGCACAATGCTGAGCGCCATAGCGCTTTCAACATCATCTGGAATAATATTCGTGAAGATCAGTAGACATCTATTAATATCGACGCTCTTTCTTATGCCAAGCGCTTACGCAAGCGAGCTATGCATTAAGGATATTGGAAATGCCAACTACACACTTGCCACCTGCCTCACGAGGCCAAACCTAAGTCGAACGATTTTTGTTAGCAAAGCCTCCCAACCAACCCCGTTCGAATATCTGGAGGTCACGGTAGTCACCGCTAAAAGCAAGGATGACTTTTCATCACTCAACGGTGACAACGACGGTACGGCACAAGCGGCCGCAAACTCTTTGCCACACGCAGATCTAATCAAAGGACGCAAGCCACTAAATGTCGCAGCGGCCAAACTGCTCACGGTAAAGGGGTGGAGTGTAAAGGGTGAAGACATCGATTATTATTCCCCAAAAGAAAACCCTGGCTTTTCACTCGTTTGCGGATCTGCCTCCCGAGAGATTCGCAGTATTTATGTGCGAGTGTCCCAGTGCACGACCTTCTATGATCAAGACATTGCCGCTTTCCATGAAATTCTAAAAGCGGTGGAAATGAATGTCGAAGCGCAACCGAGATAGCTGGCGCCGGAGACCCGCTACACACTATCGCCCCAGACACACCGCAGTAATCTGCGTTCTCTCGTGCCCCAGTTCGCGACTGATCGTTTGTCGTGCCTGCGCATCCTGGGCGCGCTGTGCAGGCGTCAGTGACCGCGCTGATCCGCTTGGGTTTCCCGGACCAGATCTAGAGCGAGTTTTCCGGCGTTTCGGGTCTGGTTGAACCCGGCAAAGGCATCAGCTGACGGGCGAATTCAGCTGGTGCCAACTCTTTGAGAGCAGAGTGAGGACGGCTCTCGTTGTAATCCCGGCGCCAGGCCTCGACGATCGCTTTGGCTTCGCCCAACGTCTCGAACCAATGTAGGTTCAAGCACTCATCGCGGAATGATCCGTTAAACGTCTCGATGTGGCAATTGTCCGTCGGCTTGCCCGGTCGGCTGAAGTCGATTTTTGCTTGGTAGTGGTACGCCCACATATCGAGCAGGCGCCCGGAAAACTCGCTGCCGTTGTCGACAAACAGATGCCGCGGAGCGCCGCGCCGAGCGGCGATTCGGTTCAATGCGGATACCACGTGTTCGCCTTTCAAGCGTTGCCCCACTTCGATCGCCAACGCCTCCTTCGTGAACACATCCACGATCGTCAAAGTGCGAAATTTCGAGCCATCAGCAAGCTGGTCAGCCACAAAATCCATACTCCAAGCGTCGTTTGGCCTGACCGGAACGATCTTCGCCACGCGCGTCACCACCATCTTTCGTCGCTTCGGCAATTTCGAGCGCAACTGCAACTGCTCTTCGCAATACAACCGGTACGCCTGATTCCGACCCAACTGCCAGCCTTCCCGGCGCAGCAGTACATGGACGCGTCGATACCCGTAGCGCACACGCGTATAGGCGATCTCGCGCATACGTGAGCGCAGTTCTGGGCGAGGGTCCTTGATGCTTTTGTAGTACTGAACGCTGCGCGGTTGCTTCACGAGCCGACAGGCCCGCCTCATCGTCAATCCGTAGTGGCTCACCACGTAATCCACCACGTCTCGTCTCAGCGCGGGCCGGGCCACTTTTTTGCAGCTACGTCTTGCAAGATGGCCTTGTCCAAGCTCAATTCGGCGACCAGCTTCTTCAGCCGCGCATTCTCGTCCTGCAACTGCTTGAGTTCGCGTACCTGATCAGACTGCATCCCGGCGTATTGCTTCTTCCACCGATAGAACGTCTGTTCCGAAATACCGACCTGCCGGATCACATCGGCCACCGGCATCCCCAGTTCGGCTTGCTTCAGCACTGCCACAATCTGTTCGATCGAAAAGCGTTTCCGTTTCATGACAAACGACCTCCTGGTTCAGGGTCAAGTTTGCCGCAAAACTCGCACTCGGATTGGTCCAGAATTCCTAAAGCGGATCACACCATGCCCGCCCTCGGCGCCCAGTTCATTCACCCTGCGCGCTTTCATCTTCGGCAATCCCGGCGCATCCATCTCGCGGCCGGCGAAGCGTCGACCTGCCAGTCGAAGCATCGCCCGCCGCACTCATCATCACTCGCGCCGTTTAATGCATTTTCGAAAACAATGACAAGGCAAAAACACCATCGAAAATCAAATAAACCCGATATTAAAAGCGGAATCCGCCATTACAATAAATCGCCTTCGACATCCGCACAAAACACCGAAGGCGCCGAAGTCGCTTTATACGATCAATCATATAAGGGGCTGGCCCATGAAAATTCACCGCAAGTCATTCCGAGCCATTTACGCCGCACTCTCCGCGTGCGTTCTGCACGCGGGTCCGCTCTACGCGCAGGCGCTTCCCGGGATTCCCAATCCCGCCGCCGTCGGCCTGACGCCGGGCGTCGGCCAGAACGGCGCGCCGACCGTTTCCGCGTGCCTCTACGACTACCGCACCGGCGTGATTCCCGGCTTTCCCGCCCAGATCACCTCGGGTTGGATCGTCACCAATCAGCGCAGCAATCCGACCTGTATTCCGCCGGGCGGACTTCCGGGTCCCAATTGGCAGGAAATGACTTATTTCAACAACATGCCGGTCGGCTCAAGCTTTTCCGCATGCTGGAATTATTCGTGGCCGTCCAACTGGAATCCCGTCGGCTACGCCACCGATACGTCGAAGTGCGGTTACTTTGCCGGCGGCCCGATCCCGGGCGCCGCACCCAACGTCGTGTTCCTGAAGCGGGTGATGTAACGCCCGCGCGGCCGCCCGGCTCGCGCCGGCGCGGCCGCGATTCAAGCCCCGGACGCCTCAGCGCGCACGGGCCGACACCTGCCCGGCCCCGCCGCGCGCCTGCCGCGCCCGGCGATTCAGCCACGACGCGAACACCACCAGCGCCGCGAGCACGGCGGTCGCGCTCACTTCCATCCGATGGTCCTCGCGCAGCAGCATCGCGATCAGCACGCCGCAGATGAACAGGATCACCGCCCACGTGAGCCACGGGAAACACCACATCCGCAGCCCCGGCTGCGCGCCGCCCGCGTCGAGCGTCGCGCGCATCCGCAGCTGCGACACCGCGATCACCAGATAGACGAGCAGCGCGATCGCGCCCGAGGTCGCGAGCAGGAAACCGAACACCTGCTCCGGCATCACGTAGTTCGCGATCACCGTCACGAAGCCGAACGCGGTCGATGCGAGCACCGCCGCGCGCGGCGTGCCCGATGCGTCGGTGGTGCGCAGAAGCGCGGGCGCGTCGCCGCGCCGCGACAGCGAAAACATCATCCGCGACGCCGTATATAGCGCGGAATTCAGGCAGCTCGCGACCGACACCAGCACGATCACGTCGATGATGCCCTTCGCGTGCGGCACGCCGATCAGCTCCATCGCCCGCTGATAGGAGCCGTGCGCCGGCAGCAGCGGGTCGTTCCACGGCACCAGCGCCGCGACGACGAAGATCGAACCGAGATAGAACAGCGAGATCCGCCAGATCACCGAATTGGTCGCGCGCACGATCTGGCGCTCCGGATTGTCGGATTCCGCCGCGGCGATCGTGACGATCTCAGTGCCGAGGAACGAGAACATGGTCGTGAGCATCGCCGCCAGCACCGCGCCGAGGCCGTTCGGCATGAAGCCGCCCGCACCCGCGAGACGCGCTGCGCCCGATACGTTCGAGCCCGGCAGCACGCCGAGGATCGCCGCGCCGCCGACGCACAGGAACACGACGATCGCGATCACCTTGATCAGCGCGAACCAGAATTCGAACTCACCGTAATGCTTGACCGAGAACAGGTTGGTCAGCGTCAGCGCGGAGGTGATGCCGAGCGCGAAGATCCAGGTCGCGACGCCCGGGAACCACGCATTCAGGATCGTCGCGGCGGCGGTCGCCTCGATCGGGATCACGAGCACCCAGAACCACCAGTACAGCCAGCCGATCGTGAAGCCCGCCCAGTGGCCGATCGCGCGATCCGCGTAGGTCGAGAACGAACCGCTGTCCGGATGCGCGATCGCCATCTCGCCGAGCATGCGCATCACGAGCACCACCAGCAGCCCGGCGATCCCGTATGCGATCAGCGCGGCCGGCCCGGCCTCCGCGATCGCGTGGCCGGAGCCGACGAACAGGCCCGCGCCGATCACGCCCGCGATCGACAGCATGGTCACGTGGCGCTGCTTGAGACCGGTGCCGAGCCCGGTGCCATTCTTTTCCTTCATGTCCCCTCCAAAACGACGGCTGCGAGAGCCTGCTGCTGGAATGCGTCCGCGCCCCGGTTCTTGTCGCGGGGTCGCGGGCTGTGTGTATCGATCGGGAATGCCGTCCAATGCGCGACGGACGAGCGCGCGATCGCGCGTCGATGCGCGATCGCAGCGCCTGTCCGAATCGGCGGCGCAGGTCGCCCGTATCCGTCCGATGATTGCCTGCGCGTGGCGAAACCGATGCAGTGTAAGCAGCAATGGTTCGGCCACTAAGAGCCAATTGATGCCGCTCGATAGAACCACTTTGCGACGCGCCGGCAATCGCAGCTCGCCGTGGGGCGACCAGAACAGTCGCGCGGCCGCGCCGCGCCCGGGTTCGGCGGGCCGCGAGGCGCACCGGACAGCAGTGTTCAGCAGTACCTCGCGAACACGGCAACGCCGTTCCTTCGCGCGCAACGCAAACATCGCGCCTGCGTTCATCGGCTTCGAGGCGCGCCCGGCAGCGACGTTCAACGGCATCCTCGCAAACGCCGCAAGGCCACTCCGCCGCACAGGCGCAAACATCGAGCCTAGATTCATCGGCCCCACGGCTCGTCGGGCAGCGACGTTCAACGGCATCCTCGCGAACGCCGCAAGGCCACTCCACCGCACACAGCGCAAACATCGCGCCTAGATTCATCGGCCCCACGGCCCGCCGGACAACGACGTTCAGCGATAGCCTCGCAAACGCCGCCGTGCAGTCCTACCGCACGCCCCGCAATCGGCGCGCGGCCGTTCAACGTCGAGCGGTCTCGTCATAAGCGGCCAGCAGCCGCTTCGGCGCGATTGCCTTCCATTCGCGCAATAACAGCGCGGCCACCGTCTCCGGGTCGCTCCTCGACAGGCGCACGAGGACGATCGGCCAGCCGCGGAATGGTCGGTGATGTAGTAAACGTCCGGCTCGGTCTCCATCAGCCACGCACGCTCGTCGGGGCCGACGCCCTTGACCACGAGGCTGTCGCCGTCCTCCTTCAGCCGCGCGAGCAGCTTGCCCTTCACCTTGAGCGCGGGCGTACCGTATGACGTGCCATCCTCGACGCCCGGCCAGCCGAGCGCAATCCGTCGCACTTCGTCGAAAGTCATCCCGATCTCCCCGGCCGGGCGCATCGCGCCCTCGCCCATCATGGTCCGCGACCCTGCGCGAACCGGCCCGCGTTGTACACACCGCGCACGCCGGAGCGTCGCCCGGCGAACCCGGAAAAGGCGGCCCACCCAGATCTCGCGCCCGGCCATCCCCCGCTGCGGGCATGCTGCCACCAACGCGTCATCCGAGCCAGTCAGACCTGCGTCAAATCCGGGCGCCTTCCAAGCCCGCATGTCGCGCCGTATCGGCTACCATGCGGACCGGGCGCGCCGCCGTCGCGCCCGCCTATACCAAGACATACCAAGAACCGAGAGAGACCATGCCCGTATCCGCTTCGCGCGCGACCCGCATCGCGCGGCTCGCGGCCACGCTGCTCATCGCGTGCGCCACCCTCGCGCCTCACCCCGCCTTCGCGTACCGCGCCCCGTCCGGCTACGACAACGAAGCCGACCTCGACCGCCACGACACCTACCGGAACAGCGACGGCGAAACCGTGCACGCCCCGGCCCATTCGAAATCGGGCCGCGTTCCCGAGGGCGCGAGCGCGCGCTGCCGTGACGGCACCTATAGCTTCAGCCGCCATCGGCGCGGCACCTGTTCGGGGCACGGCGGCGTCGCCGCTTGGCTCTAGACCGGCTCGCGGCGCCCCGGCGGAGCGCCCGCCGACGGGCACGGGAACCGGTCGCGGCTTGGAACCCTCCCTCACGCGCGCAAGCGGCGGCCGGATCGACGCGCCGCTCGCGCACCGGACGCCCGACCGCGCACGGATCGCGTCCCATCCCGCGCGACACGCCGCCGCGACGCCCGCCCCCCGCACCCCAGCGGCGGCCTGCGCCGAAGTACAATAGCCGCTCGCGCCGCCGACCAGGCGGCGATCCCGCCGCACGACCTGCGGCGCTCTCCGAACCGAATCACCCGACGCTGCGCCGCGATCCTGCTGCGCGGCGATCGCAACTTTTGAGTTTCACACGCACATGGCCCAATACGTTTTCACGATGAACCGGGTCGGCAAGATCGTGCCGCCCAAGCGTCAGATCCTGAAGGACATCTCCCTGTCGTTCTTCCCCGGCGCGAAGATCGGCGTGCTCGGCCTCAACGGCTCGGGCAAGTCGACGCTGATCCGCATCATGGCGGGTGTCGACAAGGACATCGAAGGCGAAGCAACGCCGATGCCGAACCTGAACATCGGCTACCTGCCACAGGAGCCGCAGCTCGACCCGACCAAGACCGTGCGCGAAGCGGTCGAGGACGGCCTCGGCGACCTGTTCCAGGCGAACAAGAAACTCGAGGAAATCTACGCGGCCTACGCGGAGCCGGATGCCGACTTCGACGCGCTCGCGGCCGAGCAGGCGAAGTACGAGGCAATTCTCGCGTCGAGCGACGGCGGCAGCCCCGAGCAGCAGCTCGAAGTCGCGGCCGACGCGCTGCGCCTGCCGGCGTGGGACGCGAAGATCGAGCACCTGTCGGGCGGCGAGAAGCGCCGCGTCGCGCTGTGCAAGCTGCTGCTGGAAAAGCCCGACATGCTGCTGCTCGACGAACCGACCAACCACCTCGACGCCGAATCGGTCGACTGGCTCGAACAGTTCCTCACGCGCTTCCCGGGCACGGTCGTCGCGGTCACCCACGATCGCTACTTCCTCGACAACGCCGCCGAGTGGATTCTCGAACTCGACCGCGGCCACGGCATTCCGTGGAAGGGCAACTACAGCAGCTGGCTCGACCAGAAGGAAGACCGCCTGAAGCAGGAAGAGGCCTCCGAGTCGGCGCGCCAGAAGGCGATCAAGAAGGAGCTGGAGTGGGTGCGCCAGAACCCGAAGGGCCGTCAGGCGAAGTCGAAGGCGCGGATCGCGCGCTTCGAGGAACTGAACAGCCAGGAATACCAGAAGCGCAACGAGACACAGGAAATCTTCATCCCGGTCGGCGAGCGGCTCGGCAACGAGGTCATCGAGTTCAAGAACGTCAGCAAGGCGTACGGCGACCGGCTCTTGATCGACAACCTGAACTTCAAGATCCCGCCGGGCGCGATCGTCGGCATCATCGGGCCGAACGGCGCGGGCAAGTCGACGCTGTTCCGCATGCTGACGGGCAAGGAGCAGCCGGATTCGGGCGAGATCGTCCAGGGCCCGACGGTGAAGATCGCCTACGTCGACCAGAGCCGCGACGCGCTCGACGGCTCGAAGACGGTGTTCGAGGAAATCTCGGGCGGCGCCGACGTGCTGACGGTCGGCAAGTACGAAACGCCGTCGCGCGCCTACATCGGCCGCTTCAACTTCAAGGGCGGCGACCAGCAGAAGGTGGTCGGCAACCTGTCGGGCGGCGAGCGCGGCCGGCTGCACCTCGCGAAAACGCTGATCGCGGGCGGCAACGTGCTGCTGCTCGATGAGCCGTCGAACGATCTCGACGTCGAGACGCTGCGCGCGCTCGAAGACGCGCTGCTGGAGTTCGCGGGCTCCGTGCTCGTGATCTCGCACGATCGCTGGTTCCTCGACCGCATCGCGACGCATATCCTCGCGTTCGAAGGCGATTCGCAGGCGGTGTTCTTCGACGGCAACTACCAGGAGTACGAAGCCGACAAGCGTGCGCGCCTCGGCGAGGAAGGCGCGAAGCCCAAGCGCCTGCGCTACAAGCCGATCAGCCGCTGAACGCGGCGCGCGCCGCCGCCGGTCCGGCCGGCGTGGCGCGTGGCGACATCATGAAAAAAGCGACCCTCGGGTCGCTTTTTTCATGCCCGGCGGCACACACGCCGCCGCACCGGCTTCATTCAGGCGAGCGCGCCCAACTCGCGCAGGCGCGCCGCCGTCACGGCCGCATCGGTATGGTGGATACCGTGCCAGCCCAGCGCGGTGGCGGCTGCCGCGTTGTGCGGGTTGTCGTCGATGAACACCAGCTCGTGCGACGCGATGCCCGGCAGGTGCGCCTCGATGCGCGCGTGCATCTCGCGGTAGATCGCCGGATCCGGCTTCACGAGTTTCACGCGCCCCGACACCACGATGTCCTTGAAGCGGCGCAGCACCGGGAAATGCTCCCACGCGTACGGGAAAGTCTCGGCCGACCAGTTGGTGAGCCCGAACAGCGGCATCCCGCCCGCGTCGAGCCGGTCGACGAGCGCCTCCCCCGCCGTCAGCACGCCGCCGATCATCTCGTGCCAGCGGGCATAGAACGCGCGGATCAGCGCCTCGTGCTCGGGGTGTTTCGCGACCAGTTCGGCCGTGCCTTCCGCGATGCTTTGCCCGCCGTCCTGGCGGACCACCCAGTCCATCGCGCACACGTTGGCGAGAAACCAGCCGCGCTCGGCGTCGTCGGGAATCAGCTGCTTGTACAGGTACTCGGGGCTCCAGTCGATCAGCACCCCGCCGAAATCGAACACGACTGCCTTGATGCTCATGCGAACTCCGTGGCGAGCACGTCGGCGAGCGGACGCGGCGTGACCGGATTGCCCGACAGCATGCTGTTCTTCCAGGTGAAATTGTGATGCGCGACCACCTGCGCCGCATTCAGCACCGGCCGGTCGTTGGTCGTGTGCAGGTCCGCAACGACGGTCGTGCGGTAGCCGAGCAGCGCCGCGCGGCGCGCGGTCGAGTCGACGCAGAACTCGGTCGCGTAGCCGCACAGCACCAGGCCGTCGACGCCGTGCCGGTCCAGTTCGGCGGCGAGCGGCGTGTCGTGGAACGCGTCGCCGACGGTCTTGCGCACCGACCAGTCGTCGTCCCGGCGCTCGAGCCCCGCATGCAGCTCCCAGCCCGGCGTGCCGGGCACGATGTCGTCGTCCGCGTCGCCGTCGTGCTGCACGAAGCACACCGGCGCGCCGGCCGCGCGCGCGGCCGCCGTCAGGCGGTTGATCCCCGCCACCACCTCATCCACCCGGTGCGCAGGGTTGGCGCCCTGCAGCAGCCCGCGCTGCATGTCGATCACGATCACCGCATTCTTGTTGCTCATGTTCGTCCCCGCAAGATGAATTGTCGCGCGTCGCCTCAGATCGGCCGGGTGCGCGCGTCGAGCCATGCCTTCGCGTCGCCCGACAGATGACGGCCGACCCGCTCGCGCACCGTCGCGTGATACGCGTTGAGCCAGGCGCGCTCGTCGTCGTGCAGCAGCGCGGGCAGCACGCAGCGCGTGTCGATCGGGCACAGCGTCAGCGTCTCGAATTCGAGGAAGTCGCCGAATTCGGTCCGCTCGGCCGGGCGGTTCACGACGAGGTTCTCGATCCGCACGCCCCACTTGCCCGGCCGGTACACGCCCGGCTCGACCGACGTGATCATGCCTTCCTCCATCGCCGTGTAAGGCTCGGCCGCCGCGTAGTGGGAAATCACCTGCGGCCCTTCGTGCACGTTCAGGAAATAGCCGACGCCGTGACCGGTGCCGTGGCCGTAGTCGAGGCCCGCCGCCCACATCGGCGCGCGCGCGATCGCATCGAGCATCGGCGACCGGATGCCGCGCGGGAAGCGCGCGCGCGACAGCGCCATCATCGCCTTCAGCACGATCGTGAAATCGCGGCGGTGCGCATCGGTGACCGTGCCGACCGGCACGACCCGCGTGATGTCGGTCGTGCCGCTCAGGTACTGGCCGCCCGAATCGATCAGCAGCAGGCCGTCACCCGCGATCGCCGCGTGCGCGGCGGGGGTCGCGTGATAGTGCGGCATCGCGCCGTTCGCGTTGAAGCCCGCGATCGTCGCGAAGCTCAGCGACACATAGCCGGGCCGCCGCGCGCGCGCCGCGGTCAGCTTCTCGTCGATCGTCACCTCGGTGATCGCCTCGCGGTTCACCGCCTGCTCGAACCAGGCGAAGAATTCCGCGAGCGCCGCGCCGTCCTGCTCCATCGTCGCGCGCACATGCCCGATCTCGGCCGGCGTCTTGCGCGATTTCGCGAAGGTCGACGGATTCACCGCCTCGACCACCCGCACCGATTCCGGCACCGCCTGCAGCGAACCGAAGGTCACGCGACGCGGATCGATCAGGAGCGCGCCGCCCGTCGGCAGCGCGGCGAGCGCCGCGCCCGCCGCCGCATACGGCCGCACCGCGACGCCGTCCTGCGCGAGCGATGCCGCCAGCGCGGCCGGCACCTTGCCGTCGGCGACGAACAGCGTCGCGCGCTCGAGGCCGATCAGCGCATGCGCGACGAACACCGGGTTGTAGTTGACGTCGGCGCCGCGCAGGTTGAAGAGCCACGCGAGATCGTCGAGCGTCGACACGAAATGCCACTGCGCGCCCTGCTCCTGCATCGCGCGGCGCACCTGCGCGAGCTTGCCCGCGCGGGTCGTGTCGGCCTGCGGCGCGACATGCTCGAACACCGCGTCGACCGGCAGCGCCGGACGCTGCGGCCAGATCGTGTCGAGCAGGTCGAGATCGGTGCGCAGCACGATGCCGCGCGCGGTCAGCGCGCCCTTCAACGCGCGCGCGGCCGCCACGCCGAGCACCGCGCCGTCGACGCCGACCGTCGCGCCGGCGCTCACGTGCTGCGCGAGCCATTCGACATGGGGCTGGCTCTGCTGGCCCGCCATCATCTTCATCAGCTGGATGCCGGTGCCGGCCAGCTCGGCCTCGGCCTGCACCCAATAGCGGCTGTCAACCCACAAACCTGCGAAGTCGGCGGTCACGACCAGCGTGCCGACGGAGCCGGTGAAACCCGACAGCCAGCGCCGCGCCTGCCAGCGCTCGGGCAGGTATTCGGACAGATGGGGATCGGCGGACGGCACCAGATAGGCGGCCAGATCCTCGCGCGCCATCGCGCCGCGCAGCAAGGCGAGGCGCGCGGGCACGGACGAGGTTTCGGGGAGTCGGGCATTCATGATTGTTCACCTGAGAGCATTCAGCGACGGGCCGACAACCCCGCCGTCACGGCAACGGCAAGCAACGCGACGCCGGCGCACACCGGCCATTCGAGCGTCTCCCCGTCGTAAAAGAATCCCGAGACATTGCCGGCCATCTTGGCCGCGGCGGCGGCCAGTACGCCGACCGCGGCGGCGCGCCACAGCGGCGCGCGACGGGCCCGGCGCGACGGATGCAGCCATCCGCCCAGCAGACCCACGGCAATCCCCAGGACAACGATTCCAAGCCAGTTCATTCAGCGCCCTCTTTTCGCTTCTATTTTCAGATTAGTCCCATAGGCGCGAACGACTCACGCAGCTAGCATCGGCCTTTCTTATTCAAAAATCAGCAGGCTCGCCGCGCAGCGGTTGAGTTTAGGGTCCGGCATGACGTAAGGCAAGGGCACCCTGGTATTACCCTGCTGACACCACGCCCATGCGAATAGCCCTGATAGATCCCGATGTGCGCCATGCGGAATTCGTAAACCGGCTGCTGTTCGCCGGGGGCCATTTGTGCCACACGTTCCCCACCAGCGCGCGCTTTCTCGATTGGCTCGAACGCGAAACCTGCGATCTCATCATCGCCGCGAGCTGGGCCGGCGACCAGCCCGCCGAGGAGGTGGTCCCGCTCGCACGGGCGCTGCTGCCCGGCGTGCCGGTGATGGTCGCGATGACAGCGCCGCGCGAGAGCGAGATCGTCACCTGCCTGCAGGCCGGCGCGGACGACTGCATCCAGAAGCCCCTGCGCGGCCCCGAGCTGCTCGCCCGCGTCAACGCGCTCATGCGCCGCGCCGGCGTGCAGCGCCCGCCGAACCGCACCCGCGACACCTTCGGCGAGTACTCGTTCGACTCGGCCTACAGCATCGTGCGCTTCGGCTCCGAAGCCGTGCCGCTGACCCCGAAGGAATTCCGCTTCGCGCTGCTGCTGTTCGCGAACACGTCGCGGCCGGTGTCGCGCGTACACATCATGGAGTCGGTCTGGGAGAAACGCCGCGGCATGAACTCCCGCACGCTGGACACCCACGCCTCCCGGCTGCGCAACAAGCTGCGCCTGCACCCGGAACGCGGCTACCGGCTCACCCCGCTCTACGGCTATGGCTACCAGCTCGACACCATTCCGCTTGATCCGCCCCCCAAACCCTGAAAGCCAAACTGTCGCGGTCTCGATGCGAATCGCGTCGAAAGGCTATAATGCGAGGCTAAACGATAGCCTCTGATATGCAGCTCCTCACGATCGGAATCAATCACCACACTGCGCCTGTCGCCTTGCGCGAACGCGTGGCGTTTCCGCTCGAGCAGCTCAAGCCTGCATTGGCGACGTTCAAGAATATCTTCCTCGGCCGGGCCGCGCCCAACGCGCCGGAAGCCGCGATCCTGTCGACCTGCAACCGCACCGAGCTCTACTGCGCGACCGACGACCGCGCGGCGCGGGAGGCCGCGGTGCGCTGGCTGTCCGAATACCATCGGATCCCGGCCGCCGAACTCGCCCCGCACGTCTACGCGCTGCCGCAATCCGAGGCGGTGCGTCACGCCTTCCGCGTCGCCTCCGGCCTCGACTCGATGGTGCTCGGCGAAACCCAGATCCTCGGCCAGATGAAGGATGCGGTCCGCACCGCGACCGAGGCCGGCGCGCTCGGCACCTACCTGAACCAGCTGTTCCAGCGCACCTTCGCGGTCGCCAAGGAAGTGCGTGGCACCACCGAAATCGGCGCGCAGTCGGTGTCGATGGCCGCCGCCGCGGTTCGCCTCGCGCAGCGGATCTTCGAAAAAGTGTCGGATCAGCGCGTGCTGTTCATCGGCGCGGGCGAGATGATCGAGCTGTGCGCGACCCATTTCGCCGCGCAGGGTCCGCGCGAGCTGGTGGTCGCGAACCGCACCGCGGAACGCGGCGCGCAGCTCGCGGAGCGCTTCGGCGGCCGCGCGATGCCGCTCGCCGATCTGACCACGCGGATGCACGAGTTCGACATCATCGTGTCCTGCACGGCGTCGACGCTGCCGATCATCGGCCTCGGCGCCGCCGAGCGCGCGGTGAAGGCGCGCCGCCACCGGCCGATCTTCATGGTCGATCTCGCGGTGCCACGCGACATCGAGCCCGAAGTCGGCAAGCTCAAGGACGTGTTCCTGTACACCGTCGACGACCTCGGCGCGATCGTCCGCGAGGGCAATGCGTCGCGGCAGGCCGCGGTCGCGCAGGCCGAGACCATCATCGAGACGCGCGTGCAGAACTTCATGCAGTGGCTCGATTCGCGCAGCATCGTGCCGGTGATCCGCCACATGCACGCACAGGCGGACACGCTGCGCCGCGCCGAGGTCGAGCGCGCGCAGAAGATGCTCGCGCGCGGCGACGATCCGGCCGCCGTGCTCGACGCGCTGTCGCAGGCGCTCACCAACAAGCTGATTCACGGCCCGACGACCGCGCTCAACCGCGCGAACGGCGCCGACCGCGATTCGTTGATCGAGCTGATGCGCGGGTTTTACCAGCACGGGCCCCGCTCGTCCGATTCCTCGGATCATTAGCGGCCGTCCTGCCCCGCCAGCCGTCCGGCCGGCCGTTTCCACCTCCGATTCCACGCTCCGGGAGCCCCGCTCCACACCATGAAAACGAGCATGCAAAGCAAGCTCGACCAGCTCTCAAGCCGGCTGGCCGAACTGAACGACCTGCTGAGCCGCGAAAACGTCACCGCGGATCTCGACCAATATCGCAAGCTGACCCGCGAACATGCGGAGATCGGCCCCGTGGTCGAACACTACGCGCAATGGCGGCACGCGCGCAACGACGAACAGGCCGCGGAGGAGTTGCTCGGCGACGCGTCGATGCGCGATTTCGCCGAGGACGAGATCCGCGCGTCGCGCGACCGGATGGCGCAGCTCGAGATCGATCTGCAGACGATGCTGCTGCCGAAGGACCCGAATGACGAGCGCAACATCTTCGTCGAAATTCGCGCGGGCGCGGGCGGCGACGAATCGGCGCTGTTCGCGGGCGACCTGCTGCGGATGTACCTGCGCCACGCGGAACGGAAGCGCTGGCAGGTCGAGATGATGTCCGAGAGCGCATCGGACCTGGGCGGCTACAAGGAAGTGATCGTGCGGATCGCCGGCCAGGGCGCGTATTCGCGGCTCAAGTTCGAATCGGGCGGCCATCGCGTGCAGCGCGTGCCCGCCACCGAAACCCAGGGCCGCATCCACACCTCCGCCTGCACGGTCGCGGTGATGCCCGAGGCCGACGAGATCGGCGAGATCGAGATCAACCCCGCCGACCTGCGCATCGACACCTTCCGCGCCTCCGGCGCGGGCGGCCAGCACATCAACAAGACCGACTCGGCGGTGCGCGTCACCCACCTGCCGACCGGGATCGTCGTCGAGTGCCAGGACGACCGCTCGCAGCACAAGAACAAGGACCGCGCGCTCAAGGTGCTCGCCGCGCGGATCAAGGACAAGCAGTATCACGAGCAGCACGCCAAGGAAGCCGCCACGCGCAAGAGCCTGATCGGTTCCGGCGACCGCTCGGAGCGGATCCGCACCTACAACTTCCCGCAGGGGCGGATGACCGACCACCGGATCAACCTGACGCTGTACAAGCTGGAAGCGATCATGGACGGCGATCTCGACGAACTGATCGCGACGCTCGTCAGCGAGCATCAGGCCGAACTGCTCGCGTCGCTCGGCGACGCCGACTGACCCGCCCGCGATGCACGCCACGCCCGCCACCGCCGCCGAACTGCTGCGCGCGTCATCGCTCGACGCGGTCGACGCGCGAATCCTGCTCGCCCACGCGCTCGGCTGGACCCGCACCCAGTTGATCACGCGCGCGGACGCCCCGCTCGACGCCGCCGCGATCGCGCGCTACCTCGCGCTCGAGGCGCGCCGCGCGGCCGGCGAGCCGGTCGCGCAACTGGTCGGCACGCGCGAATTCTTCGGCCTCGAATTCGAGGTCACGCCCGCGGTGCTGATCCCGCGGCCGGAAACCGAGCTGCTGGTCGAAACCGCGCTCGACGCGCTCGACGGCATCGCCGCGCCGTGCGTGCTCGACCTCGGCACCGGCAGCGGCGCGATCGCGATCGCGATCGCCGCCGAACGGCCGGACGCGCGCATCTGGGCGCTCGACCAGTCCGAAGACGCGCTCGACGTCGCGCAGCGCAACGCACGCAGGCTGCTCGCCGCGAACCGGCCGGGCGGCGCGCCGCACTGGCTGCGCAGCGACTGGTACGAGGCGCTCGATCCGGCGCTGCGCTTCGAGGCGATCGTCAGCAATCCGCCCTACATCGCGCGGCACGATCCGCACCTCGACCAGGGCGACCTGCGCTTCGAACCGCGCGGCGCGCTCACGGACGAGGCCGACGGCCTGAGCGCGATCCGCGCGATCGCGGCCGGCGCGGCCGCCTTCCTCGCGCCGGGCGGCGCGCTGTGGATCGAGCACGGCTACGATCAGGCGGAGGCCGTACGCGCGCTGCTCGCCGACGCCGGCTTCGAGGCGGTCGAATCGCTCACCGACCTCGCCGCGATCGAGCGGGCCACGGGCGGCCGCCGCCCCGGCTGACGCGCGCCCGGCGTCGGCCGGCCGCGGTGAAATCCAGTATCATTCCGCATCTATTGCCCCGCATTTCAAGGTCAGTCATGGACACCCAACAACGCATCAAGCAAATCGTCGACGAAAATCAGGTCGTGCTCTTCATGAAGGGCAACGCGCAATTCCCGATGTGCGGCTTCTCGGGCCGCGCCGTGCAGGTCCTGAAGGCCTGCGGCGTCGACCAGTTCAAGACGGTCAACGTCCTCGAGGACGAGGAAATCCGCCAGGGCATCAAGGAATTCTCGAACTGGCCGACCATCCCGCAGCTGTACGTGAAGGGCGAGTTCGTCGGCGGCTCGGACATCATGATGGAGATGTACCAGTCCGGCGAACTGCAGCAGCTGTTCGCGTCGGCCTGACCCCCTCGCCGTGAATGGACGCGGCGCGGCCCCGCGCCGGCTGATCGTCGCGATCACCGGCGCGACGGGCGCGATCTACGGCCTGCGCGTGCTCGATCTGCTGCGCGCGGCGGGCGGCGTCGAGACGCACCTGCTCGTGTCCGCGGCCGGCTGGCTCAACATCCAGCACGAGCTGCAACTGTCGAAGGACGCCGTGCACGCGCGCGCCGACGTCGTGCATTCGGTGCGCGACGTCGGCGCGACCATCGCGTCGGGCTCGTTCGCGACCGAGGGCATGATCGTCGCGCCCTGCTCCATGAAAACCCTCGCGAGCATCGCGCACGGCCTGTCCGACAACCTGATCGCGCGCGCTGCGGACGTCACGCTCAAGGAGCGTCGCCGCCTCGTGCTGATGGTGCGCGAAACGCCGTTCAACCTCGCGCATCTGCGCAACATGACCGCCGTGACCGAGATGGGCGGCGTGATCTTCCCCCCCTTGCCCGCGTTCTACGCGATGCCGAAGACGATCGACGAACTGGTCGACCACACGGCGGCCCGCGTCCTCGACTTGTTCCCGCTCGACGCGCGCCTCACCACGCCGTGGTCCGGGCTGAACGAAAACGGTTGAACGCCGGCCCCCGGCCGCGCAGCGATTAACAACCAGAAGGATTCAATCAAATCCTCTTTCCGCATTTATCCATGCGGAATCCGCCTCTATAGTGGTCGGCAGAACCTGCTTCCCGGAGCCCCGCATGACCCGCCTTCCCGCTGTCTACCTGTCGCACGGCGCGCCCACGCTGCCGCTCGACCCCGCCCTGCCGTCCGCCGCATTCACCCGGCTCGGCGCCGAGCTGCCGCGCCCGCGCGCGGTGCTGATCCTGTCCGCGCACTGGGGCACCCGGCAGCCGGTCGCGAGCACCGCCGAGCATCCGGACACGATCCACGATTTCCACGGCTTCCCGGCCCCGCTGTATGCGCTGCGCTATCCCGCGCCGGGCGCGCCCGAGCTGGCGCGGCGCGCGGCCGGGCTGCTCGGCGAGGCCGGCATCGAGACGGCCACGCAAGCGCATGGCCTCGACCACGGCGCATGGGTGCCGATGCTGCTGATGTTCCCTGACGCCGACATCCCGGTCGCCCAGTTGTCGATCCAGCCGCTCGCCGACCCGGGCCACCACTTCCGCGTCGGCCGTGCGCTGCGGCCGCTGCGCGACGAAGGCGTGATGGTGATCGGCTCGGGCCAGATCACGCACAACCTGCGCGCCGCCGATTTCGGCGCGGCGCCCGCCGACGCCGACCCGCGCGTCGCGGTCTTCACGGACTGGTTCGAGTCCCGCCTCGCCGCGCGCGACCTCGACGCGCTGCTCGACTACCGCCGCCAGGCGCCGCATGCGGCGCTCATGCACCCGACCGACGAGCATCTGCTACCGGTGTTCGCCGCGCTCGGCGCGGCCGACGACGACTATCAGCTCGGCATCCAATCGCTCGGCACCTATCAGCGGATGCTCGCGATGACGAACTACGTGTTCGGCTCCGCTCGCGCCTGAGCCGCGCGCGGCCATCCTCGCGCGCAAGGAAAAAGCCCGCCGGCGAATCGCCGGCGGGCTTTTGCATGCGGGAACGTCGGCGCGCGACGAAAGACTCAGGCGCCGACGCCTTCCAGGATTTCGTCGTGCGATTCGCGTTCGTTCAGGTACTCGGTGCGGTAACCGGTGTTCACGCCCCAGAAGTAGAACACGAGCGAGATCGCCGCCACGATCAGCATGTCCCAGCCGTACGGCATCAGGCCATGACCGCCGAATTCCTTGCTGCCGATCAGCGACAGCACGGCCATCGTCGGCAGGTAGGCGACGAGCCACCAGGCCGCCTTCAGGTCGCGGCTCCAGCCGGTCCAGCCGGACTTGCCCTGAAAGTAGAAGTAGACCGGCAGCGCGACGACCATCAGCAGGATGATCTCGCCCGTCAGCGGCCATTTCGCCCAGTACAGGATCAGCGACGCGCAGACGAACGCGAACGGCGCGATCAGCTTCATGCCCGGGATCGACAGCGGACGATCGAGGTCGGTCGCCGCGCGGCGCAGCGCCATCAGGCTGATCGGGCCGGTCAGGTAGGAAATCACCGTCGCGACCGAGATCACCGCCGCGAGCGAGCTCCAGCCGCGGAAGAAGAACAGGAAGACGAAGGACACGATCAGGTTGAACCACATCGCCTGACGCGGCACGCCGTAGAACGGGTGCACGTTGCCGAACATCTTCGGCATCGTGTTGTTGCGCTCCATCGCGTAGATCATCCGCGTGGTGGTCGCCATGTAGGTGGTGCCGGTGCCGCTCGGGCTCACGAACGCATCGACGTACAGCAGGATCGCGAGCCAGTTCAGGTTCAGCGCGATCGCCAGTTCCGCGAACGGCGACGCGAAGTTGAAGTGCGACCAGCCCTTCGCGACGTCGGCCGGGTTCACCGCGCCGATATAGGCGATCTGCAGCAGCACGTAGATCACGAGCGCGATCAGGATCGACGCGATCACCGCGAACGGCACGCTGCGCGACGGATTGCGCGCCTCGCCGGCGAGGTTGATCGGGCTCTGGAAGCCGTTGAACGCGAACACGATGCCGCTCGTCGCCACCGCGGTCAGCACCGCCGACCAGCCGTACGGCGCGAACGTGGCGTTCGACGTGGTGCCGAGGTTCTCGCTGTGGAAGCTCGTCAGGATCAGGCCGAGGATCGTCAGGCCCGGGATCAGGAACTTGAAGATCGTGATCGCGGTGTTGGCGCGCGCAAACAGCTTCACGCCCCAGTAGTTGAGCAGGAAGTAGACGATCACGAGCAGCGCCGACAGCAGCAGCCCGGGTGTTGTCAACTCCCCGTTGATGAACAGGTTGTGCGCCCATTCATACGGCCAGGTGCTCATGTACTGGATCGACGCCTCCGCCTCGATCGGAATCACCGAGACGATCGCGATCCAGTTCGCCCATGCGCTGATGAAGCCCACCAGCGCGCCGTGCGAGTAGCGCGCGTAGCGCACCATGCCGCCCGACTCGGGGAACATCGCGCCCAGCTCCGCGTAGGTCAGCGCGATCGCGAGAATCACCACCGCGCCGATGATCCACGCGCAGATCGCCGCCGGGCCGGCGATCTTCGCGGCCTTCCACGCACCGAACAGCCAGCCCGAGCCGATGATCGAACCCAGCCCGGTCAGCATCAATGCGAACGGACCGATGTTCCGTTGAATAGAACTCTTCACAACCTCTCCTGTGTCTCGAAAAGCACGGTCGACATCGCCGCCGGCTAGTGCCCGGGGCGGTCCCGCACATGCATTCTTGGGGGGTGGATTACCCGATCGGAGCAACCCTTCCGCGCGGCGCGTAGTTTAAACGGTTGCACCTGAATGGGGACGCAAAATCGATCAGCCCCCACAAAAAAGTGAGCACATTTGCAAGTTTTGTAAGCTAGAATTCAGGGTTATCCCGAAGATTCTGTAGCGAATACGGAAATCCGGTTGACCGGCGAAAAAATTAGCCGTATAAAGTTCGGGCAGGATTTCAAGCGGCGAGTGTGTGAATAGGTTCTTTCGTAGTTCGCCCATCAACGGTACTCCGGTTGGTCCCATTACCCCCTTCCTTGATTTTCATGCACTCCCCGGGCTTCGGCCCTGTTTTACATTTTTAGGAAAAAGTAATATGGCAACCGGCACCGTTAAGTGGTTCAACGACGCTAAGGGCTTCGGCTTCATCACCCCGGAAGGCGGCGGCGACGATCTGTTCGCGCACTTCTCGGAAATCAAGATCGACGGTTTCAAGACGCTGCAAGAAAACCAAAAGGTCGAGTTCGAAGTCAAGAACGGCCCGAAGGGTCTGCAAGCTGCGAACATCAAGCCGCTGTAAGCGCGCGATTTCGCTGCTCATGAAAAAAGCCCCGCTCCGGCGGGGCTTTTTGTTTGCGTGCGCCGCACGTCACGCGCCCGCGAACAGGCGCCGCGCGTAAATGCCGAGGCCCGTCGCCACGCTCGCGAGGCGGTCGCCGTAAACCGGCTGCGCGTCCGGAAACGCCTGGGCGAGCGCGCCGGACAGGAACGCGAGCCCGGTCGAGCCGCCCGTGAAGTACAGCGCGCCGACCTCGCGCGGCGCGATGCCGGCAAGCCGCACGGTCTCGCGCGCGGCCGCGACGATCCGCGCGGTGTCGTCGCGGCTCGCGTCGATCAGCCGCGACGCATCGAATGCGATCTGCAAATCCTCCTCGACGTCGTTCAGGTCGATCATCGTCTCCCCGCCCGCCGACACCCCGATCTTCGCCTCTTCCGCGCGCGCCATCAGCGCGTGGCCGAACCGCTGCTCCAGCACGCGCAGCAGGCGCTCGTACTGCCGGACCTCGAGGTACAGGTGCTTCATCAGCTTCAGCTCGCCGATGCGCTTGGGCGTGTACACCGTGTTGATCAGGTGCCAGGTCGCGAGATCGAAGTAGATGCGGTTCGGCAGCTCGCGCCCCTCGGGATCGAGCGCGCGGTAGCCGAACGCGGGCAGGATCGACGACAGCTCCACGCGCCGGTCGTAGTCGGTGCCCGCGACGTGCACGCCGTGGTGCGCGAGCACGTCGCCCTTGCGTTCGAGATGTCGCATCCGCTCAGGCCCCACCCGCACCAGCGAGAAGTCCGACGTGCCGCCGCCGATGTCGGCGACCAGCACGAGCCGCTCTTCCGCCTGCCGCGATTCGTAGTCGAACGCGGCCGCGATCGGCTCGTACTGGAAATGCACGTCCTCGAACCCGACCGAGCGCGCGGCCGCTTCAAGCTGCTGCTGCGCGAGGCGGTCGGCCTGCGGATCGTCGTCGACGAAGAACACCGGCCGGCCCAGCACCGCCCGCCGCGGCGCGACGCCCGCGCAGGCCTGCGCCTTCTGCTTCAGGTGCAGCATGAACTGCGCGATCACGTCGGTGTACGCGATCGCCGAGCCGTCGCCGAGGTCGGTCGTGGTTTCCGCGAGCGCCGAACCGAGGATGCTCTTCAACGAGCGCATCAACCGCCCGTCGAAGCCGTCGATATACGACGCGAGCGCGGCGCGCCCGTACTCGCGGGCGCCCTCGTCGTTGTTGAAGAAGATCGCGGTGGGCAGAGTCAGGTGCTCGCCCTCGACGGGCGCGAGGCGCATGGCGCCCTCGCCGTCCGGCAGCGCCACCGCGGAGTTGGACGTGCCGAAGTCAATCGCGCAATAAGTCATGGCTCAAGCCGCCGCTGGGCAGGCGCGAAAACGGAAGGACCGGGTTTTTATCATGAAAGCGGCCCGGTCACAACCGGGCCTCGCCCGGATCATGCATCGTCCGGGCCTGGGCGGGCCCGCCGCCGCGGGTGCGCACGACACCGGGCGCGATCCGGAGCGATTTTTCAGACGCCCCGCTCGCGCGGGGTCGGGAGCCCGGCCCGAGCGGGCTCGCTCAGGCGACGGTCGGGTACGGCGTCTTCCAGGCCCCCGCATAGGCCACCTCACCGAGCGCGTGGCGGGTACGCGGCGCGCGCTCGCGCTCGCGCAGCACCGGATCGAGCTTGTCCGCGTCGCCATAGTGGCCGAGCGAAATGACGGCGGGAATCGCGACATCCGCCGGCACGCGGAACGCCTCGCGCAGCGCCTTCGCATCGAAGCCCGCCATCTGGTGCGCGGCCAGGCCGAGCGCATGCGCCTGCAGCACCAGCGACAAGCCGGCCGCGCCCGCGTCGTACAGCGCGGTGGGACTCGGCTCGCCCTTCGTGTTGACGGTGTGCGCGGTCACCGCGATCAGCACCGGCGCGGGAGCATTCCAGCCCTGGTTGAACGGCACCAGCGTGGCGAACGCGCGCTTGTAGGCGGCCTCGTCCCGATTGCGGTCGAACACGATGAAACGCCACGGCTGCGCGTTGTACGCCGACGGCGCCCAGCGCGCGGCTTCCAGCACCGCCAGCAGGTCTGCGGCGCTGACCGGCGCGTTCGAGTAGGCGCGCGGGCTCCAGCGGCCGGCGATCAGTTCGTGAATCGAGACGGAGGTCGGGGCGGGTTTGACGGTCATGCGGGTTCCTTGCGAAATGAAAGAGGGCGCGGCATTCCGGGAAGAACCGCAAGCATAACCGCTCGCGCCCCGCCTCGCCCGATCCATCACACCAATGCAAATCGCGCTTTCTGCTTTGCTCCCGGCGCCGCCGTCAGGCCGCGGCCGCCTGCGCGCGCGGCGCGCCGCGCTTGATCCGCAGCACGATCACGGCCCCGACGATGCACAGTCCGCCCGAGATCATCGACGCGAGCGTGTAGGTGCCGAGGCTCGCGCGCAGGAGCCCCGCGCCCAGCGCCGCGAACGCCGCGCCCAGCTGGTGCCCCGCGACGATCCAGCCGAACACCACGGGCGCCGCCGCCTTGCCGTATACGTCGGTCGCGAGCCGCACGGTGGGCGGCACGGTCGCGATCCAGTCGAGCCCGTAGAACACCGCGAACAGCGGCAGGCCGAAGAAATCGATGCCGAACGCATGCGGCAGGTAGATCAGCGACAGCCCGCGCAGCCCGTAGTACCAGAACAGCAGCACGCGGCTGTCGTAGCGATCCGACAGCCAGCCCGACAGCGTCGTGCCGACCAGGTCGAACACGCCCATCGCGGCCAGCAGCGACGCGCCCTGCACCTCCGACATGCCGTAGTCGCTGCACATCGCGATCAGATGGGTGCCGACGTAGCCGTTGGTGCTCGCGCCGCAGATGAAGAAGCTGAAGAACAGCAGCCAGAAGTCGCGCGTGCGCGCCGCCGAGAACAGCGTGCCGAACGCGACCGCGAGCGGATTCTGCTTCGGGCCTTCGGGCACGACCGGCGCGTCGGCGGGCTCGCCGTACGGCCGCAGCCGCAGATCGGCCGGGCGCTCCGGCAGCAGGAACGCGACCAGCGGCACCACCAGCGCGACCGCGAGCGCGACCACCAGCACCACCGGCCGCCAGCCGTGGCGCTGCGCGACCGCCGCGAGCATCGGCAGGAACACCAGCTGGCCGGTCGCCGAGCTGGCCGTCAACAGCCCCATCACGAGGCCGCGCCGCGCGCTGAACCAGCGCGTGACGAAGGTCGCCGACAAGGTCAGCGCCGCGACACCCGTCGCCCCGCCCACCATCACGCCCCAGATCAGCACCATCTGCCAGGTCGCGGTCATCAGCGACGACAGCGCGACTCCCGCGCCCATCACCGTCAGCGCGCTCAGGATCGTCGGCCGTACGCCGAAACGCTGCATCGCCGCCGCCGCGAACGGCCCGGTCAGGCCGTACAGCGCGATGTTCACCGAGATCGCCAGGGAGATCGTCGCGCGCGACCAGCCCAGTTCGCGTTCGAGCGGCACCATCAGCACGCTCGGCGTCGCGCGCGTGCCCGCCGCCGCGAGCAGCACCAGAAACACCACCGCCGCCGCCAGCCATCCGTAGTGGAAACGCCCGCCGATTCTTGTCGCCGCCCAATTCATCGATTTCGCTCCTGGTCCGCCGCGCGGACGCTGCATCCATTTCTGTTGACAACGAGCCAATCTGTTACCGATCGGTCACATTAGGTTGCGATCCTAGTGACCGCTCGGTAACATGTCAAGCAGCCAATAACGCTGACGAGGTCTTTCATGTCCGCCACCGCCGCCAAACCCGTCCGACGCGCGCGCGCGCCCATCGCGGGCGCCACCGCGCACGAGCATCTGCTGCGCGCGGCGGAGGAATTGTTCTATCGGGAAGGGGTGCGCGCCGTCGGCGTGGAAGCCGTGGTCGAGCGCGCCGGCGTCAACAAGATGAGCCTGTATCGCCGCTTCTCGTCGAAGGACGAACTGGTGCTCGCGTATCTCGAACGAATGGATGCGTGCTTCTTCGAGCGCGTCGACGCCAGCGCCGCCCGGCATCCGGACGATCCGAAGGCGCAGCTGATCCAGTATTTCGACGATCTGTCGGCGCGGGCCTTGCAACCCGACTACCGGGGCTGCCCGTTCGTGAACGTCGCGGCGGAATTTCCGGAGTTGAGCCATCCCGCGCGCCAGTTCGTCGCCGACAACAAGGCCCGCCTGATGACCCGGCTCGTCACGCTCGCGCACGGCGCGGGCGCGCGCGAGCCGCAGGCGCTCGCCGATGGGCTCGCGCTGTTGATCGAAGGCATCTACGCGGCAAGCCAGACCTACCGTCCCGACGCAAGCCCGATCGGCGAGGCGCCGCGCGTCGCGCGGCTCCTGATCGACGCCGCCTGCGCGTGAACCGGCGCGCGCCGCCCGCTACAATGCGGCGTTTCCCGCCAGGCCGCTGCCCGACATGACCGTTCCCCGCCCCGCCGAAGACGACGCCACGATCCTCGCCGCCACCCGCAACTGGCTCACGCGCGCGGTGATCGGCCTCAATCTGTGTCCGTTCGCAAAGAGCGTGCATGTGAAGCACCAGGTGCGCTACGCGATCAGCCGCGCGACCTCGTTCGAAGCCGCGCTGACCGACCTCGAGGCCGAGCTGCGCGCGCTCGAGGCAAGTGATCCGGAGCAGGTCGACACGACCTTGCTGATCGTTCCCGACGCGCTCGCCGATTTCGCCGACTACAACGACGCGCTGCTGTTCGCCGACCAGCTGCTGCGCCAGCTGCGCCTCGACGGCATGTTGCAGATCGCGAGCTTCCATCCGCGCTACCAGTTCGACGGCAGCGCGCCCGACGACATCGAGAACTACACGAACCGCGCGCCGTATCCGATCCTGCATCTGCTGCGCGAGGCGAGCATCGCGCGCGCGGTCGACGCGGTGCCCGACGCCGCCGACATCTACGAACGCAATCAGGCGACGCTTCGCCGCCTCGGGCATGACGGCTGGCGGGAATGGATGGCGGGCGACCACCCGGACGACGCAAGCTGACGCAGACGCGTCAGGCGGCCTCGCCCGCGGCCGGCGCGAAGAAGCGCTCGCGCAGTTCCGCGAGCCCGAACATCTCCAGGATCTCGTTCAGGCGCTCGCTGGGCTTGCGGCGCGGCAGGTCCTTGTACTGCGCGATGATCAGCTCGTTCTTCATCGAATGCTCCCAGCCGACCAGCTCGGTCACGCTCACCTGATAGCCGTGCGCCTCCAGTTGCAGGCAGCGCAGCACGTTGGTGATCTGGCTGCCGAATTCGCGGGTATGCAGCGGATGGCGCCACACCTCGGTCAGCGCGTTGCCGAGCGACTTGCCCTTGTTCCTGCGCAGCACGCCTGCGATCTCGGCCTGGCAGCACGGCACCAGCACGATATGGCTCGCGCGTTTCGCGAGCGCGAAGCGGATCGCATCGTCGGTCGCGGTGTTGCAGGCGTGCAGCGCGGTGACGACGTCGATCGTCTCGGGCAGGCGCGGCGACGTGATCGACTCGGCCACCGACAGATTGAGGAACGACATCCCCTCGAAACCGAGCGTCGCCGCGAGCGCGGTCGAGCGCTCGACCAGCTCCTCGCGGGTCTCGATCCCGTAGATGTGCGACGCGCCGGACGGCCGCTCCTTGAAAAACAGGTCGTACAGGATGAAGCCCAGATAGGACTTGCCCGCGCCGTGATCGGCGAGCGTGACGCCGCCCTTGTCCTGCTGCACGCTCGCGAGCAGCGGTTCGATGAACTGGAACAGGTGGTACACCTGCTTGAGCTTGCGACGGCTGTCCTGGTTCATCTTGCCGTCGCGCGTCAGGATGTGCAGCTCCTTGAGCAGTTCGATCGACTGGTTCGGACGGATTTCGTAGGTCTTGTTCGACATCGTGCGGAAAGCAGCCGCCGCGCGCCCGATCGATCGGGCGCGCGGCGGACAGGCAGGCGGAGAAAACCTCAGTTTACCGAAAAGCGCGGCGCGTCACGCCCGCGCGGCGAGCCGCCACAGCGACGTGCGCTCCGCCGCGCGCGCGCTATGCAGCGGATCGGCGGGATCGGCCGCCTTCGGATGGTGCGGCCGGATCTCGTCGCGACCGATTACCGTCAGGCCCGCCGCCTCGATCCAGCCGAGCAGCGCCTCGCGCGTGCGCAGGCCGAGATGTTCCGCGAAATCGGACAGGATCAGCCAGCCTTCGCCGCCCGGCTCCAGGTGCGCGGCGAGCCCCGCGAGAAAGCCCCTGAGCATCCGGCTGTCCGGATCGTAGACCGCATACTCGATCGCCGAGCTGGGCCGCGCGGGCACCCAGGGCGGATTGCAGACCACGAGCGGCGCGCGCCCGGCCGGAAACAGGTCCGCCTCGCCTACCTCGACCTGCCCGGCATAGCCGAGCCGCGCGAGGTTGTCGCGCGCGCAGGCCAGCGCGCGCGGATCCTGGTCGGTCGCCACCACGCGGCGCACGCCGCGCGCCGCCAGCACCGCCGCCAGCACGCCGGTGCCGGTGCCGATGTCGAATGCGAGCGCGCTCGACGGCAGCGGCGCGCGCGCGACCAGCGTCACGTACTCGCCGCGCACCGGCGAGAACACGCCGTAGTGCGGATGGATGCGCGCGCCGAGCGCGTCGATCTCAACCCCTTTCTTGCGCCATTCGTGCGCGCCGTTGAGCCCGAGCAATTCGCGCAGCGACACGATCGAGCGCTCGCCGCCGCCCGGCCCGTAGGCTTCCTCGCACGCGTCGCGCCAATCGGGCGCGCGCCGCAGCGCGATCCCGTAGTCCGCCTCGAGCGGGATCAGCAGCATGCCGAGCGTGCGCGCGCGCTGCGACTGCGCGAGCCGATGGAGATTGAAGGCGTCGGCGGGCGTCGCGGCCGCCTTGCGCGGCTTGCGGTCGAGGCGGCGCGCGAGCGCCTGCAGCAGTTGCCGCGCATTCTGGAAGTCGCCCTGCCAGACGAGCGCCGTGCCCTCGCTCGCGAGGCGATAGGCGACGTCGGCCGTGGTGCGGTCGTCGGCCGGCACCGCGCGCCGCGGCGGGCTCGCGCCCGCTTCGGAGCGCCAGCGCGCGACACAGTCCGCGCCCTGAGCGTCGGTCCAATGGAAAAGAGTGGAATCAGTCACACGTACTCGAAAACGGTTGAATCACAGGCGATGCCGTGCATCGCACGGACCACACAGTAGCGCGCTTTGGGCCGCGGCCGCAAAACCGCGCGACCGGCCGCGCGGCACGCCAGCTCAATACGGCGCGGGAGCGGTGCCGAACAGCGGCGACGCCGGCAGGCTCAGCTCGCCCGCGTCGTGAAAACGCGCGCCGCCGAACGGACCGCCGCCGAGCCGGCCGCGCATCACATAGGGCAGCTTGCCCGCGCCGGCCACGTCGGCGAGGCCGAACGCCTGCCGCGCGACAGCGAACGCGGACACCGTGACGGGCACCGCGATCACCGCCTCGCCGAAGCGCGGGACCGTGCCGCGCGCATCGCTGACGCCGGTCGCGAACGCCTTGCCGTTCACCTCGAGATCGAGCGAGACGCCGTCGTAGTCGAGCGCGCTGTCGTTGGGATTCTGCAGCCGCAGCATCACGTTGAAACGCGCCTCCAGCCCCTGGCCGGCCAGCGGTTCGAGGCCCACCACGTTCGCGCGCACCGGGTCGCGACCGGACAGCGCCGCGCAGCCGCCCAGCATCAGCAACATGGCAAGCGCAAGCAGCCACCCACGTGGAACGGCACGGAACGAACGGAACATGACGACGACCTCGCTTTGGAACACCCGGACCGGCCATTGTACCGAGCCCGCCCCGTCGCCTCGTTCGGACTCCCCGTCGCGCGCGCCCTGGTCCGACGAACCCGGCCGGTGGATCTCGTAGTTTCCGCGCGGCGCGCCGCCGGCCGCGCGCGCCGCACTACGAAAATTCAATCACCCGAAAATATTGTCCATTAACTCACTCAATTCATATTCATTGAAAGAAACGTAATATGCATTTTTAGAAAAATTTCGTTTCCTTTGCAGAAAATCATCAAGTATATTGACCCACATCTTTCGATTCGCCTGACATACCTTAAAAGTGCTTGACAATCACGCCTCCGCCGCTCTGGCGGGCGGGTGCGTTCAAGCGCGCGCCGAAGCTATGCCAGACGGCGGAAGTCGCCGGCCCATATGGCTCCCGGCCTTGGTGAAGCGCGCCGCGGCGGCGCGTCGCCGCCGTGCGCGAGCTGACGCCCGATTCGGCCGCGCCGGCAGTTTGATCGACAATCCAGAATCAAAAGGGGGCACCACTCCATGATTATCTTCACCTAGTCAATTACCACGCCTTTCGAATATCACCGGAATACCGTCATTCGCCGTCGATTAACGGCGAGGGCGAACTATTGCCGGTCGATTGCAAAACATGACTGTCTGGTCTTTCTTCCATTCGAGGTTTCAGCATGTGGATCAATACGCATAGGATTCGCTACCTGTCGCTGCTGGGCGTGCTCGCGCTCGCAGCCTGCGGCGGCGACGACGGCGGCATCGGCGGCTCGGCCACGTCGCTCGGCGCGGCGCACGCGCCGACCGTGGCCACCCCCGCCGCCAGCACGCCGGCGGCCACCCCGGTCGACAAAAGCGCGAAGCCGGTCGAGCTGCCCGACACGGTGGTGCCGGTCAACTACCGGCTGTGGTTCCGCCCGAACGACGACCTGAACCAGTTCAACGGGCGCGCGGACGTCGAGATCAAGGTGCTCAAGCCGGTCAATGCGATCGTCGTCGCCGCGCACCGGATCCAGTTCACCAACGGCCGGATCACGCTGCAGCCCGGCAACGTGCCGCTGATCGCCACGCCACAGAGCAAGGGCGACTATTACCAGCTGCGCCCCGCGAGCGGCTCGATCGCCCCGGGCAACTATTCGCTGCACATGGAATGGCAGGGCATCATCAACTTCATGTCGAAGGGCGACCCGACCAAGGGCACCGTCGGCAGCTGCGACAACGATCCGTATCCCGGCTGCTCCGCCGCCGAAGGGATCTTCCGCGTCGACCTGAAAGGCACCGACGGCAAGACCAGCGGCGCGATCCTCACGCAGGGCGAAACCGACCTGTCGCGCCAGTGGTTCCCCGGCTGGGACGAGCCGGCGTTCCGCCCGACCTACGAGGTGACGGCCGAGGTGCCGCAGGCGTGGCGCGTGGTGTCGAACGCGGCCGAGAAGCCGGCGGCGAACGTCGGCGGCGGCTACAAGCTGGTGTCGTTCGAGAAGACGCCGCCGATGCCGTCCTATCTGGTGTTCTTCGGCGGCGGCCAGTTCGACGTGCTCGAGGACGACTTCACGAGCCCGCTGCCCGACGGCCGCGGCTTGCACCTGCGCGTGTTCACGCCGCCCGGCATGCGGGACTGGGCGAAGCCCGCGATGCAGCGCACCAAGCAGGCGCTCGACTTCTACTACCGCTATACGGGCATTCCGCTGCCGCTCACCAAGTTCGACACGGTCGCCGCGAACGATGCGTTCAAGGCGCAGAAGAACCTGAACTTCGGCGGCATGGAGAACTGGGGCTCGATTCTCGAGTTCGCGGACGACATCCTGCCCGAGCCGGGCAAGCCGATGTCGCGCTACGGCGACCAGGTGCTCACGCACGAAGTCGCGCACCAGTGGTTCGGCGATCTCGTGACGGCCGACTGGTGGGACAACGTGTGGCTCAACGAATCGTTCGCGACCTTCTTCGAAACCAAGACGACGATCCAGTTCTTCCCGGATCAGTTCAACTGGATCGATGACGTGAAGGACCGCTATCGCGTGATCAATCGCGACATCGGGCCGAACGCGTTCCCGGTCGCGCCGAACTTCAACGCGTGGGGCTCGAACGAATTCGTGCTCGGCGGCGGCTCGTTCGTCTACAACAAGGGCGGCCACGTGCTGAAGATGCTCGAGGGCTATCTCGGCGAGGAAACGCTGCGCAAGGGTCTGCAGCAGTACCTGACCGATTACTCGTTCGGCAACGGCACGCCGAAGCGGCTGTGGGATGCGCTGTCGAAGGCGAGCGGCCAGCAGGTCGGGCCGATCGGCGACAGCTACGTGCGCCAGACCGGCGTGCCGCTCCTGAGCCTCGACACGCAGTGCGACCTGACGAAGAACCAGACCATCGTCACGCTGAAGCAGGCGCCGTACCCGAATACCAACAAGTATCCGGGCACGCAGTGGACGGTGCCGGTCACGCTCGCGTACGGCGACGGCCTCGTCAACCGCAAGACGCTCGCGCTCAAGGACACCCAGACGCAGATCCGTCTCGACGGCTGCTCGGCGGTGCTCGCGAACCCGTCGGGCCACGACTACTACGTGACGAACTACAGCGACGCCGCGTGGAGCGCGCTGCTGCCGCAGCTCGGCCGCACGACCGATCCAGTGCTGCTGCAAAGCCTGAAGAGCGAAGCCGCGCTGCTGGTCGGCTCGAACCTCGCACCGGCCTCGCGTTCGAGCAGCATCGGCACGATCAACTCGCCGGCTGCGATGTCGCTGCGTCAGGTGCCGTCCGGCAGCACGCTGCTCGCGCCGGCCACGACGGACGAACGTGAACGCGACTATCCGACGCTGCGCTACCAGGGCAAGTTCGTGCCGCGGCAGGTGCACACGCAGTAAGCGCGCGGCGGATCGCGCGGGCCGTCGCACGGCGCGCGCGACACCGGCCGCCCCGCGCGGCCGGCCGCCCCAACCAACGGACCTCGTCAGCGAGGTCCGTTTTTTTTCGCCCGCGCGCCGCGCTCAGCCCGCTTCGCGCTCCCACGGCGGCGGCGCGAACCACGCCTTGAGGAACTCGATGAGCCGCAGCGTGCGCGCGCTGCCGCGCGCCTGCTGGCGCAGCAGGTGGATCGTCGCGCGCTCCTCGATCGCGCCGAGCGCCGGCAGCACCCGCTGCAAGGTTCCCGCGCGCAGCGCGTCGCCCGCGAGCCAGGTCGGCAGATGCGCGATGCCGAGCCCGTCGAGCGCCGCCGCCAGCAAGGCCTCCGAATGATTGCTGCGGAACCTCGGCCGCGCCGGCGGCAGCCGGCGCTCGCCGAACCGCCACGCGCCCGGCGGCGGCGCGCCGACCCAGGCGAGGCAGTCGTGCTCCGCCAGCGCGTCGAGCGACGCGGGTGCGCCGCACCGCTCGAGATAGGCGGGGCTCGCGCACAGCACCCGCCGCTGCGGCGCGAGCACCGTCGCGACCAGCCGCGTGTCCTCCAGCGGGCCGATCCGCAGCGCGAGATCGACCTCGGCGCCGAGCCGCTCGCCGTGCGGATCGACCATGCTGTCCGTCAGCAGCAGCTCCACGTCGAGCGCCGGATGACGCCGCATGAACGCCGCGACGGCCGGCATCAGGTGGAGCCGGCCGAACGGCGCCGGACAATCGACGCGCAAGAGCCCGCCCGGCTCGCTGTGCCGGCTGTGCAGGTCCTCCTGCAGGCCGCGGATCTCCGCGAGCAGGCCCTTGGCCCGCTCGTACAGCAACTGGCCGGCCTCGGTCGGCTTCACCGCGTGCGTGGTCCGGTGCAGGAGCGGCAGCCCGAGCTGCGCCTCCAGGTGATCGATGCGGCGCGTGACCGACGACGCGGCCACGCCAAGCCGCCGCGCCACCGCCGAGAAGCCTTGCTGGTCGACCACGTCGACGAAGACCGAGAGATGGGGAGACAGGAGATCGTCCATGATGGCTTTGCGTTGAATGCAAAACCATCATGCGCCTTTGCATCTTTCCGCGTCAACCGCGCCTGCCTACACTGCCCTCATCCCTTTTCTCCGGCCGCCCGAGGCGGCCTTCCACCAGGAGCCCGCCATGCGCAGCATCCGCCTTGACACCGCCGCCCCCGACATCGACGCGCTCGACGCCGCCGTCCGGGAGGTCGACGCGCCCACCCCGGCCGCGGGCGACCTGCTCATCGAAATCCACGCGGCCGGCGTGAACCCGAGCGACGTGAAGGCCGCGCTCGGCCACATGCCGCACGCGATCTGGCCGCGCACGCCGGGCCGCGACTGGTCCGGCATCGTGCGCGTGGGCCCCGCCGACTGGATCGGCGCGCCGGTGTGGGGCTCGGGCGGCGAGCTGGGGATCCGCCGCGACGGCTCGCACGCCGCGCTGCTCGCGCTCGACGCCGCCAAGGTGCGCCGCAAGCCCGCGCGCCTGACGCTCGACGAGGCGGCCGGCGTCGGCGTGCCGTTCATCACCGCCTACGAAGGCCTGCGCCGCGCCGGGTTGCCGGCCGAGGGCGAGGTGGTGCTCGTGTTCGGCGCGAACGGCAAGGTCGGCCAGGCGGCGATCCAGCTGGCGAGCGCGCGCGGCGCGACCGTGATCGGCGTCGAGCGCGGTCCGGGCGCGTATCGCGGCCACGCGACGGGGCCGGTGCCCGTGATCGACGCCTCGGCGGGCGACGTCGCCGCCGCGGTGCGCGACGCCACGGGCGGCCGCGGCGCGGATCTCGTCTACAACACCGTCGGCAGTCCCTACTTCGCGGCGGCGAACGCGGCGATGGCGATCGGCGCGCGCCAGATCTTCATCTCGACGCTCGAACGCAGCGTGCCGTTCGACATCTTCGCGTTCTATCGCGGCCAGCACACCTACGTCGGCGTCGATTCGCTCGCGCTCGACGGCGCCGCGAGCGCGCGGATCCTCGATGCGCTCGCGCCCGGCTTCGAGGGCGGCACGCTGCGCGCCTTCCCGATCACGGCCGATCACACGTATCCGCTCGAACGCGCGCACGATGCATACCGCGCGGTGCTCGCGGGCGCGCGCGAACGTGTCCTGCTCAAGCCCTGAGCCTCGCAACGAAGGAGATGGCCATGACCGATTACCTGGTTTCGCTCGTCGTCGGACTCGGCGTCGGCGTGCTGTACGCGCTGCTGCACGTGCGTTCGCCCGCGCCGCCGCTCGTCGCACTGGTCGGCCTGCTCGGCATGGTGCTCGGCGAGCGCGCGATCGCGCTGCTGCGCTAGTCAGCGGTCGCCGCCCCGGTTGCGGCGGAACGCCCACCACGCGGCCAGCGCGGTGAAGCCCGCCACCAGCAGCACCATCATCCAGAAGCCGTGCTTGTTCTCCGAGAACGGCACGCCGCCCACGTTCATGCCGAAGAAACCGGCGACGATGTTGATCGGCAGCGCGATCACGGTCACGAGCGTCAGCGTGAACAGCGTGCGGTTGTTCTGCTCCGCGAGCCGCGCGCTGATCTCTTCCTGCAGCAGCTTGATCCGCTCGACCAGCCCCGCGAGATCGGCCAGCACGCGCGAAAATTCCTCGGTCGATTCGCGCAGCGCCTGCACGTCGTCGGGCAGGAGCCACGCCGGCGGCTTCGCGAGCAGCCGGAAGATCGCGCCCGGCTCCGGCGCGAGCATGCGTTGCAGGCGCGTCAGCGTGCGGCGCATCGTGCCCAGCTCCATCCGGTTCGCGGTCGGCCGCTGCGACAGGAAGCGATCCTCGATCTGGTCGATCTCGACGCTCGTGCGCCGCACGATCTCCACCATCAGGTCCGCCTGATCGCGCAGCAGATGGATCAGCAGCCCGGCGGGCGAGCGGAAGCGCTCGCCTTGCCGCACGCAGGCGCGCAGCGTGTCGACGGAGCGCAGCGGCTTCAGGCGCGCGCTGACCAGCAGGTGCCGGTGCGCATACGCCCAGAGCGTCGAGATCTCGGCCGGCGTCGGATCGAAATTGAACATCACGTCGTTGACCACGGCTCGCAGCGCGCCGTCCTGCTGCTCGATCCGGGTGGAATGCGAGCCTTCGCGCAGGAATTCGAAGAACGTCTCCGGCAAATCGAGGTGCGCGCGCATCCAGCGCTCGCTCGCCCCATGCGCGAGATTGAAGTGCAGCCACAGGAACGGGCGCCGGCCGTCGTCGCGCGCCGGCGCGTCGGGCTGCCGCGCGAGCCACTCGACCACCTGCCCGGCGTCGACCGGCTCGCCCGCGGCGTCGGGCGCGAACAGGAAGCCGCACACCATGCCGGACAGGTCGGCGCCATAGGTTTGCACGATCAACTCGGGTTTCATTGCGGTGTTCGCCTGCTCAGCATTTCGGATCCGTAGCCAATGCCACAGTCGTGTGTCGCGGCGATGTCAGGACGCGTATCCGGCTCCATTCCGTCTCGCCCGACGCCGCGCCGGCCTTTCCCACAAGCGACGGCATTCCGCGTTCCTCACGCCTCGCGACGTAATGGATCACACCGACTTTTAATTACGCACCGCTAAATGAACATTCTCGACGACGCTTATTTCGAGATCCTGCTTTATCTCGAATTAGCAATCTGAACGCTGAGTACGCTACCGCACTTTCACCTCACGCAAGCTTTGTTAATTTTCATCGGACAAAACCGCCGTCTCGAGCACGACCTGGAAAACAGCCCCGCCCATCCTTCAATTCCCCTCTGAATCGATGTTCGAGCATGAATCCTGATGAGGGCGCGGTTGAAAATATAGGATCGCGAAATATTAAAGAGAATTGATTTGCACAGTGCAAACAAGGCACGGCAGATCGGTACCCTGCCAGATGGGCCATCTGGCATTTATTGGAGAAGATCCATGCAAGAACTCAACCAACAGGAAGTTGCGCTGGTTTCGGGCGGTCACTATGACGGCGGCACCATTTTCGATACGGCGGGCAATCTGATCGAATCATATGCCCAGGGCCTGGTCAACGTCGGCCTGGCCGCGTACAAGGCGGGCGAAGCGGTGACGACGGTCGCGGTCACCACGGGCAACACCCTGCTGGGCCTGATCGGCAGCCTGTTCGGCATCAAGAAGTAAGCTTTCGCGCACAGCGTCTCCCGCGCGACGACCGGCGGCCGCTTCGCGGCGGTCGCCGGCCCGCCCGGCATGCACGGTTCCGGCCGTGCATGCCGGGTCGCTTTTGCGGCGCATCGCCAAGCACGCCGCCCCATTCGACCGCTCCCGTCCGTGACCTCGCCCACGCCCCTGTTCCGCGAAGCCGCGCAAGACGCGCAGCGCACCCGCACGCTCGGCGAGATCGTCCTGATCCGCCCCGTCTCGCTCCGTTTCCTGACGCTCGCGGCCGTCAGCATGGCCCTCGTCGTGATCCTGTTCTTCGCGTTCGGCGCCTATACGCGCCGCACCACGGTCGAAGGCGTGCTCACGCCCGACACCGGGCTCGTCAAGCTCTACACCCAGCAGCCGGGCATCGTGCTGCGCAAGTACGTGACCGAGGGCCGCGCCGTCACGCGCGGCCAGCCGCTCTATGCGATCTCCACCGACCTGCAGAGCGCCGCCGCCGGCGACACCCAGGCCGCCATCATCGATCAGGCCCGCCAGCGCAAGTCCTCGCTCCAGCAGGAAATGGCCAAGACCCGCCAGTTGCAGGGCGACGAGCGCGATACCCTGCAGGCCAAGATCACGAGCCTGCGCGCCGAACTCGCCGGCATCGACGACCAGCTCGCCGCCCAGCGCACGCGCACCTCGCTCGCGGCCGATGCGGCCGCGCGCTACGCCGGCCTGCTCGCCAAGGACTACATCTCCAAGGACCAGGCCCAACAGCGCGAGGCCGACCTGCTCGACCAGCAATCGAAGCTGCACGGCCTGCAGCGCGATCGGGCCGGCACGACGCAGCAGCTCACCCAGGCGCTCAGCGATCTCGACGGCCTCGCCCTCAAGCAGCAGAACCAGCTCGCCCAGCTCGGCCGCAACGTCAGCGAAGTCGACCAGAGCCTGATCGAGAGCGAGGCCCGCCGCGAGCTCGTGATCACCGCACCCGAGACCGGCACCGCCACCGCCGTGATCGCCGAACCCGGCCAGATGGTCGACACGGCTCACCCGCTTGCCAGTATCGTGCCGGCGAGCTCGCACTGGCAGGCCTACCTGTTCGTGCCGAGCGCCGCGGTCGGCTTCATCCACGTCGGCGCGCCCGTGCTGATCCGCTACCAGGCCTACCCGTACCAGAAATTCGGCCAGTACGCGGCCACCGTCACCTCGATCGCGCGCACCGCGCTGTCGACGGCCGACCTCGCGTCGAGCGGCGGCCCCGCGAGCGGCGACGGCACCTACTACCGCGTCACCGTCGCACTGCGGTCGCAGTCCGTCACCGCCTACGGC
This sequence comes from Burkholderia sp. FERM BP-3421, assembly GCF_028657905.1. Classification (NCBI taxonomy): domain Bacteria; kingdom Pseudomonadati; phylum Pseudomonadota; class Betaproteobacteria; order Burkholderiales; family Burkholderiaceae; genus Burkholderia; species Burkholderia sp. FERM BP-3421. Next base: position 3,484,410 of record NZ_CP117782.1, on the reverse strand, counting down.
AAGCCGCAGCCCTTGCAGGCCGGCATGGCCCTGCAGGCCGACATCCTGCAGGAACGCCGCCGCCTGTACGAGTGGGTGCTCGAACCGCTCTACAGCCTCACCGGCAAACTCTGACCCGCGCCCGCCCATGTCCCTTCTCAACCGGCTTTCCTTCGGCATCGGCAACCCGCTGCCGATGATCCTGCAGACCGAAGCCGCGGAATGCGGCCTCGCCTGCCTCGCGATGGTCGCCGGCTTCCACGGCCATCATGTCGATCTCGCCACGCTGCGCGGCCGCTTTCCGGTCTCGCTCAAGGGCGCCGGACTCGGGCGCGTGATCGAGGTCGCCCAGCGCCTCGAACTCGGCACCCGCGCGCTCAAGCTCGATCTCGATCACCTCGCGCAATTGCGCCTGCCCTGCGTGCTGCACTGGAACTTCAATCACTTCGTCGTGCTGCGCGCGGTGAACGGCCAGACCGTGACGATCCACGATCCGGCCCAGGGCATCCGCAAGCTCACGCTCGCCGAAGTCTCGCGCGCGTTCACCGGCGTCGCGCTCGAACTGTGGCCGGTCGGCGGCTTCGAGCCGCGCGAGCGCGCGCCCGCCGTCAAACTGCGCGCGCTGCTCGGCCCGGTCGCCGGGCTCTCGCGCTCGCTCGGGCAGATCCTGCTGCTGGCGCTCGCGCTCGAAGTGTTCGCGCTCGCCTCGCCGTTCTTCCTGCAATGGGTGATCGACGAGGTGATCGTCAGCGCCGATCGCGACCTGCTGACCGTGCTCGGCCTCGGCTTCGCACTCCTGATGGTGATGCAGCAGGCCACCAACGCGATCCGCGGCTGGGCGCTCATGTATCTCGGCACGACGCTCAACGTGCAGTGGCGCGCCAATGTCTTCACGCATCTGTTGAGCCTGCCGGTGCAATACTTCGAGCGCCGCCACCTCGGTGACGTCGTGTCGCGCTTCGGCGCGGTCGACACGATCCAGCAGACCCTCACCACCTCGTTCCTGAGCGCCGTGATCGACGGCCTGATGACGATCGTCACGCTCGGCATGATGTTCCTCTACAGCTGGAAGCTCGCGCTCGTCGCGCTCGGCGCGATGCTGCTCTACGCGCTGCTGCGCTGGCTCTGGTACCGGCCGCTGCGGCGCGCGACCGAGGAGCAGATCGTCCACGCCGCGAAGCAGCAGAGCCACTTCCTCGAAACCGTGCGCGGCGTGAAGACCATCAAGCTGTTCAACCGTCAGCAGGAGCGGCGCGCGAGCTGGCTCACGCTGTTCGTCGAACAGGTCAACGCGGGCCTCCATGTGCAGAAGCTGCAATTGCTGTATCAGCAACTGAACGGGCTGCTGTTCGGCCTCGAAGGCATCGCGATCATCTGGCTCGGCGCGCGGCTCGTGATGGACGGCCAGTTCACGGTCGGCGTGCTGATGGCGTTCAACGCGTACCGCATGCAGTTCGACAGCCGCGTCGGCAGCCTGATCGACAAGTACTTCGAGGTGAAGATGCTGCAATTGCAGGGCGAGCGGCTCGCCGACATCGTGTTCGCGCAGTCCGAACCCGACGCGAGCCTGCGCCACGTGCCGGGCGAGGCCGACGAGCTGGTCGCGAGCATCGAGACCGACCAGCTCGCGTTCCGCTACGCCGACGGCGAGCCGCTCGTGCTCGACGGCGTGTCGCTGTCGATCTCGCCCGGCGAATCGGTCGCGATCGTCGGGCCGTCCGGCTGCGGCAAGACCACGCTGATCAACGTGCTGCTCGGCCTGCTCGCGCCGACGGGCGGCTGCGTGCGGATCGGCGGCGTCGAGGTGGAGCGGCTCGGCATCGAGCGGCTGCGCACGCTGGTCGGCACCGTGCTGCAGGACGACGTGCTGTTCGCCGGCTCGATCGCCGACAACATCAGCTTCTTCGATCCGCAGGCCGACCCGCGCTGGGTCGCCGAGTGCGCGCAGCGCGCGGCGGTGCACGCGGACATCGTCGCGATGCCGATGGGCTACAACACGCTGGTCGGCGACATGGGCACGGTGCTGTCGGGCGGTCAGAAGCAGCGCGTGCTGCTCGCGCGCGCGTTGTACAAGCGGCCCAGGATCCTGGTGCTCGACGAAGCCACCAGCCACCTCGACGTGCAGCGCGAGCAGCAGGTGAACGCGGCGGTCGCGTCGCTCAACATGACGCGCCTGATCGTCGCGCACCGGCCGGAGACGATCGCGTCGGCGTCGCGCGTGATCCTGCTGAACGGCGGCAAGATCGCGCTCGACCAGCCGACTTCCCCGCTCGGCGCGGGACAGGCGGACGGTGCCTCGGGCCGAGACGCTGCCGGTGCCGCTGCATCGGGTGCCGCTGCATCGAACGCCGCCGCGAGCGCGCCCACCGAACCACAGGCCGCGACGGAACGATGAAACCGATACGGCCGCTTACCCTCGCCGCCTGCGCGGCGCTCGCGCTGCTGGGTTCACCGGCGGCCCATGCGCAATGGCTCGACGCCTATCGCACCCAGCGGCTCGTGTCCGACACGCCCGCCGCGCCGCTGCTGAAGAACGCCTCGTGCGTCGCCGAGGTCGCCGACCGCCCGCTCGAACTCGAGGATGCGATTCTCCAGGCCGTCTGCGCGAACCCGCAGGCGCGCCTCGCCTGGGCGAACGCGCGCGCGCAGGCCGCGGCCGTCGGCGTCAGCGAGGCCGCGTTCCTGCCGACGATCAATGCGACCGGCGGCTACGAGCGCGACACACTGTCGACCACCTACGACTACTCGAAAATCGGCCTGGGCTCGATCCGCAATTCGCAAAATTCGTCGAGCAAGTACGGCATGCTGAACCTGAGCTGGGTGCTGTTCGATTTCGGCAAGCGCAGCGCCGGGCTGCGCCAGGCGCGCCAGCTGCTCGAGGCCGCCAACGCGGCGCAGGACGACGCCCTGCAGACCGTGTTCTTCAATGCGGCGCAGGCCTACTACGCGGTGCGCGACGCGCAGGCCGCGCTCGACGCCGCGCGCCAGACCGAACGGATCGCCGGCGAGAGTCTCGCGGAAGCCCGCGCGAAGCACGATGCCGGCGCAGGCACGCTGAGCGATCAGCTGCAGGCGCAGACCGCCTATCGCCGCGCGCTGCTCGATCGCGTGAGCGCCGAGGGCGACGCGCACGGCGCGGACGGCGCGCTCGCCGTCGCGATGGGGCTCGACGCGAACACGCCGCTGCGCGTCGCGCCCGCGCCGCCGCTCGCGGAGCACGATGCCTTCGCACAAGGCGTCGATCAGTTGCTCGACGAGGCGAAGGCGCGACAACCGAAACTCGTCGCCGCGCGCGCGAAGCTGCAGGCGGCACGCGAGAACGTCGACGTGGTGCGCGCGCAGGGCCGCCCCACCATCTCGCTGGTCGGCAGCCTCTCGCAGAACAACCCGTCCTATCAGCAGCAGCCGCAATCCGTCCCGATCACGGCGAGCCGCGGCAGCACGATCGGCGTGCAGGTCACGATCCCCTTGTTCGAAGGCTTCGCATCCGGTTATCGAGTCGCACAGGCCCAGGCGCAGGCCGACGCGCGCGAGGCCGAACTGCGCAACACCGAGCTGCAGGTCTCACTCGAGGTGTGGAAAAGCTACCAGAGCGTGCAGACCGACACCGCGAACCTCGACAACTCACACGCGCTGCTCGCCGACGCGCAGCGCGCGCTCGACATCGCCCGGGGCCGCTACAAGGCCGGCGTCGGCACCTTCACCGAACTACAGGATACGCAGGCCGCGCTCGCCGACGCGCGCAAGCAACGCGTGCTCGCGGTCTCGAAGTGGCGCACCTCGCGGCTGCGGCTCGCGGCGAGCCTGGGCAATCTGGGCTTGTGGTCGGTGCAGTGAAGGGCGCGCCCGGCAGGCGGGCGCGCGGAGGAACGCAGCGAGGCGAGGCCAGCCTCATCGTGACAGCGGCAGGGCGCGTCGCCGCCCCCGGGCCGGCGCAGCCTCAGGGTTGCTTCGGCGACGCCGCCGTCGGGCACGCGGGATCCTTGCCCCAATGCCCGTCGCACACGCGCCAGCGGCACAGCTGGTCTTCGAAGAAGCCGCGTTGGCTACAGTCTTTCACCTTCGCGGCGAGCGGCGTATCGGCGGCGGCCGTGCTGACCTTCGCGGCATTGGCCTTGGCGGCGGCGTTCGTCTTCGGATCGGCGGGCTTGGTCCGCGCGACCAGCGCGGCCAGCAGATCGGCATCGGGATCGTCCTTGCCGTTCGCATTCCGGCCGGCGGCCTGACGCGCCTTCTTCGCCTGCGCGAGTTCCGCCTGCTGGGCCTTCTCGTGGCGCTTGCGCGCCGCCAGCTCGGCCTTGGTTTCCTTCGCCGGCTTCGCCTCGGGCTTGGCCTGCGCGCTCTTCGTCGGATGCGCGGCCTTGGCGGCGGCCGCCGCCGTCGTCGCCGCCGCGCCCGCGACTGCCGCCGTCTCGGACGGCGACACATCGGATGCGCCGTTCGCGAGCGCGCGCGACAAGCGGTCGCCCGCCGCGGCGGACGCCGGCGCAGCCGCCCTCACGTCGCTCGCGATGCTGTCGTCGTTGACGATCGTCGCGGCCTGCGGCGCGGAGGCCGCTTGCGCGACCGCCGGCGCGCTCGCCGCGACACTGCTGGCCGCCTTCGCCACCACGCTTGCCGACGCGCCGGCCGCTATCTCGGCGCCGCTGCCCGCATGCTGTTGCACGCGCCACACGCCCCAGCCGCCGATCGCGACCACGAGGAGCGCGAGCAAGGCGAGCGGGGTTTTGCGCGAACGGGGGGCGGCGGCGTCGGTCGAGGGCGAGACACGGCCCTCCAGATTCGCGAGAATACGCGAGTGGTTCGCGCCGCTTTCAGGACGGGCGCCCGAAAGCAGGCTCGGCGGAGCTTTCGAATTGGAATCTTCCGGCGCGCTCATTCAGTGTCTCATTGAATCCTGGTTTAATTCGACGCAATAATATGTCCCGGCCTTCTCGGAGCAGGCCTGATTCTAAGAGTAAGCATTGCAAATTACAATCGATTCCATATTCCGGGGATTTCTTTGATTGCCGTCGTTCTGGTTGCCTATTTCGCGCTCGCGGTCCTCGCCGCGGCATTGTTGCTATTACCGGCCGTACGGGCGACGGTATTCGATTCGGTCGCCCAGTTTCACGGCAAATTAAGCCGGCGCGCCTTCGATCGCGCCACGCGCACCCGCAGCCAAATCAGCCGATCGGCAAAATTGTCTCAATCGACATTGAGCAATTTGCAAAATTTACTGATTCGGCGGCGCTTGCTGATTATGATCTCGGCAGGTATTCTTGCGACGCCTCCATTGGTGGCCATCGCATTGCGGGGCCGGCAAATGTTCCAGTACGACGACACCGCGCGCGTGCCCGACGAGAAAATCGCGGCGCTGCTGAAAGGCGAGCAGCTGGTGCCGCCGCTGCCGTTGCCGCCCGAAGTGTTCGCCACGCGCGAAGTCGAACAAGTCAGGCCCGCGTTGAAAGACGCGAGCCGCGACTGGAACCTGCTGGATGCCGATTTCAGAACCCGTCTGCTGCTCGTCTATAAAATAATGCACGAACAATACGGCTATGAAATGGCGCTGCTCGAAGGTTATCGCAGCCCCGAACGGCAAAATCGGCTCGCGCAAATGGGCGGCGTCACCAATGCGGCAGCGTTCCAGAGTTACCATCAATACGGACTGGCGGCCGACAACGCGTTTTTGCGCGACGGCAAGCTGGTCATCTCGGAAAAAGATCCCTGGGCCATGCGAGGCTATCAGTTATATGGTCAGGTCGCCGAACAGGTGGGCCTGACCTGGGGCGGCCGATGGAAATTGATGGATCTCGGTCACGTCGAATACCATAAACCCGGTTTCAAACTGGGACGTCCGAATCCGCAATAACGGACGAGCAAGAAATAATGAGGGCGGTATGGGGCAATTGAACAATCCACCGGCGGCAGGCGCGACCTGCACCGGTCATCGCAAGCACCGCGCGCGCCGCGTCCGCGGCCTGCCCGCTTCCGGCCATCGCGCTGCGCCCCGCGCGGCCGCCCGGCCCGCTTCCCGCTGTTTTGCATCGCCGACCGCGTGACCCCGACGCCCCCCGTCACGCGGAACGATGCGCGCGCCCACCCGCCGCGCGCGGCGCATGCGCGCCCCACCCCATTGAATCGCACCGGAACCTGAACGTCCTATGCAACGCTTCCTCAACGTGTTGACACATCCACGCTCGCTCTCGATCGTCGGCATCCTCGCGCTCGCGGCTGTCCTGTTCATCGCCGCCGACGTGCTGCAGATCGCCTACGTGTGGCCGGCCGTCGTGCTCGCCGCCGTGCTCGCGCTGTGGCTACTGGTCCGGCTCGTGCGCCGCCTGCGGGTGCGCAGCGCGAACCGCAAGCTCGGCGACATGCTCGAACAGCAGGCCGAGGTCGGCAAGTCGACCCCGGCCGCCGAGCCCGCGAAGCAGGCCGAACTCGACACGCTGCGCACCCGGCTCGTCGATACGGTGAAGACCATCAAGACCTCGAAGATCGGCCAGGTCTCCGGCGGGTCGGCGCTCTACGAACTGCCGTGGTACATCGTGATCGGCAATCCGGCCGCCGGCAAGAGCAGCGCGGTGATCAACTCCGGGCTGCAATTCCCGTTCGCGGACAAGAACAGCGCGGTGATCCACGGCATCGGCGGCACCCGCAACTGCGACTGGTTCTTCACCACCGAGGGGATCCTGCTCGACACGGCGGGCCGCTACTCGGTGCACGAGGAAGACCGCACCGAGTGGCTCGGCTTCCTCGGGCTGCTCAAGCGCTACCGTCCGAAGGCGCCGATCAACGGCATCATCGTCACCGCCAGCATCGCCGAACTCACCGGCAACCGCCCCGAATTCGCCATCAACCTCGCGAAAAACCTGCGCCAGCGCGTGCAGGAGCTGACCGAGAAGCTCGAAGTGTTCGCCCCGGTCTACGTGATGTTCACGAAGGCCGACCTGATCACCGGCTTCACCGAGTTCTTCAGCAGCAGCGACCGCCAGGAATACGACCGCGTGTGGGGCGCGACCCTGCCCTATGAGCCGGACGAGAAGCGCGACGTCGTCGCGCAGTTCGACGAGCGTTTCGAGGAACTGTACGACGGCCTCAAGGAAATCAGCGTCGCGCAGCTGTCGATCCATCGCGGCCAGCCGCTGTCGCCGGGCCAGCTGAGCTTCCCGCTCGAATTCTCGACCATCAAGCCCGCGCTGCGCGCGTTCCTCGCGACGCTGTTCGAGAACAATCCGTTTCAGTACAAGCCGATCTTCCGCGGCTTCTACTTCACCAGCGCGCTGCAGGAGGGCGAAACCAACAGCGCGGCCGCGCAGCGCATCGCGTCGCGCTTCGGGCTGGACGCCTCGAGCCTGCCGAAGCCGGCCAGCGCGTTCTCGAAAAACGGTTTCTTCCTGCGCGACCTGTTCTCGAAGGTGATCTTCGCGGACCGCCAGACGGTCCGCCAGTTCGCGAGCCCGACCAAGACCCGGATGCGCTACGCGACCTTCTTCGGCTTCGTCGCCGTGCTCGCGCTCGCGCTCGGCGGCTGGACCTGGTCGACGATCGGCAACCAGCAGCTCGTCACCAACGTGCAGGCCGATCTCGACAACGTGACGCGCCTCCAGCAGAACCGCAACGACCTGCAGTCGCGCCTGCAGGCCATGGACATCCTCGAAGACCGCATCGAGCAGCTCGAGCAGTTCCGCCGCGACAAGCCGCTGTCGGTGTCGCTCGGCCTCTACCAGGGCGACCGTCTCGAACAGCACCTGCTGACCGAGTACTACAACGGCGTGCGCCAGATCCTGCTCGCGCCGGTCGCGGGCAATCTCGCCTCGTTCCTCAAGGACGTCAACGCGCATCCCGACCAGCTCGCGCCGATGACGCGCGCGCCCGAATCGGGCGCGGTGCCGGTGTCCGACAAGGTTCCCGCGCCGAACGCGCAGGGCGGCCTGTACAACGACGCCTCGCCGACCAACGTCGAGGACGCGTACAACGCGCTCAAGACCTACCTGATGCTGTCCGACAAGCGCCACGTCGAGCAGGCCCATCTGACCGACCAGATCGCGCGCTTCTGGCGCGGCTGGCTCGAAACCAACCGGGGCAACATGCCGCGCGACGAGATGATCAAGAGCGCGGAGCGGATGATCACCTTCTACCTGTCGCGGGTGTCCGACAACGACTGGCCGATGATCGACTCGAACCTCGCGCTGGTCGACCAGACCCGCGAGAACCTGCGCCGCGTGGTGCGCGGCATGCCGGCGCGCCAGCGCGTGTATGAGGAGATCAAGGCGCGCGCGTCGACCCGCTTCGCGCCGATGACGATCGCGCGCATCGTCGGCGAGGGCAACACCAACCTGATCGCCGGCAGCTACGCGATTCCGGGCACCTTCACGCGCGACGCGTGGTTCCAGTACGTGCAGCCCGCGATCCGCGACGCCGCGACCAAGGAGCTGCAGGCGAAGGACTGGGTGCTGAACACCGCGACCCAGGACGACCTGACGCTCGAAGGCAGCCCCGAGCAGATCCAGAAGACCCTGGTGGCGATGTACAAGAACGAGTACGCGCAGCACTGGCAGAAGTTCATGCAGGGCATCGCGGTGCAGGGCTTCGGCAGCTTCGGGCAGGCCGTCGACGGCATGAACAAGCTCGGCGACCCGCAGGACTCGCCGATCCGCAAGGTGCTCGAAACCGCCTACGACCAGACCTCGTGGGACAACCCGTCGCTCGCGAACGTGACGCTCAAGAAAGCGCAGACGGGCATGGTCAACTGGGTCAAGCAGTGGTTCACGCGCCAGCCGGGCGGCCAGCTCGCGGCCAACGTCGACATCAACGGCAATCCCGCCGACACGCCGATGGGCCCGATCGGGCAGGAATTCATCGGCCTGGGCCGGATCGTCGCGACCCATGACGGCACCTCGATGCTCGCCGGCTACATGGACACGCTGTCGAAGGTCCGCACCCGCTTCAACGTGATCAAGAACCAGGGCGATCCGGGGCCGGGCGCGCGTCAGCTGATGCAGCAGACGCTCGACGGCAGCGGCTCGGAACTCGCGGATTCGCTCAAGTTCGTCGACGAGCAGATGCTGACGGGCCTCACCGATTCGCAACGCAAGTCGCTGCGGCCGCTGCTCGTGCGGCCGCTGATGCAGGCCTTCGCGGTGGTGATCCAGCCGGCCAGCGTCGAGGTCAACAAGGTGTGGAACGCGCAGGTCTACCAACAGTTCCAGGGCTCGCTCGCGAACAAGTATCCGTTCGCGCCGGGCGCGAAGGTCGAGGCCGGCGCGGGCGAGATCGCGCAGGTGTTCGGGCCGGACGGCTCGATCGCGAAGTTCGTCGGCACGACGCTCGGGCCGCTCGCGGTGCGCCGCGGCGACTCGCTGTCCGCGCGCACCTGGGGCGACATGGGGCTCGCGCTGACGCCGGACTTCACGAGCGGCTTCTCGCGCTGGGTCGCGCCGCTCGCGGGCGGCGCCGCCGCCGCGAGCGCGGGCGGTTCGTCCGAGCCGCAGACCGTGTTCCAGATCCTGCCGCAGCCGAGCAGCGGCACGACCGAGTACACGATCGCGATCGACGGCCAGCAGCTGCGCTACCGCAACACGCCGCCGCAGTGGACCAACTTCGTGTGGCCAAACCCGCAGGGCTCGGCGGGCGCGACGCTGACGGCGACCACCTTCGACGGCCGCACGCTGCAGATCGTCAACGAGCCGGGCCGCTACGGTCTCGAGAAGCTGATCAACTCCGCGCAGCGCAAGCGCCGGCCGGACGGCACCTTCGACCTGACCTGGACGCAGGGCAACGTGACCCTGTCGGTGACGATGCGCATCATCAGCACCTCGCAGCCCACCGCGAGCAGCGGCGACGCCCCGCAGCAGCAGAGCCTGCGCGGCATGCGCCTGCCGTCGTCGGTCGCCGACGTGAGCGCGGGCAACGCCGTCAACGCGGCGCCGTCACCCGTCGGCGCGTCCGGCGCCGCACCGGCCGCCGTGACCGCGGCGGCCGCATCGAACGCACAGGGGGCGCAATGACGCAAACGGTCCAGGCCCAGATCGCCTACTTCGGCAAGATCCCGTCGCGCGGCGACTTCGTGAAGAGCCCGCACAACCCGCAGCTGCTGCAGACGCTCGATCAGTGGATCGCGCGCGCGATGGAGCTGCTCGCCGACGATCCGCGCTGGAAGATCGTCTACGAGGGCGCGAAGCCGATGCATTTCGCGTTCCTCGGCTCACGCAGCAAGCTCGCGGTCGCGGGCCACATGGTCGCGAGCCACGACGCGTCGAACCGGCGCTTCCCGTTCCTCGCCGCGACCGCGCTCGAGGTCGACCGGCCGCTGCCGTTCCTCGCGCGCAGCCCGCTCGCGTTCGCGCGGCTGTGGTCGCGCGCGGCCGCGCAGATGCAGGGGCTGCTCGGCAAGGACGAGCCGCCGGGCGCGCTGCAGGCGCTCGGCGACACCCAGGTGCCGATCGACACGGGCGGCCCGGGCAGCGCGCACGACGGCACCTTCAACGACTTCGTCGAGCACCAGACCCTGGCCGGCCTCGAACAGATGCTGCTCGCGAGCGGCCACCCGGTGCGGCTGCGCGGCGCGATGCTCGCGCTCGGCTCGCTGCTGCGGCCGGTCATGCAAAGCGGCTCCTCGCACATCGAGCGCGGCCTCACGCTGCCGCTGCCGGTCGATCCGTTCTACCGCAGCCTGGTGGCCGCGTTCTGGCTCGAACTCGTCGCGCCGTTCGTGTCGCGCGCCGATTTCGAACTCGCGATCTTCATCGGCACGATCGCCGAGCGCGAACGGCTGATCATCGGCTTCAACGGCGCATCCGCGCGCACCCTGCACAGCGTGGTCGATCCGCAGACTTACGCCGAACACAACATCGACATCGACGATCCCGAGTGGATCGACGGACATGCACAGAATGACCATGGGATCAGCAAGCTCGTCAGCTACCTCGAACAGCCGCAACTGTCGCTCCGCGTGGGCATCGACACCTTCCACGAAGCGTTCATCGGAGCCTGACGCCATGACGAAGAAGCGCCTCCCGTTCCGCTTTGCCGCGCTGCGTGCGCTGCCGCTCGCGCTCCTCGCCGGCGGCCTCTGCGCCGGCGTCGCGCACGCCGACAATCTCGGGCCCGCGACCGTCACGCCGGTCGACAACAGCGGCATCACGGTGAAGACGACCGTGCTCGCGCCGCCGTCGCAGGCCGGCGCGCCCGCGCTCGCGGGCAGCGCCGGACAGGGCGCGGTGGTCTCGACGCCCGCGCCCGCGAACGCGACGCCGGGCCAGGTGGTGGTGGGCGGCAAGGTGCCCGACGAGGCGACCAAGGCCGCCGTGCTGCAGCGGCTGCGCGACACCTACGGCGCGGCGAACGTGGTCGACCAGATCGAGGTCGGCGACGTCGCGACGCCGCCGAACTGGACGACGAACGTGCAGAAGCTGATCGGCCCGCAACTGAAGCAGATCAGCAAGGGGCAGCTGAAGATCGACGGCACGCAGATCGACGTGAAGGGCGAGGTGCACAACGAGGCGCAGCGCCAGCAGCTCGCTAGCGACATGGCGAACGCGCTGAACCCGACCTACACGATCCGCAACGGGCTGCGCGTGAGCGCGTCCGAGCAGGGCCTGCTCGACCAGACGCTCGCGAACCGCACCATCGAGTTCGAGACCGGCAGCGCGACCCTCACGCCGCAGGGCAAGCAGATCCTCGACCAGATGGCGGGCGCGCTCGGCAAGATGACGAACCGCACCGTCGAGATCATCGGCCACACCGACAACTCGGGGAACCGGACCTCGAACATCGCGCTGAGCCAGGCGCGCGCCGATGCGGTGAAGGGGTACCTGATCACGAAGGGGATCGCGTCGCAGCAGCTGAGCACGACGGGCGTCGGGCCGGATCAGCCGATCGCATCGAACGACAGCAACGACGGGCGCGCGCGCAACCGCCGGATCGAGTTCCGGGCGGGGCAGTAAGCGTCCGGCGCGCGGCAAGTCCGGCCGGGTGCTCCGCGCGCTCAGTTGCCCTCGTCGGACTTCACGCCGAGCAATTCGCGCAGGTGCGCGAGCGAGCCGTCATCCTTGACGACCGAGGCCAGCCACTGGTGCAGCGGCATGTCGGCCCACTCCGCCGCCTTGTCCGCCAGATACGCGACCGGGCTGTGCGGCTCGGTCGCACGGAAGTAGCGCGCGACCGAGCGCAATTGCTCGACGGCCTGCGCGCGGTTCTGGATCCCCGCGATCACGATGGGCGCCGGCGTGACCGGACGGGCGGCGACAGTTGAGGTCGGCACGGCTTCCTCCAATTGAAGCGGGGTCTTGAACGACGGTTCCGCGCGCCCCACCGCCGGCGGCGCATCGGGCGCCGGCGCGGCCTTCGGCGCATCGGTCGACAGGCCTTGCTCGCGCGCGAAGCGCTCGGCCAGCAGGTACACGCCGCGGAACGCATCGCGCGCCTGCCGGAAGCTCGGCGCGGCATCGCCGGCGCGCTGGTCGAGTTCCTGTTCGAGCGCGTTCAGCTCCACCTCGAACGCACTCAGGTTGCCGAGCAGCGTCGCGTAGAACGCCACCGGCGTCATCCGCTTCGACGCCTCGATCTGCTCGACCGCGGGCTTGCCGCGCGCGATGTCGTCCGCGTGCTCGGGATCGCGCTTGACCGCCTGCGCGACGTGCTGCGCGATCTCCCAGTCGAGCGCGCTGTAGGCGCTCGACGCGCCCTCCGTCAGCGGCACCGCGCGCAGCAGCTCGGCCGTGCGCGTCGCGAGCCACGCGACGTTGCCGAGCCGGTATTCGGCGTCGTCGCCCTCGGGCAGCGGATGCACCTGCTCCCAGTATTGACGGCACAGCCCCGTCAGCAGCGCGTAGCCCTGCGTGAGCCCCGTGACGCCCTCCTCCAGCGCGAGCGCCTCGGTGAGCCACACGGCGAGCCGCAGGTCCTTGGTCTGGCCGCGCAACAGCTCGGCCGCATGATCGACGACGAAGCCCCAGTCGGCCTCCTTGATCTCGGTGATCCACTCGCCCTGATCGAGCGACGGATCGTCGAACTTGCGCGCGTGCTGGATCGCGTCGAATTCCGACGAGAACAGGAGATCGTCGCCGCACGGCGAGGTGTCGCTGACAGGCGCCAGCAGTTCGGAAAGCTTGATCGGCATGGTGTGAGGCTCAGCAATTCATGACAGCGTGAATCCGTGTAAGCGCGGCGCCCGCCTGTCGCGCGGGCGCCGCGGCGTCATTCGACCGTGTACTCGAACGCGCCCGCGTCGTCCGCGCGCACCGCGATGCGCGCCAGCGCCGCGCCGTCGGCGATCCGGCCGAGCACGTGCCCGGCGATCTCCGGCAGCAGCGTGCCGTTCAGGATGTGGTCGACGTTGCGCGCGCCCGAATCGACCTCGGTGCAGCGCGCGAGCACCGCCTCGACCAGCGATTCGTCCCATTCGAACACCGCCTGGTGGTTCGTCTCGATGCGCCGGCGGATGCGCTCCAGCTTCAGTTCGATGATCTCCGCCAGCACGTCGTCGGAGATCGGGTAGTACGGCACCACCTTCATGCGGCCGAGGAACGCGGGCTTGAAGGTCTTGTACAGCTGCGGGCGCAGCGTCTCGGCGAGCGCGTCCGCATCGGGCAGCTCCTCCGGCGTCTTGTTCAGGCACGCCTGCATCACCGCGGACGAACCGACGTTCGAGGTCAGGATGATCAGCGTGTTGCGGAAGTCGATCTCGCGCCCCTCGGCGTCGTCCATCGCGCCCTTGTCGAACACCTGGAAGAACATCTCCAGCACGTCCGGGTGCGCCTTCTCGACCTCGTCGAGCAGCACCACCGAATACGGATTGCGGCGCACGGCCTCGGTCAGCACGCCGCCCTCGCCGTAGCCGACGTAGCCCGGCGGCGAACCCTTCAGCCCCGACACGCTGTGCGCCTCCTGGTACTCGCTCATGTTGATCGTGACGAGCTTGCGTTCGCCGCCGTACAGGATGTCGGCGAGCGCGAGCGCGGTTTCGGTCTTGCCGACGCCCGACGGTCCGACGAACATGAACACGCCGCGCGGCTTGTTCGGATCCTCCAGGCTCGCGCTCGCGGTGCGCACGCGCTGCATGATCGCCTCCAGCGCATGATCCTGGCCGATCACGCGCGCGGCGAGCAGCCCCTGCAGGTTCAGCACGGTCTGGATCTCGTCCTTCACCATGCGGCCGAGCGGAATCCCGGTCCACGACGCGACGATCTCGGCCACCACCTGCGCATCCACCTGCAGCGGCACCATCGGCTGCGCGCCCTGCAATTCGCGCAACGCGGCCACGCGTGACTCCAGCTGGGCGCGCGTCGCCTCAGCGTCGATCCGGCCGCCCTCGGCCGACGGCTCGCGCGCCGCGTCGAGCATCGCGCGCAGCGCGCCGATCTCCTCGACCTGCGCGCGCTCCGCCGCGTAGCGCGCCTCGTCCGCGCGCAGCGCGTCGAGGTCCGCGTCGCGCTCGGCACGCAGTTCGGCGAGCCGCGCGTCATGATGCGCGCCGGCCGCCGCCTCGCGTTCGAGCGCGGTCAGCTCGACCTCGATCCGCTCGATGCGCTTGCGGGTGTCGTCGATCGCGGCGGGCGTCGCGCTGTGCGCGAGCGCGACCTTCGCGCAGGCGGTGTCGAGCACGCTGATCGCCTTGTCCGGCAGCTGCCGGCCGCTGATGTAGCGGTGTGACAGGCGCACCGCCTCGGTGATCGCGTCGTCGAGGATCCGCACGTTGAAGTGGCGTTCCATCAGCCCCGCCATGCCGCGCAGCATCGCCGCCGCGAGCGGCTCGGACGGCTCCTCGACCTTCACGACCTGGAAGCGCCGCGCGAGCGCCGCGTCCTTCTCGAAGTACTTCTTGTATTCGCTCCAGGTGGTCGCCGCGATCGTGCGCAGCTCGCCGCGCGCGAGCGCGGGCTTGAGCAGGTTCGCCGCGTCGTTCTGGCCGGCCTGGCCGCCCGCGCCGATGATCGTGTGCGCCTCGTCGATGAACAGGATGATCGGGTGCGGGCTTTGCTTGACCTCCTCGATCACGCTCTTCAGCCGGTTCTCGAATTCGCCCTTCACGCTCGCGCCGGCCTGCAGGAGGCCCATGTCGAGCGCGCGCAGCGCGACGCCGCGCAGCGGCGGCGGCACGTCGTCCGCGGCGATCCGCAGCGCGAGCCCCTCGACCACCGCGGTCTTGCCGACCCCGGCCTCGCCGGTCATGATCGGGTTGTTCTGGCGCCGTCGCATCAGGATGTCGATGGCCTGGCGGATCTCCGCCTCGCGGCCGATCACCGGATCGATGCGGCCTTCGCGGGCGCGCTGCGTGAGGTCGGTCGTGTAGGTGTCGAGCGCCGGCGTCTTCGACGGGCCGGCCGCCGCGCCGGCGTCGCTGCCGTCGGGCACCGCCGCATCGGCCTCGCCCTGCCGCGGCTCCGCCTCGACCGAGCCGGCCGTCAGTTCGTCGAACTTGTGCTTGAGATCGGTCACGCGCACCCGCGCGAACTGCAGCGACATGCGCTGGGCGAACTGCGCGAGGTCCGGCCCGGTCAGCAGCGCGAGCAGCAGGTGCCCCGAGCGGATCCGGCCGATCTGCGAATCGAGCGACGCGATCAGCCACGCCTGTTCGAACAAGCCGGCCAGATGCGCCGAGAACACCGGCGTGCGCGTGTTGCCGGTCTTCAGCTTTTCAAGCTCGCGCTCCAGGTCGGCGCGCAGCGCGTGCGGATCGACGCCGCTCGCGCGCAGCACGAGCGGCAGGTCGCCCGTCGCCTCGTCGAGCAGCGCGACGAACAGGTGTTCGAGATCGACCTCGAACTGACCGCGTGAAAAGCACAGGCTCGCCGCGCGCTCCGTCGCCTTCCGGGAAATCGGATTCAGTTTCGCAATCAGGGTCTTCAGAGGCGTGCTCATGGGATACGGTCCACTCAGGTTCGATCGTTGTTATCAGTGAATGACATGCAGTTCGTAGCGCGCGTCGGCGCGGTCGCGCACCGCCGCGCGCGTGCACAGGAACGCGTCCCAGCCGAGCCGCGCGCCGCCGCTCAGCACGCTCGCGCCGACCTCGCTGTGCTTGAGCACGAGCGACACCTCGTATTCGAGCGTCACGCCGGCCAGCAGCGTCAGCATCCGTTCGAGCGCGACCGCGCGCTCCTCGCCGGGCAGGAACGCCTCGTAGTCGCGCTTCGACAGCGGCCCGACCACGAGCCGAGCGCGCATGTCGCGCTGCCAGACCCGCTCGCCGACCAGCGCCGTCGCGCCCAGCGTCGCGTTGACGTTGCCGATCACGGTCAGTTGGTCGGGCGGCACGTCGTACCACTTGCCGACGAACTGCTCGACGCGGATCGGCACGCGGAAATACTCGGACAGGGTGCGCTGCAGGTAGGCGGCCGACACCGGCCGGTGCCGCGCGGCCAGCGCATAGCCCGCGATCGCCTCGTCGATCAGCGCGCCCGGGCCCTCCTGCACGCTGCTGCGCGCGTCGGCGTTCGACACGCCCGCGAGCGACAGCAGCAGCGGCAGGTAGCGCTCGTCGCGGTCCAGCTCGTAGTGGAGCGGCAGCCGGTACTTCTTCCACGCCGCGTAGAACAGCGCGGTCGCGCGGTTCGAGAACACGTCGAAGAATTCGCGCGCCGCGTGGTCGCGCTTGATCTGCTCGCGCGCGATGATCTGCTCGGTGTAGTGCAGCGGCAGCGCGCCCTGTCCGCCCAGGAGCCCGAAGAACGCCGGCGTCAGTTCGACCCGCTCGACCTCGTGTACGGTCTCGGCCTCCCCGGCCGCGCCGTCGCCGTCGCGCTTGAGCAGCGCGCCCGCCGCGTCGAACGAACGCGCGCGCTCGAGCTCGCTCGGCGGGAAGCTGAGCGAGATCGTGTTGCGAAAGCCGATGCGCCGCGCGACGATCTCGCCCGGCCGCGCCGCGTAGCGCACGTCGGAGGCGCGCCGCCCGAACCAGGTCTCGAGCAGCCGCACCGCCTGGAAGAACTCGAAGCGGTGCGGTTCGTCGAGCAGCCGCTCGACTACGCCAGGATCGATTCGCCGCTGCGTGGTTTGCATCGGATGATCTCCTCGCCGGTGCGCTTCGACACGACGATCAGTTGGACAAAGCTGTTCAGGTGCACGTAGAGGCCGAAGAACGTGTCGATGACCCGCACGAACGAGGCGAGGCTCGTGCCGACGAAATGCTCCTCGTCGACCGTCACGCGCACCTCGATGCCGCGCACGAAGGTCGCGAACGGCTTGCCCGGCAGCCACTGCACGGCGCCCTTCTGCTCGATGCCGACGATCCCGTCGATATGGCGGATCGACACCGCGGTGCGCCGCAGGTCGTAGAGCGTGAGCATTTCCTTGAGCGCGGCGAGCCCGTGGTCGGCGAGCGAGACGTGATTGAGCGCGAGATGCGAGATCAGCCGCCAGTGCACCGAGCGGCCCCGCTCGAAGCGCACGCTCGGCGTCGGCCGGCGCAGCATCGAGATCGCGCCCGTCTGCGCGCCGCCGTCGAGGAACAGGTCGCCGCCTTCGAGGCCCGTCGCGAGCCCCGCCGGCAGGTCGCGGTTGGTGCACGTGAGGTCGAGGCTCAGGGTGTCGGTCTGCGGCGCGGCCGGCTCGAAATCGATGTCGACGATCGAGATCTCGGTCTCGTAGCCGGGGCTCTTCTGCGCGACCCAGTCGTTGCGCCGCGCGAACCAGTAGTGGCCGGCGCGCGCCGCCTCGCCGTGATGCAGCGAGTAGAACGGCCGGAACTCGATCACCGCTTCCTCATGCGCGGTCTGCCGCACCAGGTGCACCGAGTCGATCGAATACACCTCGTAGGCGAAGGCGCGCCGCGATTCGGCGATCACCGGGTAGGACACCGCCTGATGGTTGATCCGGATCGGCTCGCCGTGCTGCTTGAACAGGTTGACGACCGGCGTGCAGAACAGCCGGAAGTGATGCGCCGACAGCATGTCGAGCAGCCGCGCCACGTGCGAGTCGCCGCGCACCTCCTTGAGCACCACGTGCAGCGTCAGCCGGTGGCAGCGACCCGCCTGGCGCGCGAGCGCGGCGAGATCGAAGTCGACGAAGTCGAACTTGTCGGGAAACGCGAAATACTCGGTCAGCAGCCGGTAGGCGGGATGCGACTTGGCCGGATAGTCGATCAGCGCGTCGGCCTCGTCGAAGCCCGCCTGCTCGAACGGCGTCTGGCGCACCGCGCGCCACTGGCCGTTGCGCTCGGCCTCGACATAGGTCGCGAGCGCATTGGCGAACAGGCAGTCCGACAGCGCGGCGACGAACGACTGCTCGCCGTGCAGGTGCGCGCGCAGCCGCCCGACCTTCAGCGCCGCGAGATCGAGCTGCGGCGCGGTCGACTCGAAGGTGATCGAGATCACGCCGGTGGCGTTGCCGGGCAGCACGGTCGCGCTCGGCGCGGTCGCGATCGACGCGTAGCGCGCCTCGCTGATGCGGATCGGCGCGAGCGTCACGTCGTAGGCGGTGCGGAACTGGCATTGCACGCCGCGGATCGCGCGGCTCTTCAGCTCGGTGCCGCGCGCGACGACGAACGGCTCGGTCTGCTGCGCGAGCGTCGCGGACGGCGCGAACTGCGCGATCGAGCACGACGGGAACGGCCGCAGATAGTGCGGATAGAGGACTTCGAGCAGCGCCTCGGTGAATTCGGGGTAGTCGTCGTCGAGCTTCTTGTTGATGCGCGCGCCCAGGAGCGCGAACGACTCGATCATGCGCTCGACGTGCGGATCCTCGCAGTGCTCGCCGGACAGCGCGAGGCGCGCGGCGATCTTCGGGTATCGATTCGCGAAATCGTGCGAATAGCGCCGCAAAAACGATAATTCGCGTTCGTAGTACGGCAGCAGCTCTTCCATCGATGATCCCCGAAACCTCACACTTCACTGCCGACCGGCCGAAGGGCGCCGCGCGGCGCCCGGCGCGTGCCGCGGCAGGCTGGTCTATACCTTGGCGGCGCGCGTGCGCGTCACCGAATATTGCAGCGTCGACGGCTGCAGCATCGCGTCGAAGTTCACCGGTTCTTCCGCCGGGTGCACGACGAGGAGCGCCTGGATCGCGAAATACAACGCGTTGGTCGACTGCTCGTTCAGTTCAAACGTGACCGCGACCTGCTGCAGCCGCGGCTCGTGCCGCGCGATCGCCTGCTGGATCGACTTGCAGATGAAGGTCCGGTCGTAGTGGCTCGCGAGGCTGAGCCCCGCGAAGTCGTTGAGCCCGTAGGTCAGCACCGAGCGCTGGCACTCCGGCAGCGTCGCCAGATCCTGCTCGGTCAGCGCGATCCGCGTATTGAGGATCGCCTCGACGTCGCGGGCGACGGTGTTCTTCAGTTCTTCCAGCGACAACTGCCGCATGGCCGGAGAGGCCGGCAGATGCGGTTCGTCGTCGAACAGCTTGTCGAGAAAACTCGGCTCGAAGCGTTTCATCGGAGGCAGGACGCAAAACGGAAACGGGGCACGCCGTGCCCCGTTTCCGTCGAACGCTTAGACCGCGTAGGTCTTGTCGTTCTTCGTCAGGCTCCAGGCGCCCTGGGTGTTGCCGCCCTGGTTGCCGCCGATCTTCTGCTGGGTCTGCTTCCACTGGACCGCGGCGTACTTCAGCGAGAACTGCTCGACCGGCAGGCCTTCCTTCTGCACGCTCGGCGTCACGCTGGAGATGATCACGTACTTCAGCTTGATCTCGAGGTACTTGACGCGCTGGCCTTCGCCGTCCGAGCGCATGAAGTCGATCGAGACCTCGTCGAACGTGGTGCCGCCCGATGCGTGCTGGTACAGCAGCGGGCTGACCTTGTCGATTTCCTTCGTGAAGACCATGTCGCCGTGCTCGCAGCGCTCCGACGTGTGGCCGCCCGAGGTCGACGACGTCGCCGAACGCGGCTGCACGATCGAGTGATCCCACGATTTCACTTCGACCCAGTTGGCGTGATCCTTGTCCTGCGATTCACCCTGGATGGCCGGGTTCCCGAATTTCAGATAGATGTCTAACATGACGCGTCGACTCCCCAAAGAGGTGGTTTTAACTTCCTACCCGGGCGGCCCGCCCGGGCGATTTTGCTTCGTTTATGAGTTTGCCGATTT
Source organism: Burkholderia sp. FERM BP-3421 (assembly GCF_028657905.1). Lineage (NCBI taxonomy): Bacteria > Pseudomonadati > Pseudomonadota > Betaproteobacteria > Burkholderiales > Burkholderiaceae > Burkholderia > Burkholderia sp. FERM BP-3421. Next base: position 3,464,425 of record NZ_CP117782.1, on the reverse strand, counting down.
GGGCAGATCCGCGACCAGACGCAGGGAGATCGACAGCTCGTCGAGCTGGAAGTGCGGCCGCAGGAACGCGACCGAACGATACGAGCCCGGCTTGCCGGGAATCTCTGCGACCTGCACGGAGGCTTCGCGCAGCGGGAACTGCGCTTTTTGTTCCTGACTCGCGTTGTCATCCAGCAGCACGTACTGCGAAATCCAGCGATTCAGGAATACTTCGACGTTTTGCGCCGACGCGAAACTTCCGATCTTGTCGCGCATCATCGCCTTCAGGTAGTGCGCGACACGAGACACCGAGAAGATGTACTGCAGTTGCGCGGAGAGCACCGCATTCGCATTCGCGCTGTCGGTGCTGTATTTCTTGGGCTTCTGCACCGACTGCGCGGCGAAGAACGCGGCGTAGTCGGAGTTCTTGCAATGGACGAGCGGGATGAAGCCGAGGTCGCTCAGCTCCTTCTCGCGGCGATCGGTGATCGCGATCTCGGTCGGGCACTTGAGCGCGATCTCGCCGTCGTCGGTGCGGAACGTGTGGGTCGGCAGGTCCTCGACGAGGCCGCCGCCCTCGACGCCGCGGATCGCGGCGCACCAGCCGAAGTCGTCGAACGCGGCCGTGAGGCGCGCGGCGAACGCCCACGCGGCGTTGCACCACAGGTACTTGCTGTGGTCGGTGCCGTCGACCTCCTCGAGGAAGTTGAAGCCTTCCGCGGTCGCGCCGTCCTTCGGATTGAACGGCAGCCGGCCCAGGAAGCGCGGCAGCGTGAGGCCCACGTAGCGCGAATCCTCGGCGTCGCGGAACGACTTCCACTTCGCGTACTCGACCGTGTCGAACACCTTGCCGAGATCGCGCGGCTTGCCGAGGTCGGCGAACGATTCGAGGCCGAGCAGCTCGGGCGCGGCCGACGCGATGAACGGCGCGTGCGCGGCGGCCGCGACATGCGACATCTGCTCGATGAAGTACATGTCTTCCGGCTGGCGCGAGATCTCGTAGTCGCCGACCAGCGCGCCGAACGGCGCGCCGCCGAAGGTGCCGAACTCTTCTTCGTAGACCTTCTTGAACAGCGCGCTCTGGTCGAACTCGCTCGCGGTCTTGAAATCGCGCACGAGATCGCGCTTCGGCGCGTGCAGCGCCTTGATCTTGATCGTCGAGCCGGTGTTGCTTTCCTTCACGAGATAGTCGAGCCCGCGCCAGGTGCTTTCGAGGCGCTGGAACTCGGGCGCGTGCATCACCGCGCTCAGCTGCGTGGAGATCAGCCGGTCGAGTTCCGCGACGCGCGCGTCGATCGTCGCCGACAGGTTGTCCGACACCACCACCGTGCCGTCGAGCACCTGATGGACGAGTTCGCCGATCAGGTCCTTCGCGCGCGCGTGCTCGGAATCGGATTTCGCGACCTTGCTCTTCTCGACGATCTCGTCGAGCAGCGAGGATTCGGTGCTGCTTGCCGCGCCGTTCGCCTGGACGGCGGCTGTTTGCTGGTTCATCTCACACCCCGTGCTTTATTCGCCCTGCTTGTCGCCGCCCGAGCTCTTCGCCAGAGCCTCCAATTGCTGAGTGTTGCTCAGCACCTCGCTCAGAAGATCCTCGAGCTTGTCGTTGCCTGCGAGCTTGTTGCGCAGGTCGGCGAGCTTCGAGCGGGCCTCGAGCAGGCGGCGCAGCGGCTCGACCTGCGCGACCACCTCATCCGGATTGAAGTCGGCGAGCGACTTGAACTTCAGGTCGACCGCGAACTTGCCGCCGCCTTCGCTCAGGCGGTTTTCCACCTGGTACACGGCGCGCGGCTCGACCCCCTTCATCACGTCGTCGAAATTGTCGCGATCGATGTTCACGAACTTGCGGTCGCGCAGCTTCGGCTGCTCGACTTCCGACTGGCCCGCCAGGTCGCCGACGACCCCGACCACGAACGGCAGCTCCTTGACCTCGATCGCATCGCCCCGCTCAACCTCGTAGGTCAGCTGGACGCGGGGCGGCCGGATTTTCTGCAAGCGCTTCTGGATGCTTTCTTTCTTGGCCATCTCGACGGCTCCCGGTTAGGTATGGATCACGCGCGACGCTCAGCGCAGCGCGCTGAACGGATCGCCGCCGGCGGCCTTCGCCGGGGCCGCGACGGGCGCCGCGGGTGCGGTGGCGGCCGGCGCGGCGGCCGGCGCGGCGGCAGGGGCCGCGGCGGTGGTCGCATCGGCCGGCGCGCCCTCATGCGCGGGCGCCTTCAGGCGGCGCACGATGCGGCGCTTCTTCACGACCGGCTTCGGCTGCTGGTCGGCCGGGAACAGCGCCTGTTCGCCGAGGGTGTCGCGCAATTGCTTCGCGAGCGCCTGCGCATCCGACTTGGCGTCGCCCGCGAGCGAGGCGTCCTGGCGCAGTTCGCCGAGCGAGGTGGTGGCGATGCGCAGGCCGGCGACGGCCAGCACGCTCTTCGCCTGGCGGTCGGTCTGGTCGCGTTGCAGCGCTTCCTGCGCCGCCACGATGGCCTGGCCGTAGTGACCCTGCTGGAACTGGATCTGCGCGATGCGCGACCACGGCTCCTCACGCGTGGGATCCGATTTGGCGAGTTCCTGATAGAGGCCGATCGCGCGATCCTGATCGCCGCCCTTCGCCACTGCGTCGGCGTCGGCCAACGACTTGTTGAACACTTCGGGCGTGGGCGCCGCGGTCTGCGTCGAAGCGCAGCCGGCGATCACGCCGCATGCCAACACTACCCCAGAAAGTTTTGCGAAGAGACGGTCTTTCATCGTTATATCACCGGCGCGGAAATTTTAAATCGTTGAGAATCGGCAGTTTTGCTTTGCCACAAGCGCGCGGGTATAGTACCGATCAATTTTTCATAATTCAATCTTCATGTGAGGCTTTAGCGCATTTAAAGCGCATGTTCTCCGCATCGATTGTGGCTGAGAGCAATCCAGGGAGCGATTCGCATAGCCTGTCGATTGGCAATAATTACCCGAAATATACCCATTCAAACGATTATCGGAAAAAATTTCCGTCGTTATTTGTGGATAACGCATTAATGCCCGATAGTTGAGCAGCCAGCTGCGATTTCACTTTCACGCAATCCGATTGAACTGGTAGTTCTGACAGGGAGTGACGGGCATCCGCCCCGAAACACGATGAATTCGCTTTTGAATCGCTACATCCTGCCGCTCGCCGCGTGCGCCTTGCTGGGCGGCTGCGCCGCGGCGGTTCCGCTGCTCGGCTCGGCGGGCAGCGCGGCGCTGCAGATGGCGGGGATCGGCAAGCCCGATCTGCCCGACGCCCAGAAGCCGCCGCGCAATCTAGGCATCACGCTCTACGCGGCGCCCAACCTCAACGCCGCCAACGACAACCGGCCGCTCGCGCTGGTCGTGCGCCTCTACGCGCTCAAGGACCCGACCTCGTTCCAGCAGGCGCCGTTCGACAGTTTTACCGATGCGGGCAAGGAAAAGGCCGCGCTGGGCGGCGACCTGTTGAGCGTGCGCGAAATCACGCTGATTCCGGGCCAGCGTTACAACGCCACCGAGAAAGTCTCGCGTGAAGCGCAGGCATTCGGCATCGTCGCATTGTTTCGCGATCCTGCATTGCAGCGCTGGAAGCTCACTTTCGATCCGGCGAAGTCCGAGAAATCCGGCATAATCATCGGCCTGCACAACTGCGCGATGACCGTGACGGGCGGCTCCGTAATCTCGCCGCAACAAGGCGTGCCGGCCGGCCGGCTCGATTTACTTTCATCTGTCAGCTGCGGCTAAAAGAAGGACTGGCACAATGGCGCCATTTAACACGAATTTACAGTTGCGCGTTAAATTCAGGGCGCGAATAAAGCGGCTTGCCGTGCAATCACATTAAACCGGGTTCGACATGAGTTATTCGGCCAAGGTGCTATGGGGAGAAGGGCTGTTTCTGAGGCCCCAGCACTTTCAGCGACAGGACGCCTACCACGAGGCTCGGCTGTTCGAGTCGATCCAGGCGATCCAGCCGTACAACTGGGGGGTGCGCTCGGTGCGCTTCGACCGCGACGCGCTCGGCAGCAACGTGCTGCGAGCGAGCGAGCTGTCGCTGGTGTTCCCCGACGGCGCGCTCTATTCCGCGCCGCAGGCCGACGAGCTGCCGCCGCCGATCGCGCTCGACACGCTGCCCGACGGCATCAACGAATTCACCTTCTATCTCGCGCTGCATCCGCTGCGCGAGAACGGCTCGAACTACGCGGAGCACCGCGACGCCGGCTTCGTGTCGCGCTTCGTGAGCGAGCAGGCGCCCGTCGCCGACCACTTCACCGATGCGGCCGAGGCCGACATCACCTTTCTCAAGACCAACGTCAAGCTGATCGCGCACAGCGAGCCGCGCGACCAGCTGCTGTCGATCCCGCTCGCGCGCGTGCGCCGCACCGCCACCTCGGGCTTCGAGATCGACGACAGCTTCGTGCCGCCGTGCCTCGCGATCGAGGCCTCGCCGATCCTGCACCAGCGCCTGCGCCAGCTGATCGACGCGCTGCAGGCGAAGGTCAACGCGCTCTACGGCTTCCACCGCGAGCCGAGCAAGAACATCATCGAATTCCGCTCGGGCGACATCGCGTCGTTCTGGCTGCTGCACACGGCGAGCGCCGCGTTCGCCGCGCTCGCGCACCTGCACCAGCACGCGGCGCTGCATCCCGAGCGGCTGTTCCAGGAGCTGCTGCGCCTGGCCGGCCAGCTGATGACGTTCTCGAAGGGCTACGCGCTGGCCGACCTGCCCGCCTACCGGCACGACGATCCGGGCCCCGGCTTCGCGCGCCTCGACACGATCCTGCGCGACCTGCTCGAAACCGTGATCTCGACGCGCTACTTCGCGATCACGCTCGAAGAGGTGCGGCCGTCGTTCCACATCGGCCGCCTCGATTCCGGCAAGATCGACGACAAGACCGAGTTCTACCTCGCGGTCTCGGCCGACATGCCGTCGGTCGAGCTGGTCGACGCCGTGCCCGCGCGCTTCAAGATCGGCGCGCCCGACGACGTCGACAAGCTGGTGCTGTCCGCGATGCCGGGCGTGCGGCTGTCGTACACGCCGCAGGTGCCGCCCGCGATTCCCGTGCGGCCCGGCGCGTGCTACTTCGCGCTCGACGCGCGCAGCGCGCTGTATGACCGCATGCTGCAGTCCCAGTCGGCGATGATCTACGCGCCCTCGGGGATCGCCGACCTCAAATTCGAACTGATCGCCGTCACATCATGAGCTACGCGCCTTCCCTGTTCGGCGGCAACGCGCCGCCCGCCGCCCCGCCCTCGGCGTCCTCCACCGATGCGAACCACCAGGCCCGCACGCTGCTGGACCTGCTGTACGACGGGTTCTTCATGCTGTTCCTGCTCAAGAACGGCCGCGAGCCCGGCGAGGCGGCGGAATTCGGCACCCGCATCCAGGAATTCCTCGGCGATTTCGAGCGCGGCGCGAAGAAGCTCAACATCGCCGCCGAGGACGTCTATGCCGCCAAGTTCGCGTTCTGCGCGGCGATCGACGAGTCGGTGCTGTCGTCGCAGTTCCGGATTCGTCCGGAATGGGAGCGCCGGCCCTTGCAGCTCGTGCTGTTCGGCGAGCAGCTCGCGGGCGAGAAGTTCTTCCAGTATCTCGAGGAATGCCGCGCGCAGGGCGCGGCGCGGCTGCAGTCGCTCGAGGTGTTCCACATGTGCCTGCTGCTCGGCTTCCAGGGCAAGTACCTGCTCGAAGGGCCCGAGAAGCTCGCCTACCTGACCGCGCGCCTCGGCGACGAGATCTCGCACATGAAGGGCAAGCGCGCGCCGTTCGCGCCGCACTGGCCGCTGCCCGACCAGATCGCGCACCGGCTCAAGCGCGAGGTGCCGCTGTGGACGATCGGCGCGGTGTTCGCGCTCGTCGGCCTGCTCGCCTTCCTCGGGCTCAACAGCTACCTGAAGGACAGCACGCTGCGCGCGCTCGCGCCGTATTCGCAGGTGATCAAGGTCGGGCCCGAATCCGCCAACCTCACGATCTCGCTGCCCTGAGCGACGCGGCGGGCGGGCCCGCCCGCCGGCTCAGTCGCGCAGGTCCGACTGCTTCATCCAGCGGATCAGGTCGGTGCCACGCGAGAAGTAATCGACACGCGCCCACGGGCCGATGCGTTCCAGCACGGCCACCACGTCGTTCTTGACGAGATACGCCTTGCCGCGCGCGCCCTCGTTCGCCGCCGTGTACAGCGCCGCGCGCTTGGCCGCGACGCTCGCGAAGCCGATCCACGGCTTTTCCGTGTTCAGGCGCAGGTAGTCGTTGGTCTCGATGGTCGGGATGTCGCAGTTCGGCAGCGTGCCGCCGACCTGCGCCTTCCAGTCGCCCTGGCCGTTCGACGTGAGCTGCAGCGCGTCGCCCTGCTCGCCCGCGAACGCGGTCGCGAAGCGAATGCTGCGCCCTTGGACGCTCGCCGGTTCGAGCAGGAACCGGCAGGTCGGATCGCGATCGGGGTCGTTCTGCGCCGGCGTCGTGAACGGATTGTCGAAGAAGCCCGACACGCGGCCCTGGTCGACCGCGATATAGACCTTGCGATAGTCGAGCGTCGTGCCCGGCACGGTGCGCAGGTCGTAGATGCCGGCGCGCAGTTCGTCGGCCGAGGCCGCCGGGCCCGCCGCCGCCATCAGGGTCGCCGCGGCAACCCAGCCCATCCAGAAACGTTTCATCAGGTGCCCTTTTTCTGCTTGGCGGCATCCGCCTTCTCGAACGCGTCGAAGTGTCCCTTCATGACCACGTCGTAGTTGTTTTCCTTGTAGGTCGAGCCATTGTAGCCGGCCGCGAAGCTCGCGAAATCCTCGTTCTTGGCCGCCTTGACGAGCGAAGGATTGGCCTTCACGAAGGCCACGAAGCCTTTCAGGTGCGCGCGTTCCGAGCGCGACAGCGCCCTCACCATCTCGAGCGCGCTCGCGTAGCCGAGCGTCTTGTAGTTCGAACCCATGATCTGGAACGCGCCCCACGAACACGATTCCAGCGCCGCCGACGCATTGAGCCGGAACGCCTTGCGCAGACGCCGGTAGCTCAGCGAGCCGTACAGGTCGCGATCCTTCTCCAGCACGCCCTCGGCGAGCAGTTCCTTGCCGGTCTCGCTTTCCTTGAAGTGGTCCTTGTCCTTCTTCTTGTTGTAGCGCCGCCAGATGTCGACGTCGTGCGTCTTGCCGTCCTCGCCGACCAGCTTCATCGTGCTCTTGATGTAGCGCGTGCCGAGCCGGTAATAGCCGATCGGGTAGGACAGGTCGGGATTGGTGTCCCAGTACTTGTTGCCCGTCAGCCGGTAGAAATAGTGGCGCTCGTAGAGGATCTTCGGCACCGTGCGCCCGTCGACCGTCGTGAAGCTGCCGCCGCCCACCTCGGTCTGGTGCACCGCCTTGATCACGTTCACCTTGCAGCCGATCTCCTTCGCGGCGTCCGCGAAGTCCTGCTCGGTGATCGGGTCGCCCGTGTACTTGTCGAGGAACTCGTCGAGCGAGGCATCGTCGCTCGTGACCTTCAGGTCCGGCGCGCCCGACTTGTCGCTCGTCTGCTGCTTCTTCACGCCCTTGTCGGGCCCGAACTTCGAGTCGGTCTGGTCGCCCGCCGGCTTGGCCTTCGGCGCCGGCTGCTGCGGCTTGCGCGGCGCCGCGCCGCCGCCTTCCGGATGCGGCTCCGTCTGGGTCTTGATGCGCAGGCGCGGGCTGACGAGCGTGACCAGCTTGTTCGTCTCCTCCGCCACCGTCTCGTAGACCTTCTTCCATTCGCCGTTCAGCTTCTGGAAAAAGATCTCGACCGTCTGCCCCGTGAAGTCCGGCAGGAATTCCGAGAGCTGGCCGCTCTTCGTGGTGCGGCCCGACACTTCCTTGTCGCCGCTGCGGATCTTGTACGGGGCATCGGGCAGCGGGTTGTGCTCCGCGTCGAGCGTGTTGGTGTTGATCTTGCCGGCCTTCTTCGGAATCCTCAGGCGCTGGCCCGGCTGCAGCGTGCGCGGATCGTGGATCTGATTGGCGCGCGCGATCTCCTTCCACGGCACGCCTTTCCGGTGCGCGATCGCGCTCAGCGTGTCGTTCGGCTGCACGGTGTAGATGGACGGATCATCCGTCATGTCGATTCCCTCGGCGGCGGGCGGTCGGGAACACGCTCATGGGCGCGGCTTCGGCGCCGACGCGACGTGTTCGAGGAACAGGTGATTCGGACCGTAGACCGAGCTCGACACCGTATACGCCCCCCTCGGCGGCACCGGCTTGCCGGCCTCGTCGGCCGATACCGTCTCGATCTCGACGACGGGAATGCACCAGATCGCCTCCGCGCGGGGAACCTGATTGCCGTTCGCATCGCCACAGCGGAAGATGAATGCATCGGACATCTTCGAAGCATCCTTGACGACGGTCGAACCGTCCCACGCGAATTTCACCGTGATCGTGCCGGGATGCGGCGCTTTCGGATCCTGTGCCCCCGGGGGCCATGGTTTGCTCATGCTGTGTCCTCCCAATGCGCCTGACGTGCAGCCGCTCACGAGCAGCGCCGACAGGACGAGTGTCACCGACGCGCGGCGAATGTCATTTGGCAATCTTGTCGAAGTAGTCATAGCGGGCCGGATAGCGCTTTCTCCCTTCCTGTTCACACGGTGTCCCCTGGCTGGACCAGTACATGTTGGCCGATTCCGCGAAATCCTCGGTCGGATTATGACTGCCGTAATCGGACGGCGCCTTGCCGTCCTTTGCGATCGCGGCCAGATAGTCCTGCTTGAGCTTGGCGTTCTTCCACAGCGCCTCGCTCCACAGATGCCCGGTTTCGTGCGTCATCGTGCTGTCGACGTACTGCTGCGGAATCGTCTCCCAGCCCTTCCACGGATAGAACGCGACACCCTGCGCGATGCTCGCGGTCGCCGCCGAGTAGAAATTCGGATCGTTGTAGGTTTCGCGCCAGTCCGCATCGGCCGGATTCGGAGCCGGGTTCATCGACACCCGGCTCAGGTCGGCCAGTTGCTTGGGCGACACTCGCGAGAGTGCCGTCGCCATGCTCTGAGCATCCGGCAGCGCCGTGCCGGTGGGTCCGCCACTCTTCGGCACCAGGATGTCGAACGGATGATCGTTGATCTTCGCCTTGTAGAGCAGCGCATCCTGCTCGCCGCCGCCCGGGAACTTGAACTTCGTGTCCTGCGGCGGCTCCATCGTGACCGTGTTCTTGGGCGTGTAGAAATCAGGCGGCGCGTCGATGCGGCCCTTCGAGCCGTCGAGGTACGAACAGTCGGGCATCTTCACGCCGGCCGGCGCGCCGGGCGCGTCGGCCGGTGCTTCCAGTTCCTCGCTGCTCAGCCATTCGTCCTTCTCCATCCACACGTGCACGTCTTCCTGCTCGCGCGTGAAGAAGCGCTCGCCCTGGCCGAAACGATCGGTCACGCCGCTCGCGATCACCGCGCCGGTCGCGCCCGTCACGTAGTACGGCGTATGCGCCCAGGCGTGCGCGCCGCCCTCCGTCTCCGAGATCGCATCGAGGCCCGAGAAGTCGACGCGGTTGCTGAAGCGCTTCGCGTCGGCCGGAATCGGTAGCGCCGGCAGCGGATAGTCGCGCTGCGCCGGCCCCTCGAACGCGTGCGTCGCGCCCTTGATGTCGATCTTGCCCGGCGCGTGGATCTCGATGTTGCCGCCCGCGATGCGCACGTACGCGCCGCCCGACGTCAGCAGCACCTCCTTCGGCGAGGCCACCTCGATCGTCTGCGTCGCCGACAGGATCTTCACCGTCTTCTGCGCCGTCAGCTCGATGTTGTCCGAGTGCGCCTGGATCTCCACCTTGCCCTTGCCCGCGAACAGCTTCATCCCCGCGTTCTGCGCGAACAGGCTCAGCTTCTCCGTCACGCTCGCGATCAGCGACTTCCCCGCCGCCACGTGCGTGCTCTTCCCGCTCACCACGTTGATGTGCTGGTCCGCGCTGATCTGCGTGCTCTGCTGCGTCGACAGCCCGATCCCCGCCGGGCTCCCGAACAGCATCGCCGGTTCCTTGAACGCCGCCGCCGAGCCCGTCCCACCGCCCGCCGTGCGTCCGCCCGTCGTACCGCCCGGCTTCGTGTCGCGCGTCACGTCGCTCAGCGCGCCCAGCGCCGCGCGCCCTTCGCTCAAACTCTCCGCGTGATGGGTCGCGCTCGCGTTCGACAGCGCGTCGAGCAGCTGCTGCGCGTTGCCCAATTGACGATGCGTGTCGCTCGCGTCGAACGGCTGGCTCGCCGCCGATTTCGGATAGGTCGTCACATACAGGCCGCTGCCCGCGCGCACCGCGCCGTAGGCGTCCGTGCGCAGATCGAAGCCCTGCCCGAGGAACGGCCCGCGCGCATTCCCGTCCTGCTGGATCAGGTAGCCCAGATGCAGGTGCGTATTGCCCTGGCTGCTGAACAACTGCGCGCGGTTCTGGCCCGTCGCATCGTCGAACACCATCTGGTTGTAGCCGCTGCCCGTGTATTCCTTCGTGCGGTAGCCCGACAGGATCCCGTTCGAATGCCACTGCGGCTTCACCGCCCCGTTGTAAACCCGCGCGGTAATCAGCGGCCGATCGCAGTCGCCGCCCACGTAGTCGACGATCACCTCCTCGCCCACCCGCAGCGGATGCACCGCGCCGTAGCCCGCCCCGCTGTCCGAGAACGCCGCGCGCAGCCAGCACGACGCGCGCTCGTCGCCCGCGTTCAGGCGGTCCCACACGAACTGCACCTTGTGACGGTTCAGGTCGTCGGTATACACCTCCTCGCCCTTCGGCCCCACCACGATCGCCGTCTCCAGATGCATCTCGGGCTTCGCATGCTCGAACGCGCTGCGGTACGGCACCGACGCGCGCTGCGCCTCGATCTCGACGTGGTAGAACCCTTGCGCGCCATCGCCCGCGTGCGGCACGCTCGCCGCGGCGGATGCGCCCGTCGCGCGCGCCTCGGCGATCGCGCCGGCGAGGCTGTGCGGGAAGTTCGTCTCCCCGCCGCCCAGCGGCAGGTTGTTCTCGATCACGCGCGTGATCCCGATGATCACGAACTCGCGCTGCTCGGCCGCGTCGCGGTCGTGCTCCGGATGCCCGGCGAGATGGAAACGGCGGCCCGCGTCCGCGCCGCGCACGCCGCCCGCGCCGTGGAAACGCTTCGCGCGCGACTCCCATTCCTCGAGCCGGATCGCCGACAGCCGGTCGCCGTTCGCCTGCGGGCCGTAGGTGTACGCACCCGTGTATTCGTAGACCTCGGTCTGCCCCGGCAGCTCGCCCTGGTTCGCCTTGGTCGGCAGCGACGTGCCCTTCGGGTTGTGCGGCGTCGACGGCTGCTTGTAGTCGAACGTGCGCGACGCGAACGCGGTGCTTTGCAGCGTGCGCGAGCCGGCCCACTGCGTGAGCGCGTCGCGCTCGCTGCCGAGATCGGCGCGGTGGAAGCGGATCGTGTCCGGCGTCATCGCATCAAGCGACTGCGGCGTGTCGGTGATGATGAGCGTGTGCGACTTGCCGTCGTCGGCGTGGCGCCAGAAGCCGTACAGCCCCTCCGCTTCGAGCAAGCGGTGCACGAAGTTCCAGTCGGTTTCGCTTTGGCGGCAGTAGGAGCGCGACGGCAGCGGCTTCGACAGCGCGAACTGGAAGTGCCCCCGGGCCTGGGGGTGTTCGTTGAAGACGTCGGCAATGATCGCGTCGGCGGGACGGTCCTGCCAGATGCGCTCGTCGCGCCGGAAACGCAGGAAGTGCAGCCACGACGCGAACACCAGCTGATAGCTCGTCAGACCGCCGTCCGCGCCCAGGCGGCGGGCCGTGTGCACGTAGCCGTTGAACGGGCGATACGATTTGTCGGCCTGCTGCAGCCATGCGGTGACGGGCTGCGCGATCAGCTTCTTCAGTTCGACGTCGCCCGCCCCGGATACGACATCGAGGGTCCAGCTGAAATCACGACCGAGTGCCGAGACCGCCAACGCACGCCTGGGAACGAACGTGTTCGCCGGCAGCGGTGTGTCCAACCGCAACAGTCGGTCTTGCTGGATCAGGCCTCCCTGGATGGCCCGGATCAGATCCTGCATGTTCAACGTGTTACCCCTCAGTGGTCAGCCCGGTTTCTGATTGTGGCGAGATGGATTGTCTCGTTATCGGCATTTGTGTCGGGCGTCATTTTAACGAGGAAAGGGATTTTGATGAAAGGTGGGATGACGCATTCGCTTTAAAAGACGATGCCGCGACCATGGATTAACGTAGTTTTTTCCGACTACAAACCTGATTCAATTCGATAGGCAGGTAATTTAACCCGATTTAAAGAAATCAAAACGACAGTGGTGCAATATGCACAAGTGGAAGCGAGGAGCAGGCTAATGAGGAAGCGCTGGCACGCGGCCCTGAGATCCCAGCTGCGACGCGGCATTCAGCGATATTCAGTCAGTCCGTCGACGTCACGGCCACTGAAAAATTGTCGTGATGTCATATCGCGTGGAATCCTGCCGATACCGCTACTGAGTTCGCGCCGGGCTTTCACGATTCGCGCCACTCGAATCCATGCCGTGAGAAAAACGATGAAGCGTCGGCATTAAAGTGCGCTGACACCCGATTATCCATAACACGACTCCCGACGAAGAAAACGGCGCAGACGATAGCGCCGAGCGGCCCGGATCCTGCGCCGCGATGACGCGACGGCTTGATCGGGTGAATCTTATTTCATTCGAGAATACGCTTGTGTCGAACACGACATCTCTGGTTCCCCGTCCGCCTTTCCCTGAAAACTGGAATGGCACGGAACCCATGCTTACCCATCACATGCCGGCTTTGCCTCAATCGCCGCGCGCCCCCTCCCGGCGCACCACGAACCGCGCGAAATGCTCATGCAGCCGAGCCAGGTCGCCACCGGTCCCTTCCGGCGGCCCCGCCTCCGTCCTGATCTCCCGCACGCTCACCCCGAAGCGCCGACGCATCGCCTGCACCAGCCGATCGCCGCTGGAGAAGCCGTGACGCAGCGCCACGGCCTTGATCGACTCGCCCTTCCCGTCGGGATCGGCGAGCGCCCGATACGCGAGATCGAGCCGACGCTCGCGGATGAACCGCGCCACGCCGCCGTCTGCCTCGAACACCCGGTACAGATGCGCGCGCGAAATACGAAAGCGCGCGACCAGCGATTCAGGACTCAGTTCGCGCTCCGTCAAATGCTCCGCGATGTAGTGCACGAGCCGCCGCCGCAACGCGGCGGACTGCGACGCGGCGCGCCCGCCGCTAGGACGCGGCGTATCCGATAGCGCCGTCGCGAGCAGCGCCGCCAGTACATCCTGGACCACCCGCGCCTGCCGCGCCGAGATCCGTGCGGCGACCTGATGCACCCCGACGAGATAATCGGCCAGCAGCGGCGTCAGGCCCGCACCCGCCTTCAGCAATGCGCCATGAAGGTTCCGGCCGGCCGCGGCGCGATCGAGCTCCGCGCGCGGCATGATGACCGCGACGGATGCGCCTGCGTCCATCCGGCTGCTCATCGGCTGCGCAAGATCGATGACGTAGACGTCCCCCGCCTCCGCCCGCGCCGCTGCGCCATTGAAATCACCGGCGTGCACGCCCGCTTGCACGAGTTGCACCCAGTATTGATCGAGCCCGCTCTGCTGGATCGTCCGGCTGTCGCGCCGATAGTGCTGTGCATTGACCGACGCCCGCCACAGCAGCATATCGCCGCACATCCGCGACGCGAGCGTGGCGGCGAGCCCCGCATCGTCATGTCCTTCGGCCGGACTCCCGGCGACCGGCTCCCCGTCGGCCCGCTCCACCTCCGCGATCGGTCGCATGACTTGCCGCCAGTAACCCTCCCGCAGCGCGGGCTCGACCGTGTCGGTCGAAAGGAAGACTTCCCCGGAAGTCATGGTCTCCTCGCCTGTTTCCCTGCGAATGTTTTTGCTCGCGATAAGCGACACGGCACGGCCGCGTCCGTGCGCGGCGCATGCGAAAGCGACGCCCCCTCACGGGCGCGTCGCTTCCGGTGAACCTCATGCGCAATGAACGCGCATCGCTACGACAGCGCCGTCATCAGAACTGATAACCCGCGCCGACCACCGCGCCGATGTCCGAGCGGGTGTTGCCCGTGACGGACGCCTTGACGACCCACTTGTCGTTCTGCGTCACATACGAATAGCCCGCCGCGAAGCCTTGCTGGCCGCGATAGGTCGACGTCGCCGCCGACACCATCGAACGCCCCGGCGCGGTCGGCTGCGGCAGGCCCGCTACCGCCATCGCCGATGCGACGCCGCCGAACATATCCTTCTTCACGGTGTTCAGGTCGTTGTACATCTGCCCGACGCGTTGATCGGTATAGCTGCGCGACGCCGCCGACGAGGCCGCGACGTTATCGTTCAGCTGCTGCACGTTCACGGCGTCGGTCGGCGCCGTGCCGGCCGCGACGTTCGTGACCTGGCGTTCGCTGCCCTTCGCGCCCACCGCGAACGAGTTGTCGCGATCCGCGACCGAGCCCTGTCCGACCGCGACCGAGTTCCGGCCGCTCGCCGTCGACGACGAACCGAACGCACCCGAATCCGCCCGCGCGATCCAGCCCGTGTTCGCATCGGTGGCGGCCGCCTTCACCGCCTGGTCAGCCGACATGCCCTTGAGCGCATTCGTGAGCTGACCGACGTTCACCGCGTCGTTGCTGTTGACGCCCGCCGCGACGCCCGTCAACACGCGATCCGCGCCGATGCCGTTGCCGAAGTTCACCGAGGCCCCGCCCGTGCCCGCGCCGACCGTGATCTGGCCGTTCGGATCCTGCTGCTGCACGAGGCCCGCCTTGCCGTTGGTCACGTTGCTCACGTTCTGCTGCAGGCTCGTGATGTCGGTCGTGTTCTGCGCGACCTGCCGGTTCGTCGCATGCAGCTGCGAACCGTTCACGGCGTCCGTGCTGGTCGCGCTGAGCGTGCCAGCCTGGACATTCGTGAGCTTCGTGCCGCCCGCGCCGCCGCCGAGCGTGATCACGCTCTTCGAGCTGTCGTCGTAGGTGACCGCCAGCGCGCCGAGCTGGCTGAGGCTCGACTGCACGCTCTTCAGCTGCTTCACGTTCACGGCGTCGGTGTCGTCCACCCCGGCCGAGACGTTCTTGAGCACGACCGGCGACGCCGCATCGCCGCCTGCGAGCGACACCGAGTTCAGGCGGTTGCCGTTCGCGTCCACGTCGTATTTCACGACATGCTTCACGGCCTCGCCGGCCTGATTCGACACGTTCGTGATCTGCTGCTGGAGATCGGACTTCACGCCGAACAGCTGGCCGCCGTTCACCGCGTCCTGGCTGCCCGCCGCGATGCTGCCGTCCGCCACGCCGGAGACCTTGGTGGCCGCGCCGTCGCGCGCCGCGCTGTAGGCGCCCAGGTTCGCGTCGAACTTCAGCGCATCCTTCTCCAGACCTGCGATGGCCGTCGTGTGGCTGGCGATGCTCGTCTCCGCGTTGCCGATCCGCGTATCGTGCTGGCTCAGCGTCGTCGCATTGCTCGTCACGCGGCCGTCGAGGTTGCCGAGCGCATCGCCGACGTTGTTGAACGTGTCGCCGCCGATGGCGTACTTCGGCGCCGTGATCGAGCCGTTCGTGTTAGCCGTCGCGCCGCCGCCCAGCGCCGCCGCCGCGCTGTCCGTCGCGTAGCGCAGTTGCGCGCCGTTCACCGCATCGGTGCTGCCGGCCTGCACGCCACCCTCCGCCACGTTCGTCACGCGCACCGGCGCGCCGCCGTTGCCCGCGCCGAACGACACCCGGCGCTTGCTCGCATCGTCGTACTTCACCGCGAGCGCATCGAGTTCACCGACGCCGCTCTTCACCGCCGAATTCAGCTGGTCGACGTTGACCGCATCCGTGCCCTGCACGCCTTGCGCGAGGTTCGAGATCTTCTGCGGTGCGGCGCTGCCGTGGCTCGCATCGTATGCGCCGAGTGTCGGGTTCCATTGCAGCGCGTCCTGCTGGAGCGCGGCGATGCCAGCTGTATTCGTCGTGACGCGCTGATCGAGCGACGTGATCGTATCGCCCTGCGTGCTGATCTGCTGCTGCAGGTTGCCGGTCGCCTTCGACAGCTGGCCGACGTTGACCGCATCGTTGTTCGCGACGCCGTCCGCGACATTCGACAGCTTGACGGGCGCCTGCCCCGCGCCGCCGAACGTGACGCCCCCCCTGTCGCTGCCGTCGTATTTGACGTTCAGCTTGTCCGCATCCTGCAGGTTCGCCACGTTCGCGTTCGTCGTCGACAGGTTGCTGGTCAGCGTCGACACATTCGTCGTCAGGGCGTCGACGCGCGAGGCTTGCGCCGCGGCGTTCTGGTTGGCCGCGAACAGTTGCGAACCATTGACCGCATCGGTGCTGTTCGCGTCGAGCGCGCCCTGCGCCACGTTCTTGAGCGTCACCGGACCATTCGCGCCGCCCGCGAGCGTGACCGTGTTCGCGCGGTTGCCGGTCGCATCGGTGTCGTAGACGACCGCGTTCTTCGTCGCGCCGCCGATCTGCGTGTTGATCTGATCCTGCACGTTCTTCAACTGCGCACCGTTGATCGCGTCCGTGCTCGTCGACGAAACGTCGCCGGCCGCCACGTTCGTGATCTTCTGCGCGCCGCCGCTGCCGTGCGACGCGTCGTACGCCCCCGCCGACGCCGACCATTGCAGCGCATCCTGTTGCAGCGCGCCGAGGTTCGTCGTGTTCTGCGTGACCTGAGCGCCGAGCTGCGTGAGCGAATCGCCTTGCTTCGCCACCGCCTGATCGGTCGCGAACAACTGGCTGCCGTTCACCGCATCCGTGCTGGCCGCCGACAGCTCCGCCGCCTTCACGTTGGTCAGCCTGGTGCCGTTCGGGCCGGCCAGCGTGACCGATTCGAAGCCCACGGGGCCGTCGTACTTCACGTTGCGCTTGTCGGCCACCTGCAGGCTCGACACGTCCGCCTGCGTGCCGACCAGGCCCGTGCTCAGGTTCGCGACGCTCTGGTTCACCGTCCCAAGCGACGTGCTCAGGCTGCTCACATTGCCCTGCAGGTTCGTGATGTTCGTCGCCGCGGACGACAGCGACGATTGAAGCGGCGAGATCGCGCCGTTCAGTTGCCCGACGTTGACCGCATCGCGGCTCGCGACGCCGTCCGCGACGTTGTGCAGGCTCACCGGGCCGCTCGCGCCCGAGCCGCCGAGGGTGATGCTCGCATGGCTGTCGTCGTCGTACTGCACGGCGTTCTTCGTCGCCGCGCCGATCTGGCTGTTGACCGTCGTGCTGAGATTCTGGATCTGCGCATTGACACCGTTCGTCACGCTCGTGCTGAGCGACGACAGGCCGCCGCTCAACTGGCCGACGTTCACCGCGTCATGCGTATCCTTGCCGTCGGCGACATTTTTAAGCGTCGTGCCGTTCGCGCCTTGCAGCGTCACCGTCTCGAAGCCCGCCGGGCCGTCGTACTTCACGTTGCGTGCGTCCAGCTGCTGCAGCTGCGTGATGTTCGATGCCGCCGTGCTCAACGACGTATTGATGCGGGCGACGCTCGTGCTCAGGTTGCCGACTGTCTGGTTGGTCGTGCTGATCGAGGTCTGCAGGTTCGAGATGCTCTGGTTGATCGGCGCGACCGCGCTGCTGAGGCTGCCGTTCAACTGCTTGACGTTCACGGCGTCGGTGTCGGCGACGCCCGCGGCCACGTTGTGCAGTCCGACCGTCGAGGTTGCGCCCGCGCCGCCGAGCGTCACGCTGTCGTGCCGGCCGTTGTCGTATTGAACGGCGTCCTTGGTCGCGCTGCTCACCGACGTGCTCAGCGACGCGCCCAGGGTGTTGATCTGCGTATTGACGTTGCCCTGCACCGTCGACAAGCCGCTGTTCATCTGGCCCACGTTCGCCGCGTCCGTATCCGCGACGCCGGCCTTGACGTTGCCGATCGTCGTTCCGCCCTGCCCGTCGAGCGCGATCGCGGTGTGGCTGCCGTCCGTGTACTTCACGTTCTGCTTGTCGGCGGCCTGCAGGTTCGTGATGTTCGAGGTTGCCGTCGACAAGGACGTGTTGAGGTTCGCGATCTGGCCGCCGACCGTCGTGCTCAGGCTGGTCACGCGCGCATCGACCTTGTTGATGCTCATCGTCAGGCCGTCGTTGACCGACTTCAGTTGCGAGACGATGACGGCATCCGTGCCATCGACACCCGCCGCGACGTTCTTCAGCTGGCGCTCCTTGCCGGTCGAACCGAACGACACCGCGCCGCCGACCGGCGCGGCCGTGCCGCCGAACACCGGCTGACTCGTGTTGTTCGCCGCGCCGACCGCGCCGGAACCGATGGCGACCTGGTTGTCGCCGCCCGTCTGCGCGCCTGCGCCGATCGCGACGGATTGCGTGCCGGCCGCGCGGGTCTGCGTGGCCGCGTCGTAGGATGCGCCGTTCGAGACACCGTCGCTCGTCGTCGGGTTGGCCCCGCCGATCGCGACCGAGCGGTCGCCTTGCGCGAGCGCCGAATGGCCGAGCGCGATCGAGCTTTTGCCGCGCGCATCGGCGACGTTGCCCACCGCCATCGAGAAATCGCCGACCGCAGCCGACTGGCGGCCGACCGCGAGCGACGTATTGCCCTGGGCCATCGCCACCGTGCCGATCGCCGTCGCCGAGTTGGAGAGCGCCTGCGCGCCGGTGCCGACCGCGATCGCGCCGCCGCCCGCCGCGCCGCCCTTGCTGTTCGCATTGGCCTGATCGCCGATCGCGATGCCGCCGGCGCCCGCTTGCGCGTTGTTGCCCGCCTTGTAGCTCGAGCTGCTCACCGCGACGTTCGAACCGCTCTTGGTGGAAATGCATCCGGACGTCGTGCCGTCGATGCATTGCCCGTTGAGCGCGTTGTCGGGGTTGCCCCGGTCGACGAAATTCGCGCTCGATTGCGCCGCCACGGTGCCTGCGCCCAGGATGCCGGCGCCCGCGAACATCGCCGTGACAAGCATCGAAATATGCGTCTTCTTCAATTGGTCTCTCCTAATGTTCTTGAGTAGCGTTGATTTATATTCAGTAATACGAAACGTTTCCTCGCGAGGAGGATCCGGGGACGGCTGTACGTCGATAAGCGCCAGGAAGCGCACGGACGCCACTACGCAGCGGCGAATCCGTGTTATTTCTGTGATCGCAGATGACGCGCCGTCGGGCGCGCTGTCTGCACGATTTCTATGGTTTTACGGGCTGACTTTCCGCGGTATCGCCAAGCGGCGGCGACGCACGAAACACGTTGGAAAACGGATTGAAGCGGCCTTGAAATCCGGCGTGACGGCATCGACGTTCGTCGCGATTTGCGCGACCACCGATCGACGGCCGAATGCGGACGCAGCTTTCCCCGGAACTCTCTCGCGTTTCCATGGCATCTTGGTCTCTGTTTTCACCTGCGCGGCCGGAAGCATCTTCAACCGGATATCACACCGGGTTTTGAAGGCCGCTCTTCTATATCGACGAATCGATCCACGCGACGATGCATTCCGAATGGGCACAATCACTCGGCTCGACGCGTCGCCAATACGTGGAAAATTTGCGCACCGTGCGCAGGACTACCGGATCACACTCGACTTCCCATCACCTGCCTTGCCGCATGACAGACCACCTTCCCCATCGTCATGGGCCGACCCACGAACTTCCTTCCGGACGGCATGCAATCCTGTCCGTCCTTACAATCTCAAATTTCGCGACGATTATATCGACTACGATCGACTTACAATCTTCAAGAAATGTAAAAACGAATCACTTGTTTGTAAAATTTCGCAAAATCACGCTATTGAAATTTCCTAAAAAAATACTCACCATTAATTTCTTAAATTCGTCAAGAAATACGCAATCCCGACGCATCATCCTTGTCTCATTTGATGATGCCGTACGTCTCATTTCCTTCATGGGCAAGCAGTTCGCGGCCGCCACCCTCGACGAATCATGAGATTTCGGATCGAGCGCTTCTTCTTTTCGTTTCGACGGCCTATTTCTTCTTACACGCAATTCTTCCGCAAACGTTTTCCAATATCGATCAGCCAAATATTGACTGTATCGAGCACCTGAATTGCAGATATCTCCAAACAATTCCATTTATAAATTGCGTCGTGATCGCCGTCGGATCATCGGCTCGCGGCTCTGTGGCCAGGGCAGCCCCAGGTGGGATCGGGCAAGTACGGTGCAGGATGCGACGTCGGCGCAGCGATGGGTGGGCTGGGTGGAAGACGTGCCGAGGATTCCATCCGAACCGCGCCGACGCGTGAAATACCAGTTGAAGGTGTAGGTGGCCGACTTGGCGCCGGGAAAAGCCGTGCTGCCAGATGCAGATGCAAAAAAGCCGCCGGCGCCGGAGTACACGGCGGCTTTGCCGATCGCCTGCATGCCAGGCATCACGCTGCGTGGCGGCGATCCTCTCGCGCGACGACCGGCGCGACATTGCCGCGCCGTCAC
Source organism: Burkholderia sp. FERM BP-3421 (assembly GCF_028657905.1). Taxonomy (NCBI): domain Bacteria; kingdom Pseudomonadati; phylum Pseudomonadota; class Betaproteobacteria; order Burkholderiales; family Burkholderiaceae; genus Burkholderia; species Burkholderia sp. FERM BP-3421. The sequence continues at coordinate 3,444,161 of NZ_CP117782.1, read as the reverse complement.
GTCACGCGCCCATCACTACTGGCACGACATCACCACGACGCCGCCGACCCCTTGCGTATTCGGCGGCGCTGCCGAGTAGCCGAGCGCCACCAGCGGCCGCTTCGCGTCATGTCCCACGACGACCGACTGGACGGTGAGCATTCCTTCGCTCGATACCCCATTCAACGGGGTCTGCGCTTTCGTCACCGTGTAGGGCGTATTGATCACCGTGATCGACAGGCTCAGGTTGTTCAGCGTGCGCGCGGCGAGATCGAGCGTGGCCGACGCCGTTCCGAGCGAGCCCCCTTCCGCTCCGGTGTTGTTTGCCACCGGACCCGCGATCAATGACGTGCAGACGAGCGATCCGCTCGTCGCGGACAACGTCAACGGCGTCCCCACCGCATAGCTGACGCCCTGCTCGCCGTTATAGGTATTGCGGTCCGTGTCCATGGCCTGAGTCCAACGGCCGATCGCCACGTCGGCGCCGACGCTCTGTATGTCCGTGACCATCCCGTGATCGAGGCCGAGACAATCGGTCGCCGCAGCCGATGCGGCCAAGGTCGTGAATCCACCGCTCGGCTGCTGCACCAGGCTCGATGCGGGCGCGGCCGGTGCGGTGAAGTTTCTTTTCTTCTGATACGCCGTGGGCAGGCTCGGGACGACCACCACGGCCAGTTGACCGTTGCTCGCCGCCACCTGGGAAGCCGAGCCGGAATAGGTAAAGCGACCGCTCGGCCGGCACGCGGCTTGTGCCGACGGTGCGGGGGCTTCGGGTGCGGGCGACGCCGGCAGGGGCGACGCGGTTGATCCGGTGCTGGATGTCCCGCCGTCATCTCCCCCGCCACAGGCGGAAAGGGTCGCCGCGAGCAGCGCAAGGGCGAGAAGATGGTGGCGGTGAAGCGGTGCTTGCATGGTACGGCTCTCCAGGTTTTGCCATTCGATGGGCATTGGTTGTTATCAGGATCAAGCGATGTCGACGCGAATCCGCCGCACGCCCCGCCAATGCTCCACACAAACATGGGAACGATCATCGATCGAATGACCGGAAGCACACCGGCGGCCGAGGATGGACGGTTTGTGCCATCTCGGCATTCGAAAGCCAGCAGCAGGAGGGGGCCGGCGAACAGGTCGTCAAATAGAGCGTGTCGGGACCGGACAATACGGACGCGATTGCGAACACACGACACGTCATGCTCGCGTTGACGGCTGACTCCCCGACCGCCCTTGCATCGAATCCGGCACACGCCATACGACAGACCGTCTTGTACATCGTTGTTCTGCTGGGGCTTGGGATCGATGAAGCTTGATCGACAAGGTCGACAGACAATCATCGAGAATTAACCCGCGCGCCATAGATACCACGAAATCGCCAAGAGGATTTATTGAGTTTCCGATCTTCCATACCAGACCTGGAGAGATCCATGCCTCGCGTCGCTGGTTCAGCGTCGATCCGCCACATGAGGAGGGAAGGCGTCCCGTCGAGCCTTCTCAATATCCGGGAGACGCGCTCACCATCGATGAATTTGATTTCCCAACAACATCACATCCCAAATAACGTTTCGGATAATTCGGCGCTTCCATTCCTGTTATAAATGGTAGCTACCTTCATGCCAAAAACGGTCCTAAGCTGAAAACCGGCCCATGGGCAGACTCCCAATTCCGTTGCCTGTTTCGGCCGAAATCATCAAGGAGATTACCGTGGCCTCTGCATATGCGGTCCTATACGACGAGGAAGGCTGGTTCATCATCGCCAAGAAGAGAACCGAGGGTTTCTATTTTGGAAACGGCCGCAAGGGAGATGCCTACCATAAAGGAATACGCATAACGAATGGCCCCGGGCAGTACGCGCTTCCCGGCGGCGGGATACACAAGAACGAGGGGGCCGCCGCGGCCGCCGAACGCGAATTCATCGAGGAGACCGGTGTCAACCTACCTGCTCATAAACTCATCAAAGCGCAATCCTTCAGCGACCGAGGTTCGTTCACAGGGGCGTACTTCAAAGCGAACAATAAGAATGATGTGGCACGTACCGGCGCGACCATATACGGCACCAGCCTGAAGAATGCGGAAAAACTAATTATCGAAATCAAGGAAAATAAATGGGAAGGCGAGATCGGCTACTCAAATACCGTGTCGTATGCCGTGCGCAATAATTTAATCCCCTGGCCATACGACAACGAACTTGAACATGTCGCCGTCTGGAACATCACGCTGGCCGACAACTGGAATACCATCAAGTCATGGAAGGGACGAGATGACATCGGCTGGTATTACATCGTCCTTAGATATCTGCGCGTCGATCTTTTCGGACTGGCCGAATAGGCGACCAAGACACAGGGCCGAGGGCCGGCCGATGCCTGGCCGAATACGGTTGGCCGGAGGTGACGGCATGCAAAGCGCGCGGCTACGATCACACTCTGTTCTCTCTGTTCTTATTGGAATGGTGGTTGTGGACCGCGCCGACCGCGCGGTCATGCGACCTTGCACGGCGGCCTATTCGGATGTGCTCTTCGTGCACGAGTTCGTCCACGAGCACCGCCGCACGCGTTTGGGAAACGCGGGAGTGCTCCGAAAACGCGAAGGGGTTACGCAAACATCGCGTAACCCCTTGCTGGATATGGTGCGGCTGCAGGAATTGAATTCTTCCAGAAAAACCTCGTCATATAAGGCTTCGAGAGACTCGCTAATTTCTACGTGCCCCCAAATGTGCCCCCAATCCTTGGGGGCATTCTGATTCGGTTGCTCATCCGACTTCAACGCCGGAATCGAGCGCAGCTAACGGCGACATCTGACTGTTGAGCACAATTTTAGCGTACCAGACGGCGCCGAGGGCGAACTCGCCGCCCTGTGTACTAAACGATTCGAGCAGCAGTAAGGTGCTCTGTCTTTGACGGAAAACTGGGCTCGCGTCTCTTCGCTTAGCCGGCGAAACTATTTGTTCGCCGACGCTGATTCCGGTGGGAAGCGTGCGGCCACGATGTACACCGATCGGCATGGCGCGTTTGAATGCTCCTCGTTCCCGAGCCGTACTTACGACGACAGCAATATCGATATGCGACCCTCAAAATTTCGGATGATTTGCACTAGGCTATCGTGAGGAATCAGCGCGGGTCCACGCTCTTTTTGAATCCAAAGATTTCCAGCGTCGTCGCGAACCGTCCATACCCCAGCGACGCCGTATTGGTCCACGATTTGAATGTTCCCAACCGGAAGCCCGCAGCCGCTCGGGATGCGTAAACAGTTGTCAATCGCCGAGAACCGCGCAAAACCTATGCTCTGCGCTCTGACAAATAGTCGGCCTTCCACTTCATGCGCTATTCGTCCGTTGCGATCCTGATAAACAGACACGGTCAAATACTGCGTGTCAACTGCGCTAAGCTTCGTCGCCCAGATCGGATCAGGCAGATTGCCAACGACGGCGACATAGCGAGGTATGTAGCTCAGCAGGTCCTCGGCTTGTTCGCGATTAAGATCTCCGAATGCCCGTACCAAGCTCGTAACGCAAGATTGCTCTGGGTCACCGTAGCGGAAACAGCGAACTTGAGGAAGAACGTGGTGTTCCAGCGAATGCCCTGCCAGTTCGACCTCAACGACGAACCAATGGGACAAAGTCCTGTGAACGAGCGCCAAGTCCGCAACGCGACGCTCGCCCTCCAAGACGAACGCTCCAGCAAACACGCCGCAACGATATTCCGGCATCAAACACGACAGCGCTTTGACGACTTCCGCTTCGAAGTCACCTTCGACATACGTCGTTGGATCGACGAGTTGAAAAATATTGTCCGGGTGGCATTCGCCGGTTAAAAGCTTTCTCATGCCCGACTCCAAGTCACGGTTGCCACGCCCTCAAGGCGCTCTTCCTCTTCCTTGAGACGCTGAATCTCCGGTCCAGTTGCGACAAGCGTATAGATGGAAGCACCGTCCTTATCCTTCGCGGGACGCACGACGCGGCCAAGCCGTTGAATCCGCTGGCGCCGCGTTGCCGTGCTGGCTGCGATGATGCCGATCTCTGTCTCTGGCACATTGAATCCCTCATCTAGAGCTCGACAGGTAACCAACACATCGATCTCGCCGCGCCGGTACCGTCCCAGCATCGCGGCTTTTGCGCGGAGCGGCATCTTGGAGTGGTAAACCCCGCTCTTGACGCCGTTCTCCGCTAGCACGCTATGGATCAGATCGCAGGCTTCGATGTCTTCATGAAAGACCAGCGTGCGTTTTCCGCGGTTTGCCGCCACGAGCTTTAGCGCCAAGCGGATGCGGTTCAGGCTGAGATTCAAGACGCGAGCGCGCTTCAGGAACAGGGCGACGGTTTCCTCTGCTTCCATCCCATGCTGGCTAATGGAGCGCGCTATCGCCTTGCTAAGCTTGTCGTACTCAGCCTGCCTGTCTGCTTCCAGTTCGAAGACAATGTTCTTCAATTCAAACGGTACGATGACACCATCACGCAGCGCGTCCGCATAGCCGTAGCTGTAGATTACGTCTCCAAGGGCAGGTACAAGTACATCCTTTAGGCCGTCGTCATACTGCCGTTCGGGCGTTGCCGAAAGCCCCAAAGACGCGAAGGTCGGAACCTGAAGCGCCGAGCGGTACTGTTCGGATGCAGCCTTGTGACACTCATCAACGATCAAGAAACACCTGTGCTGCTCCTGCATGCGTTCAGGCAGCTTGGCGGCCGTGTTGAGTACCGCGATGTTGATCGCCCCAAGGCGAAAGCGCAGACTTCCAGTGATAACGTTGATCTCATCTAGCTCAAGATCGAAGTAGCTCGCTGCCTCCTCCCACCATTGCTCAAGTAGCGCGGTGGTCGGAACGACGATTAGTGTCGCGACCGGACGGATGCGGTCAATGCATGACAGCGCAAACACCGTCTTGCCGCCGCCTGTAACGACGCTGACGATACCGCGATGGTTAGCGTGCTCCCAATTTGCGAGCGCTTCGACTTGCCAACCTCGCGGCGTCAATTTAGGCATACCTCACCCTTTCAGCCTTCGCCGGCGGTGCGTTCGGATGTTTGCCCGAACAGATCAGCTTCCGCCTGCGCCCTGACCTCGGCATCGGCGTTGTCGAGTTGCGCCGCCCGCGCTCGCAACAAGTCATTCTTTAATCTACGCACGCTGTCAGGGTTGACGCGCGACAGTAATTTGCCAGTCTTGAACTCAGCGACAGCGTCGAAGATGTACTGTTGCACGCATTCGTGCATCGAGTCCTTTGCTTCCAGCGTCTGGTAGTAAGGATGCAAGCCGCGTGTCTGGTGCTCGACCAGGGCTATAGCCATATAGAAGCAAGCCGCTCGGTCGGCGTCGGCGAGACGGTGCTGCGCCGCTGGGTGCAGCAACTTCAGATGGAACGCCAGGGCGTCACGCCGCAGGGCAAGGCAATCACGCCGGATCAACAGCGTATTCAGTAACTCGAGGCGCGTATCGAACGCCTTGAGCGTGAGAAGGCCATTTTAAAAAAGGCTGCCGCGCTCTTGATGTCGGAAGGCATCGAACGTACGAAGTAATTGATCAGATTGGCGCAAGCGAATCGGTCGAGCTGATCTGCGCGGTATTCGACGTGTCGCGGTCCTGCCTGTATGCCCATCGAGGGCGAACCCGACGCGTTGATGCCGAGCGAATGGCACTGCGTAGCCGGGTACACGAACTATTCATCGAGAGTCGAAGCTCTGCTGGCAGTCGCAGCATCATGGGCATGATGCGCGAGGAAGGTACGGCGATTGGCCGCTTCAAGGTCAGCCGCTTGATGGAAGAACTCGGGTTGATCTGCAAGCAGCCGGGCCGCCATGCCTACAAGCAGGCCACGGTCGAGCGGATCGATATCCCGAACCATCTCAATCGCGAATTCGAGGTTGGTACGCCGAATCAGGTGTGGTGTGGTGACATCACGTATGTCTGGGCGCAGGGCCGTTGGCATTATCTGGCCGTAGTACTCGACCTGTTCACGCGTCGGGCTGTTGGCTGGGCGTTCTCGACACGCCCTGATGCCGATCTGGTCGTGCAGGCGTTGGAGATGGCCTACGAGCAACGTGGTCGACCGCAAGGCTTGCTGTTTCACTCGGATCAAGGCGGTCAATATGCAAGCCGGAGATTCCGTCAGCGCCTCTGGCGCTATCGGATACAGCAGAGCATGAGCCGTCGAGGAAATTGTTGGGACAACTCCCCGATGGAGAGGTTGTTCCGCAGCTTCAAGACCGAATGGCTACCGTCAGTGGGCTACATGTCGGCGCAGGAGGCACAGCGGGACATCAGCCACTACCTGATGCACCGGTACAACTGGATACGGCCGCATCAGTTCAATGACGGACTGGCGCCGGCGGTTGCGGAAGAAAAACTTAATGCAGTGTCCGGGATTAGTTGACCACTACACCCGGATTCAGACGGGTAGCGCTGGACAACGCTGGAATAAAAAAACCCGCGAAGCCTTATGCTATCACGGGTTTCAGGATTTCCAAGGATGCTCTTGGATAGGTATTTGGTGCCGGCTGCAGGACTCGAACCCGCCACCTGATGATTACAAATCAACTGCTCTACCAGATGAGCTAAGCCGGCGTAGCCGCGAATTCTACCTCATTTCACGATCTTGAGGCGAGGCCTGCTGCCCTTCGCGCCGTCGCCGTCGGGCTCGGGCGGCTCATCGGCGGGTTTGGCGGCCTCGTTGCCGGCCGTATCCGCCGCACCCGCTTCCTCGACCGTCGCCCCTTCCTCCGCTTCGGACTCCAACGGCGCGCCCGCGCCTTCCGCGACCGCCTCGACCTGGAACGCCATGCCCTGCCCGTTCTCGCGCGCATAGATCGCGAGCACGTTGGCGACCGGCACCTCGATCTTGTGGGCCTTACCGGAGAAGCGCGCGGTGAACTCGATCCATTCGTTACCCATCTGCAGCTGGCTCGTCGCCTCGAAGCTGATGTTCAACACGATCTCGCCGTCGCGCACGAACTGGCGCGGCACGCGCGTCGAATTGTCGACGCGCACCGCGATATGTGGCGTATAGCCGTTATCCGTACACCACTCGTACAGCGCGCGCAGCAAATAAGGCTTCGTGGAAATCTCTTGCATCAACCGTCCTCAAACGGGAGTGACGACGCGGCCCCCGCCGCATCGCCGCTCCGCAACCAGACTCAACGACGCATGACCTTTTCGGACGGCGTCAGCGCTTCGATATACGCCGGGCGGCTGAAAATCCGCTCCGCGTACTTCATCAGCGGCGCCGCATTCTTCGACAGCTCGATCCCGTAGTGATCGAGGCGCCACAGCAGCGGCGCAATCGCGACGTCGAGCATCGAGAACTCTTCACCCAGCATGTACTTGTTCTTCAGAAAGATCGGCGCGAGCTGCGTCAGGCGATCGCGGATCGCGAGGCGCGCCTTCTCGTGGTTCTTCTCCGCCGCCTTGCCCTTCTCGTTCTCGAGCGTGCTCACGTGCACGAACAGCTCCTTCTCGAAATTGAGCAGGAACAGCCGCGCGCGCGCGCGCTGCACCGGGTCGGCCGGCATCAGCTGCGGGTGCGGGAAGCGCTCGTCGATATACTCGTTGATGATGTTCGATTCATACAGAATCAGATCCCGCTCGACGAGAATCGGCACCTGACCATACGGATTCATCACGGCGATATCTTCCGGCTTGTTGAACAAGTCGACATCGCGAATCTCGAAATCCATGCCCTTTTCGAACAGCACCAGCCGGCAACGCTGGGAGAACGGACAAGTCGTGCCGGAATACAGAACCATCATAATTACGTTTCCTCAAAAAGCCGAAGGCCAGCGCGCAGAAAGCCCATCCCGCAGGCCTTTCCTTGCGCCGGCCCCACGCCGGTCACGGCGTGATTACTTGATATCTTTCCAGTAGGCGGCATTGAGCCGCCATGCGAAAAAGGTCAGGACGCCGAGAAACAGCATCACCCACACGCCAAGCCGCTTGCGGGTCTGCTGCGCGGGCTCCGACATCCAGTTCAGGTATGCCACCAGGTCGGCCACGGCAGAATCATAATCCACCGGCGACAGTGTCCCCGGCGTCACCTGCTCGAAGCCGACGAGCTTGCGCACCTTCTCGCCCGTCTCCTCGTCCGTCTTTTCTTCGAATTTCGCCGTGCGCTGCCCCTGCAACTGCCACAGGACATGGGGCATACCGACGTTCTCGAATACCGCGTTGTTCCAGCCGGTCGGACGCGTGTCGTCGCGGTAGAAGCTGCGCAGGTATGTATACAGCCAGTCGCGGCTGCGCGCCCGGGCCTCGACCGACAGATCGGGCGGCGTTGCGCCGAACCAGCTCTTCGCATCGTCGGGCCGCATCGCGACCGACATCGTGTTGCCGACCTTGTCGGTCGTGAACAGGAGATTCTTCTCGATCTCCTTCTGCGAAATGCCGAGATCCGTCAGACGGTTGTAGCGCATCAGGTTCGCGCTATGGCAGTTCAGGCAATAGTTTACAAACAATTGCGCGCCGTGCTGCAAGGACACGAGATTTTCCGTGTTATCCGGTGCGCGGTCGAGCGGAAAATTACCCTCATCCGCCCAAGCCGGCGCCGCCAGCAGCGCACACGCCGTCGCGCCGATCAGCGCGAGCGTCGAAAGCAGTTTCTTCATGTCGTGTTCTCCTCGCTCGCTTAGTGGGGCTTGAACGTCACGCGCTCGGGCGGCTGCTTGAACCTGCCAAGCGGCGTCCAGAACGGCATGCCGAGGAAGAACGCGAAGTACACGAGCGCGCAGATCTGGGCGATCAGCGTCGCCGCGGGCGAAGGCGGCCGCGTGCCGAGGAACGCGAGCGTCAGGAACACCAGCACGAAGATGCCGTAGAACACCTTGTGGAACAGCGGCCGGTAGCGGATCGACTTCACCGGGCTGCGGTCGAGCCAGGGCAGGAAGAACAGCGACACGACGGCCGCGCCCATCACCACCACGCCCCAGAACTTCGCCTCGGTCACGTACATGAAGACGACCACGGCGGCGGCCAGCACCGGCAGCCCGATCTTCCATCTGCCGCGCGCGCGGATCAGCGCCAGCACGCCGAGCGCCGCGATCACGATCATCAGCACGATCTTGAACGGGTCGGTGGTCGCGCGCAGCATCGCGTAGAACGCGGTGAAGTACCAGACGGGCGCGATCTCGGGCGGCGTCTGCAGCGGGTTCGCCGGCACGAAGTTGTTCGCCTCGAGGAAGTAGCCGCCCATCTCCGGCGCGAAGAACACGATCAGCGCGAACACCATCAGGAACACGCACACGCCGAGGAAGTCGTGCACCGAGTAGTACGGGTGGAACGGAATGCCGTCGAGCGGGATGCCGTTCTCGTCCTTCTTCGCCTTGATCTCGACGCCGTCCGGGTTGTTCGACCCCACTTCGTGCAGCGCGACCAGGTGCGCGACCACGAGCCCGACCAGCACCAGCGGGATCGCGATCACGTGGAACGCGAAGAAGCGGTTCAGCGTGACGTCCGACACCACGTAGTCGCCGCGGATCCACAGCGACAGGTCCGGACCGACGAACGGGATCGCCGAGAACAGGTTCACGATCACCTGCGCGCCCCAGAACGACATCTGGCCCCACGGCAGCAGGTAGCCGAAGAACGCCTCGGCCATCAGGCACAGGAAGATCGCGCAGCCGAAGATCCACACCAGTTCGCGCGGCTTGCGGTAAGACCCGTACAGCAGCCCGCGAAACATGTGCAGGTAAACGACCACGAAGAACATCGACGCGCCCGTCGAGTGCAAGTAGCGGATCAGCCAGCCCCACGGCACCTCGCGCATGATGTACTCGACCGATGCGAACGCGAGGGTCGCATCGGGCTTGTAGTTCATCGTGAGGAAGATGCCGGTGACGATCTGGTTCACGAGCACCAGCAGCGCGAGCGACCCGAAGAAGTACCAGAAGTTGAAGTTCTTCGGCGCGTAGTACTCGGAAACGTGCTTCTTCCAGGTGGAAGTGAGCGGGAAGCGTTGGTCGACCCAGCCCATGAAACCTGTCGTGGAGACTTCCTTGTTATCCGTCGCCATTTACGCTTCTCCTTTCTCGTCCCTGCCGATCACGAGGGTGTTGGCCGACGTGAACATGTAGGGCGGAACATCGAGATTCTGCGGTGCGGGCTTGTTCTTGAAGACGCGGCCGGCCAGATCGTAGGTCGAACCGTGGCAGGGGCACAGGAAGCCGCCCGGCCAATCGTCCGGCAGGTTCGGCTGCGGCCCCGGCGTGAAGCGCTGGGTCGGGGTGCAGCCCAGGTGGGTGCACACCGCGACCACGACGAGGATGTTCTTGCGATCGGCCCGCGCACGATATTCATTCGCGCAATACGCGGGCAACGGCATGGAATACGGGGTCTTCGACTGCGGATCGGCCACTTCCTTGTCGGCCTTGGTGACGTCGGTCAGCATCGCTTCGGTGCGATTCAGGATCCAGACCGGCTTGCCGCGCCATGCCACGGTGAGCATCTCGCCCGGCTTCAGCTCGCCGATATCGACCTCGACCGGCGCGCCGGCCGCTTTCGCCTTCGCGGACGGCGCGAGCGACGCCGCGAACGGTATTACGGTGGCAACGCCTCCTACGCCACCTGCTACGGATGTCGCAATCAGCCAGGTACGGCGGCCGCTGTCGACGCGTTTCTCTTCTTTGTCTCGCATCACACGCCCCACTTCTGAGTTGGATTTTCCGTCACGACTTTTCATACCGCCGCTAGTGTGCGGGAATGGAGTCGCCATTTACAAGGCCCGGATGCGAAATACTGCTTGAAGCCCTTGATTGATAAGGGTTTCCACGCACTATCGAAGCGATTATTTCAATCGCATATTAAGCGTTTACTACATTCGATTTTCTAGGTGCAGCGCACCAAATCGGACCCTCAAACCGGATTGTGGATGTCGATGAAAAGGTGCTCGAGATCGAATTTCTCCGACAAATGGCGACCGAGCGCTTGGATCCCGTAGCGCTCGGTCGCATGGTGCCCCGCCGCAACGAACGCGACGCCGCTCTCGGCCGCCGCATGCGTGACGAATTCCGACGCCTCGCCGGTCAGGAACACATCGGCGCCCGCCTCGATCGCCGCGTCGAAATAGCTCTGCGCGCCGCCCGTGCACCATGCGACGCGGCGCAGCTGCAGATCCGCGTCGCCGAGCACGAGCGGGGTGCGGCCGAGCGTCTGCTCGACCTTCGCGGTGAAATGCTCGAGCGTGACGGGCATCGGCAGCGTCGCCAGCCAGCCGAGGTCCTGGTCGCCGAAGCGCGCGTCGCCGATCAGGCCGAGGCGCTCGCCCAGTTGCGCGTTGTTGCCGAGTTCGGGGTGCGCGTCGAGCGGCAGATGAAACGCGAACAGGTTCAGGTCGTTCGCGAGCAGGCGCTTCAGGCGCTGGTGCTTGCGGCCCGTGATCGACGGCGCCTCGTTGCGCCAGAAGTAGCCGTGATGGACCAGCACCGCGTCGGCGCCCCACTCGAGCGCGCGGTCGAGAAACGCGACCGATGCGGTCACGCCGGTGGCGATCTTCTCGATCCGGCGACGTCCTTCCACCTGCAGACCGTTGGGGCAATAGTCCTTGAAGCGGGCGGTTTCGAGGGTATTGTTCAAGTACAATTCAAGTTCGATCCGATCCATATAAACCTCTAATATCTTCAAATGCTTAGACGCTTCTGGCTGTTCTTCGCCCAAGCGGTGACGGTGCTGCTCGCGCTGATGTTCATCGTCGCGACGCTCAAGCCGCAATGGCTGCAGCGGCAGGGGCAGCTCGGCAAGCAGCTGGCGGCGCCGATCGTGGCGCTGCGCGAGGTGGCGCCCGGCGTCGGCGGCGCGCCCGCGCAGACTTCCTATGCGGACGCCGCGCAAAAGGCCATGCCTGCGGTCGTCAACGTGTTCTCGAGCAAGGACGGCTCGCTGCCGCCGGATCCGCGCGCGAAGGATCCATTGTTCCGGTATTTCTTCGGCGACCGCAATGCGCACAAGCAACAAGAGGAGCCGGCGGCGAATCTGGGCTCGGGCGTCATCGTGAGCTCGGAAGGTTACATTCTAACGAACCAGCATGTGGTCGACGGCGCCGACCAGATCGAAGTCGCGCTCGCCGACGGCCGCACCGCCACCGCCAAGGTGATCGGCAGCGATCCCGAGACCGATCTGGCCGTGCTCAAGATCAACATGACCAACCTGCCGACGATCACGCTCGGCCGCTCCGACCAGTCCCGCGTCGGCGATGTGGTGCTCGCGATCGGCAATCCGTTCGGCGTCGGCCAGACCGTCACGATGGGCATCATCAGCGCGCTCGGCCGCAACCATCTCGGCATCAACACCTTCGAGAACTTCATCCAGACCGACGCGCCGATCAATCCCGGCAATTCCGGCGGCGCGCTCGTCGACGTGAACGGCAACCTGCTCGGCATCAACACCGCGATCTACTCGCGCTCGGGCGGCTCGCTCGGGATCGGCTTCGCGATCCCCGTCTCCACCGCCCGCACCGTGCTCGAGAGCATCATCACGATGGGCGGCGTCACGCGCGGCTGGATCGGCGTCGAGCCGCAGGACGTCACGCCGGAGATCGCCGAATCGTTCGGGCTCGAACAGAAGAGCGGCGCGATCGTCGCCGGCGTGCTGCAGGGCGGCCCGGCCGACAAGGCGGGCATCAAGCCGGGCGACATCCTCGTGTCGGTCAACGGCGAGACGATCTCCGACACCACGCGGCTCTTGAACGTCGTCGCGCAGATCAAGCCCGGCACGCCGACCAAGGTTCACGTCGTGCGCAAGGGCAAGGAATTCGACCTGACGGTCGTGATCGGCAAGCGTCCGCCGCCGCCGAAGCAGGCGCTGAGCGACCAGGAAGGCGACGACACGGAATAACGGGCGGCGCGCCGCGCCCGCCGTTGCGTCGAGGCGCGGCGCGGGCTTCGGACAGCGGATGGCCTGGACGCGTCCGACAAAAAACCCCGCGCTGCGCAATGCAGACGCGGGGTTTTTCATTCTGGCAGGCCGGCCGGAAAACCGCCCCGACAAGATGCGGATGGCGTCGCCTCAGCCGCCGACCGGATGTCCATGCGCGATCAGGCAGAGGGAAGCAGCGTGCAGGGCTCGTCCAGCGGAAGCGGGCACGCCAAGCACGCTCACGACGCGGCTTCCGCTTCCTTTTCCTTCACCGGCGGCTTGACGAACAGCCGCGCCGCGATGATCCCGGCCTCGTACAGCACCACGAGCGGCAACGCGAGCATCAGCTGCGAGAACACGTCGGGCGGCGTCACCACCGCGGCCACCACGAATGCGCCGACAATCACGTACGGGCGGATCTCCTTGAGCTTCTGCACCGTCAGCACGCCCATCCGGACGAGCAGCACGACGACCACCGGCACTTCGAAGGTGACCCCGAACGCGATGAACATCCCGAGCACGAAGCTCAGGTAATTATCGATATCGGTCGTCATCTCCGCGCCGAGCGGCGCGTTGTAGTGCGCCATCACGCGGAAGATGGTGGGGAACACGATGAAGTACGCGAAGGCCATGCCGCACAGGAACAGCACGTAGCTGCTGCCGACGAGCGGCCCGACGAGCTTCTTCTCATGCTGGTAGAGGCCCGGCGCGACGAACGCCCAGATCTGGTAAAGCACGATCGGCAGCGCGATCACGAGCGCGACCAGCATCGTCACCTTCATCGGCACGAAGAACGAGCCGGTGACGTCGGTGACGATCATCTTGCCGTCCTTCGGCAGGTTCTGCATCAGCGGGCGCGCGAGCAGCCGGAAGATGTCGGGCGCCCAGTAGACGAGCCCGAGGAACACGACGATGACCGCCGCGCCCGCCCGGATGATGCGGTCGCGCAGTTCGACGAGATGGGAAATGAAGGTTTCTTCCGGCGCGTCGTCCGGATTACGCTGGGGGTCGTTCACACCGGCCCTCGGTTGGAATAATGGGCGCGAATCATCGCTCAGAAGAAGCGCACGGGGCGACGCAGGCTCGCCGGCTGATGCCGGGCGACGCGCGCGGCGCCCGACTGCACGTGCGCGCGGCGCGCGGTCGCGCGCTTGTACCACACGGGCGTCGCGGTCGTCTTCACACGCCAGTTGCGACGCTTCGGCGCGGCGGCGACCGTGCTGCGCCACGAGGACGGCCCGGGCGCGCCGGCGTCAGCCGCGGCGGCCGTCGCCGCGGCGCTGTCGGGATCGACCGTCGAACGCCAGGCGTCGTTGAGATCGGTCTCGTGCTGCCGCACGTTGTCGTGAATCGTGGTTTCGACGTTGCGCGCGGCCGCCTCGAAATCCGTCTTCATCGTGCGCAGCGCATCGAGTTCGATTTCGCGCGAGACTTCCGCCTTCACGTCGTTGATATAGCGCTGCGCGCGCCCGAACAGCGCGCCGGCCGTGCGCGCGACGCGCGGCAGCCGCTCGGGGCCGAGCACGACGAGCGCGACGACGCCGATCAGCGCCATCTTCGAAAGACCCAGATCGAGCATCGCGGCGATCCGTCAGCGCGCGGGCGTCAAGCCTTGTGGGAATCGGACGAACGCGCCGCTTCCTTCGCGTCGACGTCGACCGACCCCGCGCGCGGCAGCTGCTGCGCATCCGAACCCTCGGACTCGCGCATGCCGTCCTTGAAGCCCTTCACCGCACCGCCGAGGTCGCTGCCGATATTGCGCAGCTTCTTCGTGCCGAACACCAGCGCGACGATCAACAGCACGATCAGCCAGTGCCAAATACTCAGTCCACCCATGATGCCACTCTCCCAAGCGTCGCCGCGACGGCGGCGCAACATGCCGGCGATGCCGGCGTCAATTCAGTCCCGTGACGGAAACGCCCGTCACCCCATGCGATGCCACGGACGCGGCCCGGCCAGGATATGCGCGTGCAGGTGGTAGACCTCCTGCCCGCCGCCCGGCCCGGTGTTGATCACCGTCCGGAACCCGGTCTCGCCGCCCGTATACGCGCAGCCCAGCTGTTCGGCGAGGCGCGCGACGAGGATCATCATTCTACCAAGCAGCGGCGCGTCTTCCGCGCGCGCCGACGACAATGTCGGCAGATGCCGGCGCGGAATCACCAGCACGTGCGTCTCGGCTGCAGGGCGGATGTCGCGGAACGCGACGAACTCGTCGTCCTCGTGCACCTTCGCGCTCGGCACCTCGCCCGCCGCGATGCGGCAGAACAGGCAGTTCGGATCGTGATCCATCATGCTCCCGGCATCCACCCGCTCAGAACCACGCCTGAGGATCGAGCGTCTTGTTGTCGTACAGGAACAGCCAGCCCTTGATGATACGGTAGAGCGTCCAGAGCCAGACCGCGCCCAGCACCACGAAGCCGATCCCGACGAACAGCAGCGCGAACCCGATCAGATAGGCGATCAGCGCGCGCCAGAAGGTGCGGATCTGCCATTCGAAATGGGCCTGGTACGCGGTGCCGACCACATCGCCGCGCTTCACGTAGTTGATGATGATCGCGATGATCCCGGTGATGCCGCCCGTCAACCAATGGATCGCGTACAGCGCGTACAGCACGTGCGTCAGGGTGCGCAACGAATTCTGCCGCTCGCTCTCGGACGCGCTCTGGTACGAGGGCGGAAACTGACCCGGCGAATCTTGCATGATGTTAACCCCCAATTGATGACAGTTTTCCGGGACGGCCAGCCAAGGACGCCCGGTCAGGGACGCCCGGTTAGGGACGCCCGGTCAGGGACGCGCAGTCCTCGACTGCGCAGTCCGCAGCCGGCTCAGCCGCCGTTTTCCTCGCGCTCGCGGCTCTTGCGCAGCGCTTTCTCCTCAAGGCCCGACAAACCTTCGCGGCGCTCCAGCTCGGCCACCACGTCGGCCGGGCTCAGATCGAAATGCGACAGCATCACGAGGCAGTGGAACCACAGGTCCGCGACCTCGCCGACGAGCGCCGTCGGCGCGCCGCCCTGCCGCACGTCCTTGGCGGCGAGCACCACTTCGGTGGCCTCCTCGCCGATCTTCTTCAGCACCGCGTCGTCGCCCTTGTGGAACAGGCGCGATACGTACGACTGCTCGGGATCGCCGCCCCTGCGGCTGTCGATCACCGCCGCGAGGCGCAGCAGTGTGTCTTCGGTGGTTGACGTCATTTGTAGATATGCTCGGGATCTTTCAGCACCGGATCGACCGCGACCCATTCGCCGTCGTCGGCGCTGCCTTCGAATTTCTGGAAGAAGCACGAGTGCCGGCCGGTGTGGCACGCGATGCCCGACACCTGCTCGACCTTCAGCAGCACCACGTCCTCGTCGCAATCGAGCCGCACCTCGTGCACGTGCTGCACGTGGCCCGACTCCTCGCCCTTGAACCACAGGCGCTGGCGCGAGCGCGAGAAATACACGGCGCGCTTCGTCTCGATGGTCTTCGCGAGCGCGTCGCGGTTCATCCACGCGAACATCAGCACGTCGTTCGTCGACGCCTCCTGCGCGATCACCGGCACGAGGCCGTTCGCGTCCCAGCGCACCTTGTCGAGCCAGTTGCCCGTCGTTGCGGAATCGCTCATCACAGCCTCACCGGTATGCCCTGGTCGGCCATGAAGCGCTTCGCCTCGCCGACCGTGTGTTCGCCATAGTGGAAAATGCTCGCGGCCAGCACCGCATCCGCGCGCCCGTCCTTGATGCCGTCGGCCAGATGCTGCAGCGAGCCCACCCCGCCCGACGCGATCACCGGCACCGGCACCGCGTCCGAGACGCCGCGCGTGAGCGCGAGATCGAAGCCCGCCTTGGTGCCGTCGCGGTCCATGCTGGTCAGCAGGATCTCGCCCGCGCCCAGCTCCGCCATGCGGCGCGCCCACTCGATCGCATCGAGGCCCGTGCCCTTGCGGCCGCCGTGCGTGAACACTTCCCAGCGCGCGGGCTCGCCGTCGGCGGACACCCGCTTCGCGTCGATCGCGACCACGATGCACTGCGAACCGTATTTGTCGGCCGCGTCGCGCACCAGCTGCGGATTCGCGACCGCCGACGAATTCATGCTGACCTTGTCCGCGCCGGCGTTCAGGAGGCGCCGCACGTCTTCCACCGCGCGCACGCCGCCGCCCACCGTGAGCGGAATGAACACCTGCGACGCCACCGCCTCGATGATCGGCAGGATCAGGTCGCGTTGGTCGGAGGTCGCGGTGATGTCGAGGAAGGTGAGTTCGTCGGCGCCCTGCGCGTCGTAGCGGCGCGCGATCTCGACAGGATCGCCGGCGTCGCGCAGCTCGACGAAGTTGACGCCCTTGACGACGCGCCCGGCGGTGACGTCGAGGCAGGGGATGATGCGTTTAGCTAGAGCCATGATGTTGCGCAAATGCCGCGGTAAGGCCGCCCGGGCGGGCGGCGGTGGGGACGGGGCGGCTCGGGCCGCGCCCGCTCAGGCGTCGTCCAGCTCGCCGTTCAGTTCGTCCGCGCGGCGCTGCGCCGCGGCGAAATCGAGGTCGCCGGAATAGATCGCGCGACCGCAGATCACCCCCTCGACGCCATCCTCCTCCACTTCGCACAGTTGCTCGATATCGGTGAGGTTCGACAGGCCGCCGCTCGCGATCACCGGAATGCCGACCGCCTGCGCGAGCTTCACCGTCGCCTCGATATTGATGCCTTGCAGCATGCCGTCGCGGCCGATGTCGGTATAGATGATCGACTCGACGCCGTAATCCTCGAACTTGCGCGCGAGATCGACGACCTCGTGGCCGGTCAGCTTGCTCCAGCCGTCGGTCGCGACCTTGCCGTCCTTCGCGTCGAGCCCGACGATGATGCTGCCCGCGAACGCGCTGCACGCGTCCTGCAGGAAGCCCGGATCCTTCACGGCCGCGGTGCCGATGATCACGTACGACAGGCCCGCGTCGAGATACTTCTCGATGGTCTCGAGGCTGCGGATGCCGCCGCCGAGCTGAACCGGCACCTCGCTGCCGACCTCCGCGAGGATCGCCTCGATCGCCTCGAGATTCTTGGGCTTGCCGGCGAAGGCGCCATCGAGATCGACTAGATGCAGCCGTCGCGCACCGAGATCGACCCACTTGCGCGCCATCGCCGCGGGATCCTCGGAAAAAATCGTCGCCTGGTCCATATCGCCTTGTTTGAGGCGTACACACTGACCGTCTTTAAGATCGATGGCCGGAATCAGCAGCATAGCAATCGGGTGTTATGTGGGAAAAATGAGGGTTGAGACGCGCGCCGGCCCATCCGGCACCCTGTCGTCTCGCTAGTTTAGTACAACTCTTTCGGTAAATTCGTGCCTCACGCCCACCGGACGGTGGCCGCTGCGCGCGCCGGCTGTGGCACGCGCGCCACGTTCACGGATTCCAGTGCACGAAGTTGCGGTACAGCCGCAGCCCCACTTCCGCGCTTTTCTCCGGGTGAAATTGGGTCGCGAAGAGATTGTCGCGCGCCACCGCCGACGTGAACGGCGCGCCGTACAGCGTCTCGCCGACCGTCAGCGCAGCCTCGGCCGGCGCCACGTAGTAGCTGTGCACGAAGTAGAAGTATGCGTCGTCGGGCACCCCGTCCCACAACGGGTGGGCGCGGCTCTGGCGCACGCGGTTCCAGCCCATCTGCGGCACCTTGAAGCGCGAGCCGTCGTCCTGCAGCCGGCCGTCGAGTTCGAAGCGCAGCACCTTGCCCGGCATCAGGCCGAGCCCGTCGGTGCCGCCCTCGGCGCTCCAGTCGAACAACATCTGCTCGCCCACGCACACGCCCAGCAGCGGCTTGTTGCGCGCGGCTTCGAGCACCGCCTCCTGGAGGCCCGACTCGCCGAGGCAGCGCATGCAGTCCGGCATCGCGCCCTGGCCCGGCAGCACCACGCGGTCGGCCGCGCGGATCGCCGCGGGCTGGTCGACGATCGTCACGTCCGCGGCCGGCTCGGCCTTCCTGAGCGCCTGCGCGACCGAGCGCAGGTTGCCCATCCCATAATCCACAATCGCAATCGAAGTTTTCATTTCAGAGCAGGCAACAAAGCCTTCAGTCCGTCGACGATGAATTCCACCGCCAGCGCCGACAGCATCAAACCCATCAGACGCGTGGCGATGTTGATGCCGGTGCGGCCGATCCAGTGCGCGATCGGCTCGGCAAGCCGCATCGCGATGAAGCACAGCAGCGCGAGGATCGCACCGATCGCGACCAGCCCGAGCCGGTCGTACCAGTGCGTCGCGTTCGCCGCGTAGACGATCACCGTGCTGATCGAACCCGGGCCGGTCAGGAGCGGAATCGCGAGCGGCACCACCGCGATGCTGTTCTTCGATTCCGCCTCGTCGCGCTCCTCGGGCGTCGAGCGCGTATTGCCGATCTGCGCGTTCAGCATCGTGATCGCCATCAACAGCATGATGATGCCGCCGCCGACCTCGAGCGAGCCGACCGAGATCCCGAAGAAGCGGATGATCTGCTGGCCGAGCAGCGCGGTCACCGTGATCACGCAGAACACCGACATCGCGGCGATCCGGATCGTGTGGCGGCGCTCCACGTCCGTCTGCTGCGCCGTCAGGCTCAGAAAGAACGGGATCGCGCCGAGCGGATTGATCAGCGCGAGCAGCGAGATGAATGATTTGACCAGGTCCATCGCAAGCCGCCGCGCAGGCCGCGGCCAAGAGGGTGATCCGCGTCAGCGGAGAATCAGAGGCTGCCCTTCGTCGACGGGATCTGCCCGGCCGCGCGCTCGTCGAGCGTCACCGCCATGCGCAGCGCCCGGCCGAACGCCTTGAACACCGTTTCGAGCTGATGGTGCGCGTTGATGCCGCGCAGATTGTCGATGTGCAGTGTGACGCCCGCATGGTTCACGAAACCGCGGAAGAACTCGATCGACAGGTCGACGTCGAAGCTGCCGATCCGCGCGCGCGTGAACGGCACGTGGAATTCGAGCCCCGGCCGGCCGGAGAAATCGATCACGACGCGCGACAGCGCCTCGTCGAGCGGCACGTACGAATGGCCGTAGCGGCAAATGCCCTTGCGCTCGCCGATCGCCTTCGCGACGGCCTGGCCCAGCGTGATGCCGACATCCTCGACCGTATGGTGGTCGTCGATATGCGTGTCCCCATGCGCTTCGACCTCGAGGTCGACGAGCCCGTGGCGGGCGATCTGGTCGAGCATATGGTCGAGGAACGGCACGCCGGTGGCCAGCTTCTGCTGGCCGGTGCCGTCGAGATTGAGCTTCACTCGGATCTGCGTTTCGCTGGTGTTGCGAACGACTTCCGCCACACGCATGGGGATACCTCGGTTTGAACGGATGTAAATGGGGACTGCGAAGCGCGCTGGCCCGTCAGGGCAGCGCAAGTGCCAGGGCGGCCAGCAGGCGGGCGTTTTCCTCGGGAGACCCAACCGTCAAACGCACGCAATTGGCCAACAATGGGTGCATTTTACTCACGTTTTTGATCAGGATCCGCTCGGTCAGCAGCCGCTCGAACACCGCCGCCGCGTCCGGCACCCGCACCAGCAGGAAGTTGCCGGCGCTCGGGAACACGGTCGCGCCCGACAGCGCGCCGACCGCCTGCGCGAGCCGGGTGCGCTCGGCGCGCAATTCGGCCGCCTGCGCGTCGAGCACCTCGACGTGGTCGAGCAGCAGCTCGGCCGCCGCCTGGGTCAGCACGTTGATGTTGTAGGGCGGGCGGACCTTGTCGAACTGCGTCAGCCACGCGGGCGGGCCGGCCAGGTAGCCGAGCCGAATCCCGGCGAGCCCGAGCTTCGACACCGTGCGCATCACGACCACGTTGTCGAACTCGGCCGCGCGCGGCATCCAGCTGCGCTGCGCGAACGGCTGGTAGGCCTCGTCGATCACGACAAGGCTCGAACGCGCCGCCGCGACGATGCGCTCGATGTCCTCGTCGGCGTACAGCGTGCCGGTCGGATTGTTCGGATACGCGAGGTAGACGAGCGCCGGCCGGTGCGTCTCGAGCGCCGCGAGCATCGCGTCGACGTCGAGCGTCAGGTCGGCCTTGAGCGGCACGCCGACGAATTCGAGCTGCGCGAACTTCGCCGACATCTCGTACATGACGAAGCCCGGCACCGGCGCGAGCACCTTCGCGCCCGGCTTCGCACAGGCGACCGACATCAGGCTGATCAACTCGTCGGAACCGTTGCCAAGCATCAGTTCGCAGCCGGCGGGCACCCGCATCGTCGCGCGCAGCTTGTCGAGCAGCGCGGCGGGCCGCGGCGCCGGATAGCGGTTCAGCGCGACCTGCGCGAGGCGCGCGCCCAGCTCGGCCGCGAGCGCCTCGGGCAGCGGGTACGGGTTCTCCATCGCGTCGAGCTTCACGAAGCCCTGCGCGTCCGGAACCGGGTAGCTCGTCATCGCGAGCACGTCGGGGCGGATGATGTCTTGTGGCGTGGTCATGGGTCGAGCGGCGCGCTTGGCGCCGGCGTGTGATCGGCGGGGCGGCGAGCCGCCCCGCGCGGTGGCGAAACCGATGCGGACGGCGTCAGCCGCCCTGTCTCATGCGGAACTCGGCGCTCTTCGCGTGCGCCTGCAGCCCCTCTCCGTAGGCGAGTTCCGACGCGATCTCGCCGAGCGTGTGCGCGCCTTCCGCGCTCACCTCGATCAGGCTCGAACGCTTGAAGAAGTCGTACACGCCGAGCGGCGACGAAAAGCGCGCGGTGCGCGAGGTCGGCAGCACGTGGTTCGGGCCCGCGCAGTAGTCGCCGAGGCTCTCGCTCGTGTAGCGGCCGAGGAAGATCGCGCCCGCATGGCGGATCTGCTGGCTCCATTGCTGCGGCTCGAGCGCGGAGATCTCCAGATGCTCCGGCGCAATGTCGTTCGCGATCCGGCAGGCTTCGGCCATGTCGCGCACCTTGATCAGCGCGCCCCGCCCTTCGAGCGACGCGCGGATCACGTCCTGGCGCGGCATGGTCGGCAGCAGCTCGGCGATCGCCTTCTCGACGCGCGCGATGAACGCCTCGTCGGGGCACAGCAGGATCGACTGCGCCAGTTCGTCGTGCTCGGCCTGCGAGAACAGGTCCATCGCGACCCAGTGCGGATCGGTCGTGCCGTCGCACAGCACGAGGATCTCGGACGGCCCCGCGATCATGTCGATGCCGACCGTGCCGAACACGCGCCGCTTCGCCGACGCGACGTAGGCGTTGCCCGGGCCGCAGATCTTGTCGACGGCCGGCACCGTGCGGGTGCCGTACGCGAGCGCGCCGACCGCCTGCGCGCCGCCGATCGTGAACACGCGGTCGACGCCGCCGAGGCTCGCCGCGGCGAGCACCAGCTCGTTCTTCACGCCCTCGGGCGTCGGCACCACCATCACGATCTCGCCCACGCCCGCGACCCGCGCGGGAATCGCGTTCATCAGCACCGACGACGGATAGGCCGCCTTGCCGCCCGGCACGTACAGGCCGACGCGGTCGAGCGGCGTGACCTTCTGGCCGAGCACCGTGCCGTCGGCCTCGGTGTACTGCCAGCTATGGCTGCCGCACTCGATCCGCTGCTTCTCGTGGTAGCCGCGCACGCGCGCGGCGGCCGCCTCGAGCGCCGCGCGGCGCTTCGGCTCCAGCGCCTCGAGCGCGGCCTCCAGTTCTTCCCGCGGCAGTTCGAGCGCGGCCACGCTGGGCGCGCTCAGGCGATCGAAGCGGTTCGTGTACTCGAGCACGGCGTCGTCGCCGCGCGACTTCACGTCCGCCAGGATCGACGCGACCGAGCGCTCGATCGCCTCGTCCTCGCTCGCCTCGAACGCAAGCACCGCGCGCAGCTCCGCATCGAAGCCCGCTTTCGTCGAATCGAGTTTGCGAATCTTGATAGACATGCTGTTATCCGTTCCGGTAATGCGCTGTTCACCGCCAGGCGGTCAGGCCCCGCTTCGCAGCGACGCGCGTTCGAACGCGTCGAGAAACGGTTTCAGCGCGGCGCGCCTGAGCTTCAGCGCAGCCTGATTCACGACGAGACGCGACGAGATCGGCATGATCTCCTCCACCTCGACCAGATTGTTCGCCCGCAGCGTGCCGCCCGAGCTGACCAGGTCGACGATCGCATCGGCGAGGCCGACGAGCGGCGCCAGCTCCATCGAACCATACAGCTTGATCAGGTCGACGTGCACTCCCTTCGCGGCGAAATGCTCGCGCGCGGTGTTCAGGTACTTGGTCGCGACCCGCAGCCGCGCGCCCTGCCGCACCGCGTTCGCGTAGTCGAAGCCGGCCTGCACCGCCACCGACATCCGGCAGCGCGCGATGTCGAGGTCGATCGGCTGGTACAGCCCGCCACCGCCGTGCTCGATCAGCACGTCCTTGCCGGCCACGCCGAAGTCGGCCGCGCCGTACTCGACATAGGTCGGCACGTCGGACGCGCGCACGATGATCACCCGCAGGTTCGGATCGGTGGTCGGCAGGATCAGCTTGCGCGAGGTTTCCGGATCCTCGGCCACCTGCACGCCCGCGGCCGCGAGCAGCGGCACGGTTTCCTCGAAGATACGCCCTTTCGAGAGCGCCAGCGTCAACGGTGCGTTCATGATGCATCGCTCCCCGAAATCCGGCGCACCTTCGCGCCGACACCCGTCAGCTTCGTCTCCATCCGGTCGTAGCCGCGGTCGAGATGGTAAATGCGGTCGACGAGGGTCTCGCCTTCCGCGCGCAGCCCGGCGATCACGAGGCTCGCCGACGCGCGCAGGTCGGTCGCCATCACCTTCGCGCCGGACAGCGTGTCGACGCCCGTCACGAGCGCGGTGTTGCCGTCGACCGTGATGTGCGCGCCGAGCCGGTTCAGTTCCTGCACGTGCATGAAACGGTTCTCGAAGATCGTCTCGACCACCTGCGCGGTGCCGCTCGCGATCGTGTTCAGCGCCATGAACTGCGCCTGCATGTCGGTCGGGAACGCCGGGTACTCGGAGGTGCGGATGGTCACCGCCGACGGGCGGCGGTCCATCGTCACGCGCAGCCAGTCGCCGCCTTCCACTATCGTCACGCCGGCCTCGCGCAGCTTGTCGATCACCGCGTCGAGGATGTGCGGGCGCACGCCCGTCAGCGTCACGTCGCCGCCCGCGGCCGCGACCGCGCACAGGAACGTGCCCGCCTCGATGCGGTCGGGAATCACCGCGTGGCGCGCGCCGTGCAGCCGCTCGACACCCCGGATCACGAGCCGGTCGGTGCCAATCCCGTCGATCCGCGCGCCCATCGCCACCAGCAGGTGCGCGAGGTCGCTGACCTCGGGCTCGCGCGCGGCGTTCTCGATCACCGTCTCGCCGTCGGCGAGGGTGGCGGCCATCAGCAGGTTCTCGGTGCCGGTCACCGTGATCATGTCGGTGACGATCCGCGCGCCCTTCAGGCGCTTCGCGCGCGCCTCGATGAAGCCGTGCTCGATGCTGATCTCGGCGCCCATCGCCTGCAGACCCTTGATGTGCTGGTCGACCGGCCGCGCGCCGATCGCGCAGCCGCCCGGCAGCGACACCTTCGCCTCGCCGAAGCGCGCGAGGAGCGGGCCGAGCACCAGGATCGACGCACGCATCGTCTTGACCAGTTCGTACGGTGCGACCGGGCTGTCGACGCGCCCCGCGTCGAGCCGCACCCGCGCGCCGTCCGTCTCGGTGCGCATGCCCATCTGGCCGAGCAGCTTGAGCGTGGTGCGCACGTCCTGCAGATTAGGCACGTTGTCGAGTTCGACCGGCTCCGCGGACAGCAGCCCCGCGCACAGAATCGGCAGCGCCGCGTTCTTCGCGCCGGACACGGCGATCTCGCCGTGCAGACGCTGGCCGCCTTCGATCACGAGCTTGTCCATCCCATGTCCCTGCGCTTCCCGATTGCCGGCCGGGCTTGCCGTGGCGACGCGCTCGACGGCGTCGTGTTCGTTGACGGTGACTTGCACTCAGTGAATTCCGGTTATGCGTTCTGCCATTCGGCGGGCGTCAGCGTCTTCATGCTGAGCGCGTGGATTTCCTGCTTCATGCGGTCGCCGAGCGCCGCGTAGACGAGCTGGTGCCGCTGGATCGGCCGCTTGCCCTCGAAGGCGGGCGAGACGATCGTCGCGAAGAAATGCTGGCCGTCGCCCTCGACTTCCAGATGGGTGCAGGCGAGCCCGCCTGCGATGTATTGCTTGACCTGTTCGGGAGTCGGCAACATGGAATGCTCCTGTCTATACGCTATGCGCGCCGGCCCGCCCGGCAGGCGGCGCGGGCGGCGCGCTTCATCTCAATGACGCAGTTTGTAGCCGGTCGAGAGGAGCCGCATCGCGACGAGCGCGAGCAGCACGAAGAAACCGGCGACGATCGCGAGGCTCGCGAACGGATTGACGTCGGCGATGCCGAAGAACCCGTAGCGGAAGCCGTCGATCATGTAGAAGAACGGGTTGAGCCGCGACACCTCGCGCCACACGGGCGGCAGCGAATGAGTCGAATAGAACACGCCCGACAGGAACGTGAGCGGCATGATCAGGAAGTTCTGGAACGCGGCGAGCTGGTCGAACTTCTCGGCCCAGATCCCGGCGATCAGGCCGAGCGTGCCGAGGATCGCCGAGCCGAGCAGCGCGAACGCGACGATGAAGAGCGGCGCCGCGAAGCTCATCGGGATGAACCACACCGTCACGACGAACACGCCCGCGCCCACCGCGAGGCCGCGCACGACCGAGGCGAGCACGTACGCGCCGAAGATGTCGGCGTACGACAGCGGCGGCAGCAGCATGAACACGAGGTTGCCGGTGATCTTCGACTGGATCAGCGACGACGAGCTGTTCGCGAACGCGTTCTGCAGCACGCTCATCATCACGAGGCCGGGCACGAGAAAGCTCACGTACTCGACGCCCGGATAGACGTCGACGCGGCCCGTCAGCGCGTGGCCGAAGATGGTCAGGTACAGCAGCGCGGTCACGACCGGCGCGAGCACGGTCTGGAACGACACCTTCCAGAACCGCAGGATTTCCTTGTAGAACAGCGTGCGAAACCCGCTCATGCCAATCCCTCGACGACTTCTGCCCCATTCATGACCTGCACGAACACATCCTCCAGGTCGGCCTTGCGGATCTCGATCTCGTCGAACGCGCAGCCGGCCGCGCGGCATTGCGCGAGGATCCGCTCGACCTCGTCGTAGCTCGTCAGGCGCAGCAGGTGCTCGCCCGGCTGGGCGGGCGCGCCGCCGGTGCCCGCGCCCCCATCGGCCTCAAGCGCGCGCAGCTCGGCGGGCAGCGCGCCCTGCGCGAGGCGCAGGAACAGCTGCAGCCCGGCGAAGCGCTGCAGCAGCGCCGCGGTGCGCTCAAGCGCGACCACCTCGCCGCGCCGCAGCATCGCGATGCGGTCGCACAGCGCTTCGGCTTCTTCCAGGTAGTGCGTGGTCAGCACGATCGTGTGGCCCTCGCGATTGAGGCGCGAGATGAATTTCCACAAGGTCTGCCGCAGCTCGACGTCGACGCCCGCGGTCGGCTCGTCGAGCACGATCACGGGCGGACGGTGCACGAGCGCCTGCGCGACCAGCACGCGCCGCTTCATGCCGCCCGACAGCGCGCGCATGTTCGCGTCGGCCTTGTCGGTGAGATCGAGGTTCGCCATCACCTCGTCGATCCAGTCGTCGTTGCGGCGCAGCCCGAAGTAGCCGGACTGGATCCGCAGCGTCTCGCGCACCGAGAAGAACGGATCGAACACGAGCTCCTGCGGCACGACGCCGAGCGCGCGGCGCGCGGCGCGGAAGTCCTTGACGACATCGTGGCCGCGGACGGCGACGCTGCCTTCGTCGGCCCGCGCGAGGCCCGCGAGTATGCTGATGAGGGTGGTCTTGCCGGCGCCGTTGGGGCCGAGCAAGCCGAAGAATTCGCCTTCCTCGACCGACAGGCTGACGCCCTTGAGCGCCTGAAGCGCCTTGTAGCGCTTCTTGACGTGACGGATTTCTATGGCTGACATGACTGAGCGCGGCCCGGGCCGCGACGCCTTCTCTGTGCTGGTGCGAATGGGGAAAAACGGGGACCGGTCAGCCGGCCCGCAAACGTTCGATTATAGGCCAAACCGGGAGGGTGGGCCGGGCGCGAAAGCCGCACCCGCGCCCTGACGCGGCGAGCGTCAATGTCGCTCGGCGAGGAGCGTGTCGATGCCGTAGGCCTGCGCGAGGCTCGCGAGCTTCGGCGGCAGATGAAGGATGTCGAGCGCGACGCCGCGCGCGCGCGCGGCGCGCTGCCAGGCGAGCAGCACCGCGAGCGCGGAGGAGTCGAATTGCGCGAGCGCCGCGCAGTCGACCACGGTGGCGCCCGCGTCGATCTGCGCGAGCCCCTGCGCGAGCGCGGCGGTCGCGCTCGCGTGGGTCAGCGTCGCGCCGGCATTGAAGGACTTCACGACGCCTTGCCCGCCGCCAGCTGCTCGTTGCGCTGGGTCAGGAACTGGATCAGGCCGTCCACGCCGCTTTGCTGGATCTTCTCGTTGAACTGCTGCTGATAGGTCTGGATCAGCCACGCGCCGAGCACGTTCAGGTCATACACGCGCCAGCCCTGCGCGCTCTTGTACAGCCGGTAGTCGATCTGGACCGGCTGGCCGTTGTTCATCGCGACCGTGCGCACCACGACGTCGGTGTCGGCCGGATCGGCGCGGAACGGCGGGTACTGGATCTGCTGGTCCGGCTTCAGCTGGGCGAGCGCGCCCGAGTAGGTGCGGATCAGCAGTATCTTGAACTGCTCGACGATCTGCTGCTGCTGCGCGGCCGTCGCGGTGCGCCAGTTGCGGCCCATCACGATCTGCGTGGTGCGGCGGAAGTCGGCGTACGGCAGGATGTCGCGGTTGACGATCGCCGTCACCCGGTTGATGTCGCCCGGCTTGATCGCCTGGGCGCGCACTTCGTCGAGCACCTGCTGGGTCGCGGTCTTGATCAGGGCCTGCGGATTCGATTGGTCGACCTGCGCGTGGGCGGCGCCGCCGAACGCGAAGAACGCGGCGAACATGGGGATCAGAAAGATTTTCTTCATAGGATTGAGGTCCTGCGTCAATGAAGTCGGTGCGATGCTTGGAGCGGGAGCGGCGCCGCAAGTTCGGCTCCGCCGCCCGCCGAATCGTTTCCGGCTGTAACGAATGTAAATCCGCGCGGGTCAGCGCAGGATGTTCGGCAGGCGCACGCCGCCCGGCGACGGCGGCACGAACTGCTGCGCCGGCACGTTGGTCGCGCTCGCCGGATTCGGCGCGCCCGCGCCCGAGGCCGCCGCGGCGCCCGCGGCGGGCGCCGCGGCGTCGTCCGGCAGATCGTACTTGGGCAGCGCCTCGCTGCCGTAGTCCTGCACGTTGGTGCCCGAGATCAGAGCCTGACGGCGCTGCAGGTACGCGTTGCGGACGAACGAGTACTTGTCGATCGCCGCCGCGTTCAGCACGTCGCCCGCGCCGAGCAGGTTCGCGCGCGTGTTCACGAGGTTCACGCCGAACAGCGCCCAGCTTACGCTGTCGGGCTTCACATAGGTGAGCGGGTTGCCGAGATAGTCGACCGCGAGGCCGGCCGTGTCGCGCACCGTGCTCGGGCCGAGCAGCGGCAGCACCAGGTACGGGCCGGACGGCACGCCGTAGTGGCCGAGCGTGGTGCCGAAATCGGCGCTGTGCTTCGGCAGCTTCGCGGCCGACGCGACGTCGAACAGGCCGCCGACGCCGAACACCGTGTTGATCACCACCCGCATGATGTCGCCGACGCCGTCGGCGATCTTCAGCTGCGCGAGGTTGTTCGCGGCGATGTAGACGTCGCCCACGTTCGAGAAGACGTTCGCGATGCTCTCGCGCACCGGCTGCGGCACGACCCACGCATAACCCTGCGCGACCGGCTTGAGGCCATAGGTGTCGATGGTGTCGTTGAACTTGTAGACCGACCGGTTGAAGCCCTCGAACGGGTCGCCCTTGGTCGGCGTTTGCACGGTCGCACAGCCGCTCATCGCCGCGACGGCCGCCGTCGCGAGCAGTGCGTTTCTGATGCGCATCGTCTGCATGGTGGTTTCCCTCTTCTCTCTGTCGTTTATTGGCCGGCCGGCGCGGACGCGGCCGGTGCGGCGGCGCCCGACGCGGGCTTGCCCGCGCCGGCATCCGCCGCCTTGCTGTACAGGAACTGGCCGATCAGGTTCTCCAGCACGATCGCGGACTGGGTCATCGTGATCGTGTCGCCCGCCTTCAGTATCTCGGTGTCGCCGCCCGGCTCCAGGCCGATGTACTGCTCGCCGAGCAGGCCGGAGGTCAGGATCTTCGCGGAAGAATCCTTCGGAAACGGATACTGCTGGAACAGGTCGATCGTCACGAGCGCCTGGTAGGTGTTGGTATCGAAGCCGATCGACCCGACCCGGCCGACCACCACGCCCGCGCTCTTCACCGCCGCGCGCGGCTTGAGGCCGCCGATATTGTCGAACTTCATCTTCACCGGATAGGTCGCCTGGAACGACAGCGAGCTCATGTTGCCGACCTTCAGCGCGAGGAACAGCAGCGCAATGAAACCCAACACCACGAACAGGCCGACCCAGAAGTCGAGAGCAGTCTTTTTCATCGTCATCCCAAAAAGGCTTTAGCTGAACATCAGCGCAGTCAGCAGGAAATCGAGGCCGAGTACGGCGAGCGACGCGTACACGACGGTCTTGGTCGTCGCGCGCGACACGCCTTCCGGCGTCGGCTTCGCTTCGTAACCTTGAAACAGCGCGATGAAGGTCACCGCGAAACCGAATACGACACTTTTCAATACGCCGTTGCCGACGTCGTTCCAGACGTCGACGCCGCCCTGCATCTGCGACCAGAACGCGCCGGAATCGACGCCGATCAGGATCACGCCGACCACGTAGCCGCCCATCACGCCGACCGCGCTGAAGATCGCGGCCAGCAGCGGCATCGTGATGATCCCGGCCCACATGCGCGGCGCGATCACGGTCTTGAGCGGATCGACCGCCATCATCTCGAGCGCGGTCAGTTGCTCGCCCGCCTTCATCAGGCCGATCTCGGCCGTGAGCGAGGTGCCCGCGCGCCCGGCGAACAGCAGCGCGGTCACGACGGGGCCCAGCTCGCGCACGAGCGACAGCGCGACGAGCAGGCCGAGCGCCTGCTCGGAGCCGTAGCGGTTCAGCGTGTAGTAGCCCTGCAGGCCGAGCACGAAGCCGACGAACAGGCCCGACACGGCGATGATCACGAACGAATAATTACCGAGGAAATGAATCTGTTTCGTGACGAGCCGCGGCCGCCGCAGCAGCGGGAAGAACTCGAGCACGAGGCGCGCGAACATGCGGGCCGCGTAGCCTGCCTGGCCGAGGCCGCCGATCACGAAACGTCCGATCGCGCTGATCATTCCCGCCCTCCGCCAAGTCCGAAGTCAGCCGCGAGCGGCTGGCTCATGTAGTGAAACCGGAACGGGCCGTCCGGCGTGCCGTCGATGAACTGGCGCACGCTCGGGTCGGTCGACGCGCGCAGCTCGTCGGGCGTGCCCTGGGCGAGCACGCCGCCGTTCGCGAGGAAATAGACGTAGTCGGCGATCGCGAACGATTCCGGCACGTCGTGCGTGACGAGGATCGAGGTCGCGCCGAGCGCCTGGTTCAGCGTGCGGATCAGGTTCGCGGTGATGCCGAGCGAGATCGGGTCGAGGCCCGCGAACGGCTCGTCATACATCATCAGCTCGGGATCGAGCGCGATCGCGCGCGCGAGCGCCACGCGCCGCGCCATCCCGCCCGACACCTCGGACGGCATCAGGTCGCGCGCGCCGCGCAGCCCGACCGCGTTGAGCTTCATCAGCACCAGGTCGTGAATCAGCGCGTCCGGCAGGTCGGTATGCTCGCGCAGCGCGAACGCGACGTTCTCGTAGACCGACATGTCGGTGAACAGCGCGCCGAACTGGAACAGCATGCCCATCTTGCGGCGCAGCGCGTACAGGCCGTCGCGCGACTGCGCGCCGATGTCCGCGCCGCCGAACAGCACCTGCCCGCGGCGCGCGCGCACGAGCCCGCCGATCAGCCGCAGCACGGTCGTCTTGCCGCAGCCCGAGCCGCCCATGACCGCGACCACCTGGCCGCGTCCGAAACGCATGTTCAGGTTCGACAGGACAAGACGGTCGCCGTAGCCGAAATCGACGTCGCGAAGCTCAAGCAGGGTCTCGGGAGGAGGGCTCACGGAATTGGCATTCCTTTTACGCAGAACGCCGAATTATAGGGCCTGCCTTGGAATGATGTCGCGACGCACGAATCGGGGTCTCAGTCAGAGAGTGTCAAATGGTGACGGCGCGGCTGTTGCGTTGCAGCAATATTGCGCCTGCATGGCGGCGACGGCCGCCCGATAGTCCGCGGCGCCTGTCACCGCGCTGACCACCGCGACGCCGCCGACGCCCGTCGCCAGGACCGCCGGC
This sequence comes from Burkholderia sp. FERM BP-3421, assembly GCF_028657905.1. Lineage (NCBI taxonomy): Bacteria > Pseudomonadati > Pseudomonadota > Betaproteobacteria > Burkholderiales > Burkholderiaceae > Burkholderia > Burkholderia sp. FERM BP-3421. Next base: position 3,413,067 of record NZ_CP117782.1, on the reverse strand, counting down.
AGGGTGTCGGGGCCGATCCCGCCGATCGCGACGAGCGGCGCCCGGGTGAGCGCGAAGCGCGCGTAGCGGGCGATCCGGGCCAGGCCTTGCGGCGGCGCAGCAACGGCCTTGGTGGCGGTCGCGAACACCGGCCCGAGCGCCAGGTAGCTCGGCCGCACGCTCAGCGCGACCAGCATCTCGTAGTAGCCGTGGCTCGACAGGCCGAGCCGCACGCCCGCGGCCGCGAGCGCGCCGAGGTCGGCCGTCTCGAGATCCTCCTGGCCCAGGTGGACGCCGTACGCGCCGGCCGCCAGCGCCAGCTGCCAGTGATCGTTGATGAACACCCGCGCGTCCGGATAGCGCCGCCCCGCCGCCACCGCCCGCGCGATCTCCGCGCGCAGCACGGCCGGCTCGGCCTCCTTGACGCGCAGCTGGACCGTGCGCACACCGCATTCGAGCACCCGTTCGACCCAGTCGGCGCTCGGCAGCACCGGATACAGGCCGAGCCGCGCCGGGCAAGGCGCGAAGCCCGGGCCTGGCGGCAGCGCGGGCGCCGCGGCGCGCGGGAAGCGGTCGGGATCGACGGGCCAGGCGTCGGCGCCGGCCGCCTCGTCGCCGTCGCGCCACGCGAGCGCGAGCACCAGTGCATCGGGCGGCGCGAAGCCGCAGTCGAGGAACGCCGCGAACGCGGCCAGCCAGTCGTCCGCGAGCGGCGCGGCGGCGTCGAGCGGATAGCGGGCCGCGCCCCAGTACAGCACCGCCGCGCGTTCCACGAACGTGATCACGCCCGCGCCCGAGGCCGCGAGCCGCGCCGCGTCGGCGGGCGCGCAATCGGCGGCGGGCGTCACCAGCAGGTCGCCCGCGCCGGCCTGCGCCGGCCGTGCGACGCACAGCCGCAGCGGCGCGGCGGGCGCGGGCCACGCGCCCAGCGCCGGGCGGATCCGCCCGGCCGCCTCGGCCAGTTCGTCGGCGGGCGGCCAGAACACGGCCGGAAACGCGAGGCTCACGCCCCACCCCCGTCCTGGTGCCAGAACGGCATGCCGACCACCGGCGTGCTCGCGTGCGCGATCTCGCGCGCGTCCATCGGGCCGGCGAGATATGCGGCGCGGCCGGCCTCGACGCCCTGCGCGAACGCGCGCGCCATGATCTCCGGATGGGTGGCCTGCGACACGGCCGTGTTGAGCAGCACGCCGTCGAAGCCCCATTCCATCACCTGGCACGCGTGCGACGGCACGCCGAGCCCCGCATCGACGATCAGCGGCACGTCCGGCAGGCGCTCGCGCAGCACGCGCAGGCCGTATGGGTTGAGCACGCCCTTGCCGGTGCCAATCGGCGCGCCCCACGGCATCAGCGCCTCGCAGCCCGCGTCGAGCAGGCGCCGGCCGATCACGAGATCCTCGGTGCAGTACGGCAGCACCTTGAAACCGTCCTTCACGAGCAGCGCGGCGGCCTCGATCAACCCGACCGGGTCCGGCTGCAGCGTGTAGTCGTCGCCGATCAGTTCGAGCTTGATCCAGTCGGTCTCGAACACCTCGCGCGCCATCTGCGCGGTGGCGACCGCCTCCGCGACCGTCTGGCAGCCGGCCGTGTTCGGCAACAGCGGCACCGCGTGGCGCTTGAGCAGTTCGAAGAAGCCGGTCTCGCCGGCGCCCGCGTTCATCTGGCGGCGCAGCGCGACCGTCACCATGCCCGGCCGCGACGCCGCGATCGAGTCGGACAGCGACTGCAGGGACGGATAGCGCGACGTGCCGATCAGCACGCGGCTCGCGAAGGTTTCGCCGTACAGCGTGAGCGCGTCGGCGGAAGGAAGGGGCGTCATCGAAGAATCCTGGTTGGGCCGGAAGCGGCGGCGTCAGCCGCCCGCCACCGGATGCACGACATCGAGCCGGTCACCGCCGGAGAGCGCACGCGCCGCGTGCTGGGTGCGCGCGACGAACGCGCCGTTCAGGGCCACCGCGAACGGCGGCGTCGCGCCGTACGCGGCGAGGGCGTCGGCGACCGTCGCGCCGTCGGGCAGGGTCAGCGTCTGTTGATTGATCTGGATGTCCATCATGCGAAAAGTCGGTATCGGTTCGGCGCGGCGCTCACGCGGGCTCGCGCACCTCGCCCAGTTGCAGCAGCGCCGGCCAGCGGGCGTCGGCGCGCCAGGCGGCAAACGTATCGGCATCCGTCACCCGGCGTTCGAGCAGCGCGCACGCGAAACGCGCCGCCTGATCCGCCACCTCCGGCGCGATCATGAAGCCGTGGCGGTACAGGCCGTTGACGGCCAGCCGCGCGCCGCCGTCCCAGACCAGCGCCGGTCGGTGGTCGGGCAGCGTCGGCCGGCATTGCGCGTTGAGTTCGAGTATGCGCGCCTCGCCGAAGGCCGGATGCACGGAAAACGCGGCGCTCAGCAGTTCGAGCGCCGAGCGCACGCTGACGGGCGACATGTCCTCGCCCTCCACCTCGGTCGCGCCGATCACGTACAGGTCATGCTCCTTCGGCGCGATGTAGAGCGGGTAGCGCGGATGCAGCAGCCGCACCGGACGGCTCAGGCCGATACCCGGCGCGTGCACGCGCGCCACCTCGCCGCGGATCCCGCGCAGCGTCGGGAACACCTGCTTCGCGCCCAGCCCGCGGCAATCGATCGTGACGCGCGCCGCCGGCGCGGTCGCGAGATCGACCACGGTATTCCAGTGCGTCTCGACGCCGCGCTCGGCCAGGCCGGCCGCGAATGCATGCAAGGTCTGGCGGTTGTCGAGCTGGCCCTCGCGCGGCAGCAGCAGGCCGCGCGCGAAGCGACCGCCGAGCGCGGGCTCGGCCGCGTCGACCTGCGCGCCGGCAAGCGGCACGAAGCCGCCGTCGACCAGCGCCGCCGGTGCGTTCGCGCGCACCCGGCGCTCGAACAGCGGCGCCTCGGCGCGATCCGCGTGATGCCAGACCACGAGCGTGCCGTTGCGCTGGAAGAACACCGGCTCCGGCAGTTCGGCGAGCCACGCGGGCCAGCGCTCGAGCGACGCGGCGCCCAGTTCGGTGATCAGCAGTTCCGCGCTCGCCGCCTCGGCGAGCGGCGCGAGCATCGCGGCGGCCACCCAGGCGGCCGCGCCCGACCCGGCCGCGTCGCCGCGCTCGACGAGCACGACGCGATGGCCCTCGCCCGCCAGCCGCCATGCGACCAGCCGACCGACCAGGCCGCCGCCCAGCACCGCGAAATCGGCTTGCGATCCGGGCGTCATGAGCGCCCCCCCGCCCGCGCAGCAGCGCGACAGCAGGACCACGGGAAACATACAAATGAAGAATGAACGGTCATCGAATCCTTCCGCAACACGCGGCGCGCGCACCCAAAAGGACGAAACCGGCAGCCAGGGCCGGCCGGGCGTGCGAGGCGCTGGCGAAACGGGAATGACGGCCAGCGCGGCCCGGCGGGATCGGAAACTTCCCGCGCCGGTATTACCCGGATCGGGTGCGAAGGGTCTCTCTCAGCCTCGTCGCGCCACGCCCGTCGCCGGGCGGCTGGCGTGCAAAGCACCCCTGTTTCGTCGGCGGTCATTAGACCATAAAAGCGGAAACGGCCGCAAACCGGCGCCTGCGGCAAAATCGCCCGACGCCCCGCCGCGCTGGCACAATGCCCGATGATCGGGCCGGGTCCGGTCGCGCCCGGCCCGCGCGTTAAGGGCCGTTTAAGCCGCGCCCCACACAATCGGCGCACGCCCGCCGCCATGCGGCACTGTTTTCAGGCGCGCCGCGCGCGGCGCGGTATCCGGTCCACTCATCAGGACGCCCATGAGCCAATCGCCCCCCTCCGCCCGCCCCGATCCGCACGATCCCGCCGCGTCCGCGCGCGACGTGTCGGCGTGGCGGCTCATCAAGCCCTACTGGGTCTCGTCCGAATGGAAGATCGCCTGGACGCTGTTCATCACGATCATCGCGATCAACCTGCTGATGGTCGCGATCAACGTCAAGCTCAACAAGTGGAACGCGCAGTTCTACAACGCGTTGGAATCGAAGGACGTCCACGACTTCCCGCACCTGCTGCTCGTGTTCAGCGGGCTCGCATTCGCGTACATCATCCTGTTCGTCTACGGCCGCTACCTGCGGCAGATGCTCGGCTTCCGCTGGCGGCAGTGGCTCACCGAGCGCTTCCTGGAGGAATGGCTCGGCGCGCGCGCGTTCTACCGGATCGAACGCGACCGCCTCGCCGACAACCCCGACCAGCGGATCAGCGACGATCTCGCGTCGTTCGCCACCACCACGCTCGCGCTGACCCTCGACCTGCTGTCGACGGTCGTCACGCTCGTGTCGTTCGTGACGATCCTCTGGTCGCTCGCGGGCGCGCTCACCATCACGCTCGGCGGCTCGCCGGTCATGATCCCCGGCTACATGGTGTGGGCCGCCGCGCTGTACGCCATATTCGGCTCGCTGATGACGCACTGGTTCGGCCACCAGCTCGTGCCGCTCAACTACCAGCAGCAGCGGGTCGAGGCCGACTTCCGCTTCGGCCTGATCCGGATCCGCGAGAACGCCGAGCAGATCGCGTTCTACGACGGCGAGCGCAGGGAGCGCGACAACGTCAACGGCGTGTTCGCGCACATCAAGGACAACTGGTGGCGCATCATGCGCTACACCAAGCGGCTCTCGTTCGTGCTCAGCTTCTACGGCCAGATCGCGATCATCTTCCCGATCGTGGTCGCCGCGCCGCGCTACTTCGCGGGCGCGTTCTCGTTCGGCGTGCTGATGCAGATCCGCGCCGCGTTCGACACCGTCAGCGAATCGTTCTCGTGGTTCATCAACAGCTACGGCACGCTCGTCGAATGGCGCGCGACCGTCAACCGTCTGCGCGAATTCAAGCGCGTCGCGCATGCGTCGCACAATGAGCGCGCCGAGGCCGCGGCCCACGGCCACGGCGGCATCGCGCTGCGCCAGGTCGACGCCGACCGGGTCGCGACGGCCGGCCTGCGGCTCGCGCTGCCCGACGGCCAGCCGCTCGCGACGATCGGCGACATCGCGATCCGCCCCGGCTCGCGCTGGCTCGTGCGCGGCGCCTCCGGGGCCGGCAAGAGCACGCTGATGCGCGCGCTGGCGGGCCTGTGGCCGTTCGGCGACGGCGCGATCGACGCGCCGTCCGGCGCGCGCATGATGTTCGTCCCGCAGCAGAGCTACCTGCCGATCGGCACGCTGAAGGCGGCGCTCGCGTATCCGTCGGGCGCCGACGCGTTCAGCGACGAGGCCTGCCGCGACGCGCTGCGCGCCTGCCATCTCGACGCCTATGCCGAGCGCCTCGCCGAGACCGGCCACTGGACCCGCATCCTGTCGCCGGGCGAGCAGCAGCGTCTCGCGGGCGCCCGCGTGCTGCTGCACAAGCCCGACTACCTGTTCCTCGACGAAGCGACGAGCGCGCTCGACGCCGACAACGAGGCGCGCTTCTATCACGTGCTCAACGAGCGCCTGCCGAAGGCCGCGATCGTGAGCGTCGCGCACCGCGAATCGCTCGCGAGCTTCCACCACGAGACGCTCGACGTGCAGCGCGCCGACCAGAAGCTCGCCGCGTAGCGCCAGCGCCGGCGCGCCTCGCGCGCGTCGGTTCACGCCGGCGGTCTCCGGCCGCTGGCGCGACGCCGGGCGCCTCGCGCCCGGCCGAGGTTCGACGCCGGACCCCGGCGCCGGCCCGGCTCCCGGCCCGACCCGCCCCCCACGCATTCCGAGCGCGGCTTCTTTTTTGGTTCATCGCGGATTACCGGGGAAGGCAGCGCGGATCTTGAGGAAGAAGTATTCCTCATCCCGGTAGCCGTAGGCCCGACGCTTGATGACCTTGATGGTGTTGTTGATGCCTTCGACGACGCTGGTATTGAGCGGGTGTTTGCAGCGAGCCAGAATGCCGTGCCAGTAGCTTTGCAGGCGTTCAGCGAACAGTTTGAGCGGCGTAATGCCGCTCTGCTGAGCCTGCCTGATCCATTGTCCCCATGCCTTCTGAGCCCAGGCGGGTCTCTGGTAGAACCAGAGTCGCTTGAGTTCATCGCGTAGCAGATAGACGCACAGCAACGGCTGGTTGGCTTCCAGCAGTTCATTCAGATGTACCGCCTGATCTGCCCGCAAGTTCTGGCGATTGCGCAGCAGCAGCCAGCGGCTCGACTTCAGTACTTTGCGCGCAGGACGGTCATGCCGAAGCTGATTGGCCTGATCGACTCGTACCCGGTCAATGACTTCACGTCCGTACTTGGCCACCACGTGGAACAAGTCATAGACGACTTCCGCCTGCGGGCAGTTCGCCTTGATTTCCAGCTCATAGGCGGTCGTCATATCGATGGCGACCGCCTCGATGCGCTCGGCAACGCCTTCGGGAAGCTGCTCGAAGAAGGCTCGGGCGGTTTCGCGTGAGCGGCCCTGGCCGATCCATAGCACTTGCCGGCGGACCTGTCCGCATTTTTGTGGGCGAGGCGGTTGAACAACCAGTGATCAGCGGGCTTGCGTAAATCGCTCCCCGAACAGAATAGCAAACTGGTTCATCGCGGATTTCCAGTCGAAGGTCGTTCGTACCGACTTGGCCAGCACGTTGCGCAGCGCGAGCCAGAGCAGTTTGACGGCGGCTTCGTCGTGTGGGAAGTGACCGCGGGTCTTGATGATCTTGCGCAGTTGCATGTTCAAACTCTCAATGGCGTTTGTGGTGTAAACCACTCGCCGAATGTCCGGCGGAAACACGAAGAACGGTGTGACGTGCTCCCAGGCGCGCTGCCAGCACTGGACGATCATCGGATACTTGTTTCCCCATGGACCCTCGGCGAAATCCTGTAGCGCTTGCTGGGCCGCTTGCGCACTGGCCGCGGCATAGATCGGGCGCAACGCTCTGGCGAGTACGCTGCGATCCTTGTAGCTGGCAAACTCCAAACTATTACGGATCAGATGCACGATGCAGGTCTGCACGGTAGTCTGGGGATAAACCGTGCCGATTGCCTCGGGAAGTCCTTTCAGACCGTCAACCACGGCAATCAGAATATCCTGGCAGCCGCGTACCTTCAGTTCATTGAATACCTTGAGCCAGAACTTGGCGCCCTCGGTCTGCTCGATCCACAGCCCCAGCACGTCGCGCTGGCCGTCAGCCTGGATGCCCAGTGCCAGATACACGGCCTTGTTGCTGACGATTCCGTCATCGCGGATCTTGACCCGCAGCGCGTCGAAGAACACCACCGGATACATTGTTTCGAGCGGCCGGCTTTGCCAGGCGAAAGCCTCGGCCATGACCTCGTCGGTTACCGAACTGATGAAATCGGGAGACACCTCGGTACCGTAGCTCTCTGCCAGAAACGCTTGAATCTCGCGTACGCTCATGCCGCGCGCGTACATCGCGATGATGCGCTCATCGAAACCGGTAAAGCGGCGCTCGTGCTTGGGAATCAGGATTGGCTCGAAGCTACCGTCGCGATCACGAGGCACTTCGACCCGGACCGGGCCGCGCTCCGTCATGACCGTCTTGCCGCTGGCACCGTTGCGCTCGTTGGCCTGTCCAGGTGGCTTGGGCTGTCCGGACGGGTAACCCAGGTGCAAATTCATCTCAGCACCCATGGCGCGCTCGATGAGTGCCTTGTTGAAGGCCAGCATCAGGTTCTGCACCTCGGCTGGCGTCATTGGACCAGTAACCAACTGGTCAAGCAGTTCTTTGGGCAGGTCCGGCAGCGGGCCCCGCTCCGCCGCCTGCGCAGCGGCTGTTCGTTTTTTCGGCATCGGCATATCCATGACTTTTACCTCTCATGATATGCCCCGCCCACAAAATCCCGGACAGGTCCCTTGCCGGCTGATCGGCTCAACAACCACGGTGGCATAGCGATGGCCCTTGTGGAGCGCAAACTCGTCCATGGCCAGATACCGCACCTGTTCCCAATCCGGCTCAACAATGCTGGCTTGCAAACTGGCTTTGTCGATCGATTTGACAGTGTGCCAATTCAGACCATAGAACGCAGCAACAGCCTGTACGCTGGCGGACTTCAGCAAGATCTCGCAGGCCTTGGCAAAGCGGGCAGTGACCCGTTGGTAACGCCCCAGCCAATCCAGCCTCTCCAACCGAGGGCCGCCGCAGTGGTCGCACCAGACTCGTCGGCGCGGCACATGGAGCACCACCCGGTATTCAAATAAGGGCAGATCCCGCACCCGCCGAACGGTCGTCTCGTGAATCTGCTGGCACCGTTTGCCGCATTGCTCGCAGACCATCACTTTGCTGACCGGCTTGAGATACAGCGACAGGGTTCGGCTTGCCTCCGACGGCCATTCCACTCGCTCAACCCGGTAGCCCGTCCAGCATCCCAATGCCTGTAGTGCTTTGCGATCCAGCAATTTGGCCTCCAACGCCCGTTTCCACTGGCGTCAGATTACCAACTGCACCCAAAGCTTCCACGGTTTCCCGCGATGAACCTCTTTTTTGCTCCGCCGCCCCGCCCCTTACAATAGCCCGCGACCCCCACGACACCGGGAGCAACGGCGCGCATGCAGGCATTCCAGTGGTTCCACGAGCTGTCGACGCGCGAGCGCCGCACGCTCTACGCCGGCTTCGGCGGCTACGGGGTCGACGCGTTCGACTTCATGATCTATTCATTCCTGATCCCGACGTTGATCGCGTCATGGGGCATGACGCGCAGCGAGGCGGGTCTGATCGCGACCAGCGCGCTGGTGTCGTCGGCGCTCGGCGGCTGGCTCGCCGGCATCCTCGCCGATCGCTACGGCCGCGTGCGCGTGCTGCAATGGACGATCGCGACCTTCGCGCTGTTCACCTGCCTGTCCGGCTTCACGAACTCGTTCGAGCAGTTGCTCGCGACCCGCACGCTGCAGGGCCTCGGCTTCGGCGGCGAATGGTCGGTGGTGACGATCATGATGGCCGAGACGATCCGCTCGCCGCAGCATCGCGCGAAGGCGGTCGGCACCCTGCAGAGCAGCTGGTCGGTCGGCTGGGCCCTGGCCGCGCTGCTGTACTGGGCGTTCTTCGCGCTGCTGCCCGAACAGTATGCGTGGCGCGCGTGCTTCTGGATCGGCCTCGCGCCCGCGCTGTGGATCCTCTACATCCGCCGTCACGTGCGCGACCCCGAACTGTACGTCGCCGCTCGCCGCGCCCGCGAAGCCCGCGGCGAGCGCACACCGTTCCTGCAGATCTTCGCCCCCGCGCACCTGAAGGCGACCTGTTTCGGCAGCCTGCTGTGCACCGGCATGCTGGGCGGCTACTACGCGATCACGACCTGGCTGCCCACCTACCTGAAAACCGTCCGGCACCTGTCCGTGTTCAACACCAGCGGCTACCTGATCGTGCTGATCACCGGCTCGTTCCTCGGCTATCTGGTCGGCGCCATCCTGTCCGACCGGATCGGACGGCGCGCGTCGTTCATCCTGTTCGCGATCGGCTCGTTCGCGATCGGCATGGCCTACACCATGCTGCCCATCACCGACGACGCCATGCTGCTGCTCGGCTTTCCACTCGGCATCGTCGTGCAGGGCGTGTTCGCCGGCATCGGCGCGTACCTGTCGGAACTCTATCCCGGCGCGATCCGCGGCTCCGGCCAGGGCTTCTGCTACAACCTCGGCCGCGGTCTCGGCTCGCTGTTCCCGATCGCGGTCGGCGCGCTGTCGCAGTCGATGTCGCTCGTGCAGGCGATCGGCTACGTCGCGGGCGGCGGCTACCTGCTCGTCGTGGTCGCCGCGCTCGTGCTGCCCGAAACCCGCGGCAAGTCGCTCGTGGAAGCCGGCGTGGGCGCGGGCTGAGGCACGGGGCGCCGCCATGCATGCGGTCGTTCTCGGCGCAGGGGCGATCGGCGTCGCCACCGCGTTCCACCTGCGCGAGGCCGGCTGCGAGGTCACGGCGATCGAGCGCGAGCCCGACGCCGCGCTCGCGACGAGCCTCGGCAATGCCGGCATCATCGCGCCCGGCTACGTGACGCCGTGGGCCGCGCCGGGGATGCCGGCGTAACTCCTCAAGGATCTGTTGAACGCAAGCGTCAGTTGCAGCTGCGCGCGCGGCGTGCGCCGCGCGCCGGCCGCGACCGGCAATGCCGCCAGCGCCTCGCGCGAACCCGCGTCGGGATCCAGCGCGACGAAGCAGCGCGGCCGGCCGGCGCCATGCTCAGCGCGTGGCCGCCGCGCGTGCGCCGGCCGATTCGCGCGCCGCGCCGCGCCGCTCGCCCTGCGGCAGCGGGCCATGCTCGCCCCACACATCGGTGGGCAGCACCTTGTCCAGCTCGGGAATCGTCTTGCGCGTGAACACCGGATCGGCGACGCCTGCCGCGCGCTGCCGCTGGTAATCGCGCCACGCGGCATGCGCATACTTGCCGAGCGCGAGGATCGCGAGCAGGTTGATGAGCGCCATCAGGCCCATGCTGGTGTCGGCCATCGCCCACACGAGCGGCAGCTGACCGACACTGCCGAACATCACCATCCCGAGCACCGCGAGCCGGAACACCAGGACCGCGCCGCGCCGCTTGGTGATGAACTCGACATTGCCTTCCGCATACGCGTAGTTGCCGATCACCGAGGAAAACGCGAGGAAGAAGATCGCGACCGCCATGTAGATCCCGCCCCAGTCGCCGACATGGCTCGAGATCGCGCGCTGCGTGAGCGCCGCGCCTTCCATCGCGGTGCCGACCTCGTACTGGCCCGACAGCAGGATCACGAACGCGGTCGCGCTGCAGATCACGATCGTGTCGACAAACACGCCGAGCATCTGGATCAGGCCCTGCGTGACCGGATGGCGCGTGCTGGCCGTCGCCGCCGCGTTCGGCGCGCTGCCCATCCCCGCTTCGTTCGAGAACAGCCCGCGCTTGACGCCGATCGCCACCGCCTGGCTCACCGCGTAGCCCGTCAGGCCGCCCGCCGCCTGCTCGAGGCCGAATGCGCTCTTCACGATCAGCATGATCATCTCCGGCACCATCGCGACGTGCGTCGCCACCGCGTAGACCGCGAGCGCGAGATAGCCGATCGCCATCACCGGCACGATCACCTGCGCGACGTTCGCGATCCGGCGGATCCCGCCGAAGATGATCGGCGCGGTCAGCAGCACGAGGCCCAGCCCGACCGCCGCGCGGCTCCAGCCGAACGACGCGTTGAAGGCCTCCGCGATCGCGTTCGCCTGCACCGCGTTGAACACGAAACCGAAGGCCAGGATCAGCGACAGCGAGAACAGCACGCCGAAGCCGCGCGAACGCAGCCCGATCTGAATATAGTACGCGGGCCCCCCACGGTAGGTGCCGTCATGGTGCGAGACCTTGAAGATCTGCGCGAGCGTCGCCTCGACGAAGGCCGACGACATCCCGACGAGCGCCGTCATCCACATCCAGAAGATCGCGCCCGGGCCGCCGACGGTCAGCGCGACCGCCACGCCAGCGATGTTGCCGGTGCCGACCCGGCTCGCGAGGCCGGTCGCGAACGCCTGGAACGACGAGATGCTGCCCGGTTCGCCCTTGCTGCCGACCAGCTTCATGCTCAGCAGCAGCGCCCGCAACTGGATCATCCTGAAGCGCAATGTGAACCACAGGCCCGCGCCGAGCAGCAGCGCGATCAGCACGTAGCTCCAGAGAATGCCGTTGATGCCGTCGATCAACGCATGCACAAATCCTTCCATCCGCTAGCCTCCTGATTGGGGTCAGATAATTTTTGCTCCAGGTCATGACCGGGCAAGGGGCGTCATGATATGACAGGTTTATCGAACTCTTACTAAAACGTAATATTTGTGATGATTGTGAAAGCAAGTGAAGCGATGCGCCAAAGCGCGCGGCCATAAAAAAACCGGGCGTCTCGCGACGCCCGGTTGCCGGTGCGAACTGCCCGAACCGCTCAGCGCGGCAGCTCGGAATGCCCCATCAGGAAAGCATCGACCGCGCGCGCGCACTGGCGCCCCTCGCGGATCGCCCACACCACGAGCGACTGGCCGCGCCGCATGTCGCCCGCCGCGAACACCTTGTCGACCGAGGTGTGATACGCGCGCTCGCCGTCGGTCGCCGCGCGCACGTTGCCGCGCCCGTCCTTGGCGACGCCGAACGCATCGAGCACCGGCGCGACCGGCTGCGTGAAGCCCATCGCGAGCAGCACGAGGTCGGCCTTGATCTCGAACTCCGAGCCGGCGACCTCCTGCATCTTGCCGTCCTTCCATTCGACGCGCACCGCGATCAGCTTGTCGACCTTGCCGTTCTTGCCTTCGAAGCGCTTGGTCGCGACCGCCCAGTCGCGCTCGCAGCCCTCGTCGTGCGACGAGGACGTGCGCAGCTTGATCGGCCAGTACGGCCACACGAGCGCCTTGTTCTCCTGCTCGGGCGGCTGCGGCAGCAGTTCGAACTGCGTGACCTGCTTCGCGCCATGACGGTTCGAGGTGCCGACGCAGTCGGAGCCGGTATCGCCGCCGCCGATCACGACCACGTGCTTGCCCTTCGCGAGCAGCTGGTCAACCAGCTTGTCGCCGGCGTTGACCTTGTTCTGCTGGGGCAGGAAATCCATCGCGTAATGGATCCCGGCCAGCTCGCGGCCCGGCACCGGCAGGTCGCGCGGCGTTTCCGAACCACCCGCGATCACCACGGCGTCGTACTCGTCGCGCAGCGTCTCGGGCGAGAGGGTGTCCTTCGCCATGTTGCCGATCTCGGCGGGCAGCGGCTCCTTGCCGATGAACACGCTGGTGCGGAACGTCACGCCTTCCGCCTCCATCTGGCGCATGCGCCGGTCGATCAGCCACTTCTCGAGCTTGAAGTCGGGAATCCCGTAGCGCAGCAGGCCGCCGATCCGGTCGTTCTTCTCGAACACCGTCACGTCATGGCCCGCGCGCGCGAGCTGCTGCGCGGCCGCGAGGCCCGCCGGACCGGAGCCGACCACCGCGACCTTCTTGCCGGTCTTGCGCGCGTTCGGCTGCGGCTCGACCCAGCCTTCCGCCCAGGCCTTGTCGATGATCGCGTGCTCGATCGACTTGATGCCGACCGGGTCGTCGTTGATGCCGAGCGTGCAGGCCGCCTCGCACGGCGCCGGGCAGATCCGGCCCGTGAACTCCGGGAAGTTGTTGGTCGAGTGCAGCACCTCGATCGCGGTGCGCCAATCCTGGCGGAACACCAGGTCGTTGAAGTCCGGGATGACGTTGTTGACGGGGCAGCCGTTGTTGCAGAACGGGATCCCGCAATCCATGCAGCGCGCGCCCTGGACCTTCGCATCGTCGTCGGACAGCGCCGCGACGAATTCCTTGTAGTGCTTCACGCGCGTGAGCGGTGCTTCGTACGCCTCGTGGCGGCGTTCGAACTCCAGAAAACCGGTTGCCTTGCCCATAAGGTTCTCGTCTGAATCTGTGTATCGGGTGAGGGGAGCCGCGTCCGCCCTTCACGGGCGGACGCTGTCGCTATGCGTTCGGGGGCGGGGCGCTCAGGCGGCGAGGACTTCCTTCGCCGCCTTCTTCGCGCCGAGTTCGCCGAGTGCGCGCTTGTATTCCTGCGGGAACACCTTCACGAACTGGCGGCGCGACGCATCCCAGTTTTCCAGCAGCGACTTCGCGCGCGGCGAACCCGTGAACTGGAAGTGACGCTCGACCAGCCCCTTGAGCAGCGCTTCGTCGGTGGCGCCCGCGTGCCACAGCGCGCGGTCGACCGTGCGTTCCTGCTCCGCCTGCTGCAGCACCGGATCGAGCGCGACCATCGCCTTGTTGCACTTGCCGGCGAACGCGCCGTCCGGGTCGTACACGTAGGCGACGCCGCCCGACATGCCCGCCGCGAAATTGCGCCCCGTCTCGCCCAGCACCACCACCGTGCCGCCCGTCATGTACTCGCAGCCGTGGTCGCCCGTGCCCTCGACGACCGCGGTCGCGCCCGAGTTGCGCACGCAGAAGCGCTCGCCCGCGACGCCGCGGAAGAACGCCTCGCCTTCGAGCGCGCCGTACATCACGGTGTTGCCGCAGATGATGTTTTCCTCGGACTTGCCGCGGAAATCGTTGGTCGGACGGATGATGATGCGGCCGCCCGACAGCCCCTTGCCGACGTAGTCGTTGCCGTCGCCGACGAGATCGAGCGTCACGCCCTTCGCGAGGAACGCGCCGAAGCTCTGCCCCGCCGTGCCTTTGAGCTGGATGTGGATCGCATCGTCGGCGAGACCGTCGTGGCCGTGCCGCTTCGCGATCGCGCCGGACAGCATCGCGCCGACCGTGCGGTTCACGTTGCGCACCGGCTGGATGAACGACACGTGCTCGCCACTCTCGATCGCGGCCTTCGCCTTCTCGATCAGCGTATGGTCGAGCGCGCGTTCGAGGCCGTGCTCCTGGCTCTCGACATGGCGGCGCGCCACTTCCTCGCAGCCTTCCGGCTGGTAGAACACGCGCGCGAAATCGAGGCCTTTCGCCTTCCAGTGCTCGATGCCCTTGCGGGTGTCGAGCAGATCGGCGCGGCCGACGAGGTCGTCGAACTTCGCGATGCCGAGCTGCGCCATGATCTCGCGCACTTCCTCGGCGATGAAGAAGAAGAAGTTGACTACGTGCTCCGGCTGGCCCGAGAACTTCGCGCGCAGCACCGGATCCTGCGTCGCGACGCCGACCGGGCAGGTGTTCAGGTGGCACTTGCGCATCATGATGCAGCCCTCGACGACGAGCGGCGCGGTCGCGAAGCCGAATTCGTCCGCACCGAGCAGCGCGCCGATCACGACGTCGCGGCCGGTCTTCATCTGGCCGTCGGCCTGCACGCGGATGCGGCCGCGCAGGCGGTTCAGCACCAGGGTCTGCTGGGTTTCCGCGAGGCCGAGCTCCCACGGCGTGCCGGCATGCTTGACCGAGGACAGCGGCGACGCGCCCGTGCCGCCGTCATGGCCGGCGACCACCACGTGATCCGCCTTCGCCTTCGCGACGCCCGCCGCGACCGTGCCGACGCCCACTTCCGACACGAGCTTCACCGAGATGCTCGCGACCGGGTTCACGTTCTTCAGGTCGTGGATCAGCTGCGCGAGATCCTCGATCGAATAGATGTCGTGGTGCGGCGGCGGCGAGATCAGGCCGACGCCCGGCACCGAGTAGCGCAGCTTGCCGATGTACTCGGACACCTTGTGCCCCGGCAGCTGGCCGCCCTCGCCGGGCTTCGCGCCCTGCGCCATCTTGATCTGGATCTGGTCGGCCGAGGCCAGGTACTCCGCCGTCACGCCGAAGCGGCCCGACGCGACCTGCTTGATGCGCGAGCGCAGCGAATCGCCGTCCTTGAGCGCGATGTCGCGCACGATCTCGTCGCCGATGATCGACTTCAGCGTATCGCCGTTCTTGATCGGAATGCCGCGCAGTTCGTTGCGATAGCGGTTCTCGTCCTCGCCGCCCTCGCCGGTGTTCGACTTGCCGCCGATCCGGTTCATCGCGATCGCGAGCGTCGTGTGCGCCTCGGTGCTGATCGAGCCGAGCGACATCGCCCCCGTCGCGAAGCGCTTGACGATCTCCTTGGCGGACTCCACCTCGTCGATCGGGATCGCCTTCGCCGGATTGACCTTGAACTCGAACAGGCCGCGGAAGGTCATGTGCCGCCGGGTCTGGTCGTTGATCAGGTTCGCGTATTCCTTGTAGGTCTGGTAGGAATTGCTGCGCGTCGAATGCTGCAGCTTCGCGATCGTGTCGGGCGTCCACATGTGATCCTCGCCGCGCACGCGGTACGCGTACTCGCCGCCGGCGTCGAGCATGTCGCGCAGGACCGGATCGTCGCCGAACGCATCGCGGTGCAGGCGGATCGCCTCCTCCGCCACCTCGAACAGGCCGATGCCGCCGACCTTCGACGCCGTGCCCTTGAAGTACTTCTCGACGAGGTCGGTCGACAGGCCGAGCGCCTCGAAGATCTGCGCGCCGGTGTAGGACATGTAGGTGGAGATGCCCATCTTGGACATCACCTTCAGCAGCCCCTTGCCCACCGCCTTCGTGAAGTTGTAGATCGCCTTGTCCGCCGACAGGTCGCCCGGCAGCCCGTCCGCGAGCTTGGCCAGGGTTTCCATCGCGAGGTACGGGTGCACGGCTTCCGCGCCGTAGCCCGCGAGCAGCGCGAAATGGTGCGTCTCGCGCGCCGAGCCGGTCTCGACGACGAGCCCGGTGCTGGTGCGCAGCCCCTGCTGGACGAGATGCGTGTGGATCGCCGAGGTCGCGAGCAGCGCGGGAATCGCGACATGCCCGGCGTCGGTCTTGCGGTCGGACACGATCAGGATGTTGTAGCCGGACTTCACCGCGTCGACGGCCTCCGCGCACAGCGACGCGAGCCGCGCCTCGATGCCCGCCTTGCCCCAGGCGACCGGATAGCAGATGCTCAGCTCGTACGCGCTGAACTTGCCGCCCGTGTACTGGTCGATCGCGCGGATCTTCGCGATGTCCCGGAAGTCGAGCACCGGCTGCGACACTTCGAGCCGCATCGGCGGGTTGATGTTGTTGGTGTCGAGCAGGTTCGGCTTCGGGCCGATGAAGGACACGAGCGACATCACCATGTTCTCGCGGATCGGGTCGATCGGCGGGTTCGTCACCTGCGCGAACAGCTGCTTGAAGTAGTGGTAGAGCGTCTTGTTCTTGTTCGACATCACCGCGAGCGGCGAGTCGTTGCCCATCGAGCCGACCGCCTCCTCGCCCTGCTGCGCCATCGGCGCCATCAGGAACTTGAGGTCTTCCTGGGTGTAGCCGAACGCCTGCTGGCGGTCGAGCAGCGCCGCGCCCTCGCTGCGTCCGGCCGCGACGTCCTCCTCCTTCGGCTCGATCTCGTCGAGCTTGATGCGCACCGCATCGATCCAGCTCTTGTACGGCTTCGCGTTGGCGAGGTTGTCCTTGAGTTCCTTGTCGTCGATGATGCGGCCGTGCTCCATGTCGATCAGGAACATCTTGCCCGGCTGCAGACGCCACTTCTTGACGATCTTCGACTCGGGAATCGGCAGCACGCCCGATTCCGACGCCATGATCACGAGATCGTCGTCGGTGATCACGTAGCGCGCCGGACGCAGGCCGTTGCGATCGAGCGTCGCGCCGATCTGGCGGCCGTCGGTGAACGCGATCGCGGCGGGGCCGTCCCACGGCTCCATCATCGCGGCGTGGTATTCGTAGAACGCGCGGCGGCTGTCGTCCATCAGCGTGTGCTGCTCCCACGCCTCCGGAATCATCATCATCACCGCGTGGACGAGCGGATAGCCCGCCATCACGAGCAGTTCGAGACAGTTGTCGAACGACGCGGTGTCGGACTGGCCCGGATAAATGAGCGGCCACAGCTTCGGCAGGTCGTCGCCGAGCACGTGCGACGCGATCGCGCCGGTGCGCGCGTTCAGCCAGTTGACGTTGCCCTTCACGGTGTTGATCTCGCCGTTGTGGGCGATCATCCGGTACGGGTGGGCAAGCTCCCAGGCCGGGAAGGTGTTGGTCGAGAAGCGCTGGTGCACGAGCGCGAGCGCCGACACCACGCGCACATCCTGCAGGTCGCGGTAGTACACGCCGACCTGGCCCGCGAGCAGCAGCCCCTTGTAGACCACCGTGCGCGCCGACATCGACGGCACGAAGTATTCCTTGCCGTGCTTGAGCTTGAGCGCCTGGATCCGGTGGCTCGCGGTCTTGCGGATCACGTACAGCTTCCGCTCGAGCGCGTCGGTCACCATGATGTCCTTGCCGCGGCCGATGAAGATCTGCCGAATGATCGGCTCGGTCGACTTCACGGTCGGCGAGATCGGCATCGTCGCATCGACGGGCACGTCGCGCCAGCCGAGCACCACCTGCCCCTCGGCCTTCACCGTACGCTCCAGCTCCTGCTCGCACGCGATCCGCGACGCGTTCTCCTTCGGCAGGAAGATCATGCCGACCCCATATTCGCCCGCGGGCGGCAGCTGCACGTCCTGCCTGGCCATTTCCTCGCGGTAGAACGCGTCGGGAATCTGGATCAGGATGCCCGCGCCGTCGCCCATCAGCGGATCGGCGCCGACCGCGCCGCGGTGGTCGAGGTTCTCCAGGATCTTCAGGCCCTGCTCGATGATCTCGTGGCTTTTCTTGCCCTTGATGTGAGCGACGAAACCGACGCCGCAGGCGTCGTGCTCGTTGTGCGGGTCATACAGACCTTGCTCGGCGGGAACCGCGCAGTGCGGCTGCTGGTGGTCGTTCATGGGGACACCGTCTGTAAGGGGCCTGAAGGCCGTTAAACCATTTTCTTGTAGACCGCCGCCCTGCGGCGGTGCGGCTGGCCAGAGGCGGGCGGACCTGCGCCCGGGACCGCCGGAATTCGGAATATACGCGACGAATCAAGGGAATAGCAAATAAAGCTCGATGATTGAGCCCTAATTATCATCATGGTGCACGATTTACCTGTTTTATTGGGGGCGTATCAAAATGGGGCAAAAAGAAGCGGCATCCGGGGATGCCGCTCCGTTGTCCGCCCGAGGGCTCACTGCTGGACAGGCGGGGTGTTCTCGCGTACCTTTCGCGGCCGCCCGCGCGGCAGCGGCGACACGCGCCGGTTCGCGGTGCGCGCCGCCCACTCGCGGTAGGTGTCGCCGCCGAGGACCCAGCCCTTCAGCGTCGCCTGTTGCAGCTGGTCGGCCTGGCGCTCGTCGAGCGGCTGCTCGCACAGCTCCTTGTAGGCGCGCTGCCGCTCGAACGGCGTGTTGCCGAGCGCCCAGTAGAGCGGATGGTCGGTGATCAGGCTGTCGACGGTGACGCCGACGTGATGCCGATAGCTCGACCAGCGGTACGCGTCCGGCGCCGTCACCAGCTGCGCGCGCACCGGGCTCAGCTCGACGACGCGGCTCGCGAGCAGGAAGTAGCGCTCGCCCTCGATCACGGTCGCGCGGTAGCGACCTTCCCAGAGCGTGCCGCGCCGCGCGTAGCGGCGGTTGAAGTGGGCGACGTAGCGCCTGCCGACCGCCTGCATCGCTTTCGGCAGGCTGGCCTCGTCGCTCGGCGTGACGAGCAGTTGCACCTGGCGCGGCAGCAGCACATACGCATGCACCCCGAGGTGATGATCGCGCGCCGCCGCCTTCAGGCAATCAATGAAGAGTTCGTAATCCTGGTCGTCGACGAACGCCGGTTGCTGGTCCAGGCCGCGCAGAATCACGTGCTGCGGCTGATCGGGAACATAGAGTCGTGCTAGCCGTGCCATGCTGAATGTCCGTTTGATCGCGTTAGGAAATACCCGAAGGCCCGATTTGGTGCACTCGCGCAAAGCCCTGCGCGGTGCGGGAAACAAGTACGGTCGTGCGAATCCTAGGGAGAAAGCTCTAACTTACAACGCTGTTCTGTTTGAAACGTCGTGTTCATAATGGGCACGCCTTTACCGGAGGAGACAAGGGATGAAACAAAAACTGGCCATTACGGGGGCTGTTGCTCTGTCGTTCATGCTCGCAGGAACGGCCGCACATGCGCAATCGGCAGGGACTACTTACATCAGCACGGGCTGGCTCCATCTCGCCCCCCAGGACAGCAGCGATCCGTTGTTCGTCTATAACGTCGGCGGTTCGCCCGTCAACCGAGCGGTTCCCAACACCGGCGCCGGCATCAACGACTCCGATACGTTCGGCCTCGCGGTCGGTTATTTCATCACCGATCACATCTCCACCGAGTTCATCGCCGGGATTCCGCCGAAGTTCGACATCACCGGCAAGGGTCAGTTCTCCCAGTTTGGCGTATTGGGGCGCGCATACCAGTGGAGCCCCACGATGCTGCTCCGCTACCACTTCAACAGCGCCGAATCGCGGTTCCGCCCGTATGTCGGCATCGGCGCGACCTACACCTGGTTCACCGGCGCGAAGATCACGAACGGCACGTTCGAGCAGGGCGTGCTCGGCGGCCCGACCAGCGCCACCACCAGCAACCAGTGGGCGCCCGTCTTCAACGCCGGCTTCAGCTACGCCTTCACGAAGCACTGGTTCGGCGGCCTGTCGATCTCGTACATCCCGATCAGCGTCACCGCGACGTTCACGACCGCGCGACAGTCCGCGGTCGGCACGTTGACCGAAACGTCGAAGGCGAAGATCTCGCTGAACCCGATCGTCACCTACCTGAACATCGGCTACCGCTTCTAAGCGTAGTCGAATATTTGGGGAATGGTTAATTCCGCTGCAATTTGTAGCGGAATTTTCCCAACGTTACGAGACGGTCGATATTTCCTGCCCCGGCATCGCGCCGGGAGCACAGGTTCGTGCGCATTTTACGCACACGACGGCAGATTCATGCGCCTGCGCCGAGAAAATCCACAGGCATCAGGTCGATCCGGTCGGTACAGATCAGATCGACGCCCCAGCGCGCGAGCGCCAGCGCCCGCTCAGGGTCGTTCACCGTATAGACGAGGATCCGCAGCCCGGCCGCGTGGATCGCCTGCACCAGCGCCTCGTCGAACTGGGCGTGGTGCGCATGCAACGATACGCAGCCCAGCGCCTCGACCACCTCTTCGCGCCAGTGGGCGGGCACCCTCTCGTAGAGCATGCCGCGCGGCAACCCGGGCGCCGCGTCGCGCGCCGCCTCCAGCGCGGTCCGCGAGAACGACGACAGCAGCGGCGGCACCGCCGCGTTGCGCCAGCTCAACGCGGCTTCGGTCGCGACCACGCGGCCAGTCTCGCGCTCCCGGCCCGGACACGGCTTGATCTCGACATTCGCCAGCAGGCCGAGCGACGCGCAACGCGCGGCCGCCTGCTCGAGCGTCGGCATCCGCTCGCCGGCGAAGCGCGCGTCGAACCAGCGCCCCGCATCGAGCGCCGCCAGTTCCGCGTAACGCAGCCGGGCCGCCGGGCCGACGCCGTCCGAGGTGCGTTCCAGCGTGTCGTCGTGTAGCAAAAACGCAACATCGTCCGACGCCAGCTTCGCGTCGAATTCCACCATCCGGTAACCACGCCGCGCCCCCTCGTCGAGCGCGGCAAGCGTGTTCTCGGGCGCCAGCGCGCCGCCGCCGCGGTGCGCGACGAGGCGCGGATAAGGCCAGGCGGTCGGTGTCGTCATGGTCATCGTGGGTTCGGTCAGCCGGCGCGCCGGCCGGTATCGGGATCGAAGAAGTGCAGCCGGTGCGCGGGCAGCGCGACCGGCAGCGTCGCGCCGTTCGCGGGACGATCCGCGTGCGGCAGCCGCACCGCGACATCGTGCGCGCCCCAGCGCCCATGCGCGAGATTATCCGCGCCGAGCAGTTCGCACGAGTCGACGACGAGCGGCGCCTGCGCGAGGCCCGACTGCGGCGTCATGTGCTCCGGCCGCACGCCGAGGATCCACTCGCGGCCGGCCGCGACGCCCGCGCCGATCCCGGGCGCGCCCGCCACCGGCAGACGCGGGCCGCCGCCCGCGACCTCGAAGCTCGCGCCATCCTCCGCCAGCCGGCCGTGCAGCAGGTTCATCGCGGGCGAGCCGATGAAGCCCGCGACGAAGGTCGTCGCGGGCTGCTCGTAGACATCGACGGGCGCGCCGATCTGCTCCGCGTGGCCGCGGTTCATCACGATCACGCGCTGCGCGAGCGTCATCGCCTCGATCTGGTCGTGCGTCACGTACACGCTCGTCGTCGCGAGCCGCGCGTGCAGGCGCTGGATCTCGAGCCGCATCTGCACGCGCAGCTTGGCGTCGAGATTCGACAGCGGCTCGTCGAACAGGAACACCGACGGCTCGCGCACGATCGCGCGCCCCATCGCAACGCGCTGCCGCTGGCCGCCCGACAGCTCGCGCGGCCGGCGCTGCAGCAACGGCTCCAGCTCGAGGATCTTCGCGGCCGCCGCGACGCGCGCGTCGATCTCCACGCGCGCGAGGCCGCGGATCCGCAGCCCGTAGCCCATGTTCTGCGCGACCGTCATGTGTGGATACAGCGCGTAGTTCTGGAACACCATCGCGATGTCGCGATCCTTCGGCTCCAGCGCGTTCACCACCCGGCCGCCGATCGCGATCTCGCCGTCCGATACCGATTCGAGCCCCGCGATCATGCGCAGCAGCGTCGATTTGCCGCAGCCGGACGGACCGACCAGCACGACGAACTCGCCGTCCGCGATCTCGACGTCGATCCCGTGCAGCACCGGCTGCCGGCCGTCATAGGTCTTCTTCACGCCCTTCAAGCTCAGCGCCGCCATACGTCGTCCATCTCCAGGTAAATAGTCATTTTTCCGCATCCACGAGGCCGCGCACGAACCAGCGCTGCATCGCGAGCACCACCACGAGCGGCGGCAGCATCGCGAGCAGCGTCGCCGCCATCACGCGATGCCATTCGGTCGCGGTGTCGCCGCTGCCGATCATCGCCTTGATGCCGACCACCGCCGTCGACATCGACGCGTCGCTCGCGATCAGGATCGGCCACAGATACTGGTTCCAGCCGTAGATGAAGGTGATCACGAACAGCGCGGCGATGCTCGTCTTCGACAGCGGCAGCACGACGTCCCAGAAGAACCGCAGCGCGCCCGCGCCGTCGATGCGGGCCGCGTCCATCAGCTCGTCGGGCAGCGTCATGAAGAACTGACGGAACAGGAAGGTCGCGGTGGCCGAAGCCATCAGCGGCAGCGTGAGCCCCGCGTAGGTATTGGTCAGGTGCAGCGTCGACGCGACCTGCACGGTCGGGAAGATCCGCACTTCGACCGGCAGCATCAGCGTGACGAAGATCAGCCAGAACGCGGTATTGCGGAACGGGAAGCGGAAATACACGATCGCGTACGCGGACAGGATCGACGCCGCGATCTTGCCGAACGCGATCGCGAGCGCCATCACGAAGCTGTTCAGCAGCAGCACGCCGAACGGCGTCGACGCGCCGCCGCTGCCGTGGCGCAGCACGTCGCCGAGGTTCTCGAGCAGATGGGTGCTCGGCACCAGCGACATCGGCACCGTGAATACCTGCTGCGCATTCATGGTCGCCGCGCACAGGCCCACGTACACCGGAAACACGATCAGCGCGACGCCCGCGATCAGCACCGCATGGCAGAAGAAGTCGAAGCCCTTGCGATTCTCGATCATGCGTATTGCACCTTGCGCTCGACGAAGCGGAACTGCACGACCGTGAGCCCGACCACGATCACCATCAGGATCACCGACTGCGCGCCGGAACTGCCGATGTCGAGCCCTTGGAAGCCCTCCGCGTAGATCTTGTAGATCAGCGTGCGGGTGCTCTGCGCGGGGCCGCCCTGGGTCGCGGCGTCGATCACCGGGAAGGTGTCGAAGAACGCGTAGACGAGGTTCACGACGAGCAGGAAGAAGCTGGTGGGCGACAGCAGCGGCAGCGCGATGTCGAGGAAGCGCCGCACCGGCCCCGCGCCGTCGATCGCGGCCGCCTCGATCAGCGAGCGCGGGATCGCCTGCAGGCCCGCGTAGAAGAACAGGAAGTTGTAGCTGACCTGCTTCCACACCGACGCCGCCACGACGAGGAACATCGCCTGCCCGCCGTTCAGCGCGTGGTTCCAGACGATCCCGAACTTGCCGAGCCCGTACGCGACGATGCCGATGCTCGGATTGAACAGGAACGACCACAGCACCGCGGCGATGGTCGGCGCCACCGCGTACGGCCAGATCAGCAGGGTGCGGTACAGCCGCGCGCCGCGGATCACGCGGTCCGCGCACGCGGCAAGCACGAGCGAGATCAGCAATCCGGACACAGTGACGAGCGCGCTGAACACGAGCGTCGTGCGAAACGAATCGAGATACAGCGGATCGGCGAGCAGGCGCGTGAAATTCTCGGCGCCGACGAACACGCTGGACGTGCCGAAGGCGTCCTGCGCCTGCGTCGACTGCCACAGCGCCTCGCCCGCGGGCCACAGGAAGAACATCACGGTAAGCGCGAGCTGCGGCGCGACCAGCAGGTACGGCAACAAACCAGCGCCGAAGCGGGAACGGGATTGCATCGACAGGACTCCGAGCGACGTCGAACCGGATGGACGACGGCGCGCCGCACGATGCGACGCGCCGTCCGGGCTCAACTGCCCGACTTCTCGAAACGGCGCAGCAGTTCGTCGCCGCGCGCGACCGATGCATCGAGCGCGTCCTTCGGCGTCTTCTTCTGCGCCCACACCTGCTCCAGTTCCTCGTCGACGACGGTGCGGATCTGCGGCATGTTGCCGAGACGCAGCCCCTTCGTGTACGGCAGCGGCGGCTTGTTCATCATCTGCCGCATCGCGGTATCGGCGCCCGGGTTCTTCGCGTAGAAGCCCTGCTCGCGCGTCAGGTCGTAGGCCGCCGTCGTCACGGGCAGGTAGCCCGTGTCCTGGTGCCACTTCGCGGCCACCTCGGGCTGGCTCAGGAACGCGAGGAACTTCGCGACGCCCTTGTAGGTGGCCGGGTCCTTGCCCGCCAGCACCCACAGGCTCGCGCCGCCGATGATCGCGTTCTGCGGCGCGCCCTTCACGTTCGCGTCGTACGGCAGCGTGCCCGTGCCCAGCTCGAACTTCGCGTACTTGCGGATCGTCGCGAGCGCCGCCGACGAACCCGTCATGATCGCGCAGTCGCCACTGTAGAACTTCGACGACGCCTCATCCTTGCGGCCCACGTAGGTGAAGGTGCCGTCCTTCGCCATGTCCTGCAGGAACTGGATGTGTGCGATCTGCTGCGGCTTGTTGAATTCGAGCACGGCGTCGGTGCCGTCGAAGCCGTTGTTGCGGCTCGCGAACGGCAGGCCCTGCCAGGCGCTGTAGTTTTCGAGCTGGATCCAGCCCTGCCAGCCGGTCGTGTAGCCGCACGCCTGGCCCGCGGCGCGCAACTTGGCGGCGTCGGCGCGGACGTCGGCCCAGGTCTTCGGCGGCTGGTTCGGATCGAGGCCCGCCTTGCGGAACGCATCCTTGTTGTAATACAACACGGGCGTCGAACTGTTGAACGGCATCGACACCAGGCGGCCCGTGCGCGCATCGCTGTAATAGCTCGCGACCGCCGGCACGAACGCCTTCTCGTCGAGCGGCACGCCCGCCTGCCGGAACACCTCGGACACCGGCACGACCGCCTTCTTCGCCTGCATCATCGTCGCCGTGCCCACTTCGTAGACCTGCAGGATCGCCGGCGCATTGCCGCTGCGATACGCGGCGATGCCCGCGGCGAGCGCCTGGTCATAGGTGCCCTTGTAGACCGGCACGATCCGGTAGTCGCTTTGCGAGGCATTGAACTGCGCGGCGAGCGCGTTCACGCGCTCGCCGAGCGCCGCCTCCATCGCATGCCAGAACTGGATGTCCGTGGCCGCGCACGCGACCTGTTGCACTCCGAAACACAGCGCCCCACCGACCGCGAGCGAGCCCACCAGCGTCTTGCATTTCATCGACTTCCCTCCTCGATTGACGGCGCGGGCGTAGGCACGCCGCGCCGGTTGCCCGCCCATGGCGAACAAAACCGGGCAGTTTAGTTGTCGTCTATGACAAACAAGCGTTGATACTCTTTCAAGGCGAAACGATCGGTCATGCCCGCGATGTAGTGAGCGACGAGGCGCGGTTGCTCCGCGGCGTCGGTGGCCACGTAGGCGGGCGGCAGCAGGCGGGGATCGCCGGTAAAGGCCTCGAACAGCCCCGTGACGACGCGCTGCGCCTTGCTCGCCATCCGCATCACGCGGTAGTGGCGGTACAGGTTCTTGAACAGAAAGCGCTTGAGCAACACGGCCTGGGCGGCCACGACCGCGCTGTGCGCGACGAGCGGCGGCGCCGCGCGCACCTCGTCGAGCGACGCCGGCGCGACGCGCTCGAGGTTGCGGCTCGTCTCGTCGATCAGGTCGACGATCAGCGTGTTGATGATGCGGCGCACGGTCTCGTGGACGAGGCGACGCCCTTCGAGGTGCGGATGCTCGACCAGCGCCGCCTCGTAGTGGCGCTGCCACAGCTCGACCTCGGCCAGTTGCTCGATCGTGATCAGGCCGGAACGCAGGCCGTCGTCGACGTCGTGATTGTTGTACGCGATCTCGTCGGCGATGTTCGCGAGCTGCGCCTCCAGCGACGGCTGCCGGCCGAGCAGGAAACGCTCGCCGAGATCGCCGAGCAGGCGCGCGTTGTCGCGCGAGCAGTGCTTGAGAATGCCCTCGCGGGTCTCGAAACAGAGATTCAGGCCGTCAAAGCCGCCGTAGTGCTCCTCCAGCTCGTCGACCACCGCGAGGCTCTGCAGGTTGTGCTCGAAGCCGCCGTGGTCGCGCATGCACGCGTTGAGCGCATCCTGGCCCGCGTGGCCGAACGGCGTGTGGCCGAGATCGTGCGCGAGCGAGATCGCCTCGACGAGATCTTCGTTCAGGCGCAGGTTGCGCGCGACCGAGCGCGCGATCTGCGCGACCTCGAGGCTGTGCGTGAGGCGCGTGCGGAACAGGTCGCCCTCATGGTTCACGAACACCTGGGTCTTGTATTCGAGACGGCGGAACGCGGTGGAATGCACGATCCGGTCGCGGTCGCGCTGGAACTCGGTGCGCGCGGCGGGCGGCGCCTCCAGGTAGCGCCTGCCGCGCGAATGCGACGCGTGCGCCGCATACGGCGCGAGCTGCGCCTCCAGCATCGCGACCGTCGGCGCGACCCGCGGGCCGTCGGGTGGCGCGCCCGGGCCGGCGGGGGTCTCGCGGGGCAACTTGCCGGATGTTTCGCTCACCGTGTCTCCTCCACCTCAAGCGCGCCGGTCCGGCGCGGACCGCCTCAGCGGATACTGGCCGCCAGCGTCGCGACGACTGCGTCGTCGGGCGCCGGCGTGATGATCGTCTCGCCCAGGCGCCTGAGCAGGATGAACTTGACCTGCCCCGCCTCGGCCTTCTTGTCGACGCGCATCAGGTCCATGTAGCGCGCGTCGCCCAGCGCGGGCGCGCGGGTCGGCAGGTGCGCGGCCGCGATCACGCGGTTCAGGCGGCCGCGTTCGGCCTCGTCGAGATGCCCGAGGCGCACCGACAGGTCGGCCGCCATCGCCATGCCGCAGCCAACCGCCTCGCCATGCAGCCATTCGCCGTAGCCGAGGCCCGCCTCGATCGCATGGCCGAACGTGTGGCCGAAATTGAGGATCGCGCGCAGGCCGCCCTCGCGTTCGTCGGCCGCCACCACGCGCGCCTTGATCTCGCACGAGCGGCGCACCGCCTCGGCGAGCGCGTCGGGATCGCGCCCGTTGAGCGCGTCGAGGTTCGCCTCGATCCAGTCGAAGAACGCCGCATCGGCGATCGCGCCACTCTTGACGACCTCGGCGAGGCCCGCCGCCAGTTCGCGATCGGGCAGGGTGCGCAGCGCGCCGATGTCGGCGATCACCGCCTGCGGCTGGTAGAACGCCCCGATCATGTTCTTGCCGAGCGGATGGTTGATGCCGGTCTTGCCGCCCACGGACGAATCGACCTGCGAGAGCAGCGTCGTCGGCGCCTGGATGAACGGCACGCCGCGCATGTAGCAGGCGGCGGCGAAACCCGTCATGTCGCCGATCACGCCGCCGCCGAGCGCGATCAGCGTGGTCTTGCGGTCGGCATGCGCGGACAGCAGGCCGTCGAAGATCAGATTCAGCGTTTCCCAGTTCTTGTACGCCTCGCCGTCCGGCAGCACGATCGTCGACACCTGCTTGCCGAGCGGCGCGAGCGCCGCGCGCAGCACGTCGCCGTAGAGCGGATCGACGGTCGTATTGGTGACGATCGTGACGGCCGCGCCGGCGATGTGCGGCGCGAACAGCTCGGTGCGCCCGAGCAGGTCGGTGCCGATGTGGATCGGATAGGCTCGCTCGCCCAGGTCGACGTTGACAATCATCATGCTTGTAGTGGCTTGGTGACGATGCCCGCCATCTCGAGCTGCATCAACACCATGTTGACGAGCCCGTTGACGGACGGCCGCCCGGTTTCGATCACAAAATGCGCGCATTCGCGATACAGCGGATCGCGGGTTTCATACAGC
Organism: Burkholderia sp. FERM BP-3421; assembly: GCF_028657905.1. Taxonomy (NCBI): domain Bacteria; kingdom Pseudomonadati; phylum Pseudomonadota; class Betaproteobacteria; order Burkholderiales; family Burkholderiaceae; genus Burkholderia; species Burkholderia sp. FERM BP-3421. The sequence continues at coordinate 3,385,407 of NZ_CP117782.1, read as the reverse complement.
GCCTCGAGACGCGCCTTCGGATCCTCGGTCTGCAGCAGCGGACGATTTTTGTCCTTGCGCGTGCGCAGCCACAGATCGTGCGGATTGGCGCGCAGGTAGACGACGAGGCCGCGCGTATTCAGCAGCGCGCGGTTTTCGTCGCGCAGGATCGCGCCGCCGCCCGTGGCGAGCACGATGTTCTCGCGCTGCGTCAGCTCGGCAATCATCTGCGCCTCGCGCTCGCGGAATCCGTCCTCCCCTTCCAATTCGAAGATCACGGGCACGCGCGCGCCGGTGCGCGCCTCGATCTCGTGATCGGAATCGAAGAACGGCCTGTCGAGACGGCGCGCGACCGCCCGGCCCACGGTGGTCTTGCCCGCGCCCATGAGCCCGACGAAAAATACGTTTGCGTGTGAGTCCCGCGCTTGCAACGGCTTCCTCTGCTTCATTTCTTGCTGGTGTGGCGCAGCTTACTGGCAAAGCGGCCGGCTTGTCGAGCCTGCGCCGGCCGCCCATCAAGGGCCGCCGACCACCCGCGGCGTGATGTAGACGACCAGCTCGCTGCGTTGCGCCCGCTGCGCCCGGTGCCGGAACAGCGCCCCCAGCACCGGAATCCTGCCGAGCAGCGGCACCCGGGCCACGTCGTCGCGGACGTCGCTCGCGTAGATGCCGCCGATCGACACCGTTCCGCCATTGTCCACCTCCACGCGCGTTTGCACATGTTTCGTGTGGATCGCCGGCCCGGCGGCCGTCTGCTCGCCCACGCTGTCCTTCGCGACATCGAGATCGAGGATCACCCGCCCGTCCGGCGTGATCTGCGGCTCCACCTCGAGTTTGAGGGTCGCGCGCCGGAACTGGACGCCCGACATCCCGTTGCCCACCTTGGCCTGGTAAGGCAGCTCGGTGCCCTGCTCGACGATGGCCCGGATCCGGTCGGCCGTGACCACGCGCGGACTCGACACGATCTGGCCGCGCCCTTCGGCCTCCAGCGCGCTCAGCTCGATGTCGAGCAGCCGGCTCGCGCCCGATGTAAACAGTGTCAGACCCGCCGTGGCGGCTTCGAACCCGGCAAGCGGCCGCGCCGACAGGTCGAGGAAGCTGCCGCTGCGTCCCGCGACCAGGCCTGTCGGCTCGCCCCCATTCGTCAGACGCGACGCGAGCCGCGCGCCGAGATGGCGCGAGAAACCGCGCTCGCCCTCGACGATCCGCGCCTCGATCAGCACCTGGCGCGACGGCCGGTCGAGCCGCGCGATCAGGTCGGCGATCTGCGCGACGCGCGCGGCGAGGTCGGTGACGAACAACAGGTTGGTGCGCGGATCGGCCAGCACCGCGCCGCGCCGCGACAACAGGCGCTGGCCGCCCGCGCCCGCCAGCAGGCGCTGGACGTCGGCGGCGCGCGGATAGTGCAGCGCGAACGTGCGGCTTTCGAGCGGCTCCAGCTCGGCGGCCCGCGCATGCGCGTCGAAGCGCAGCCGCTCGCGCGCCGCGAGTTCGGCCACCGGCGCGACCCAGACCACGCGCCCGCGCCGCGCCATCGCGAGACCGTTCGCCTCCAGCAGCGCATCGAACGCGCTGCGCCACGGCGTCTGGTTCAGGCGCAGGGACACGCTTCCGCGCACCTGCTCGCTGACGATGATGTCGAGCCCGGTGAAGCGGGCAAAGGCGTCGAACACGGCGGCCAGGCTCGCGCCGGACAGATGCAGTGAAATGGGGCGGTCGTCGGCCGCCGTATCCGGGCCGGCCTCGTCCGGCGTCGGGGCGCTCATGCGCGCGCCCGGTGCGAGCGGCACCGGCGGGCCTTCGAGCCCCGCCGCTCCGGGCGTCGGCTCGGCAGGCAGGGGCACGGCTCGCGCGCCGGATGCATCGGGAAGCCCTGCGTCGCGCAGCGCGCCCGCGTCGAGGCGGGCATCCGCGTCGTCGGCTGCCGAGGCGGCGGGCGGAATGCCGGAATCGATCGTCAGGCCGCCGCCGGGCAGGCCTGCCGGGAGGGGCGGCGGCATCGCGTGCACAGGCGCCGCGGCCAGCAAGGCGCCGAGGCAGCGCCACACCGTCGCGCGCCTCATCCCGCCGCCTCGGCGAGCAACGGTATCCGGCGCTGCGCGCCGCGCCCGCGCAGGACGACGCCGCCGAGATCGATCCCCGCCACCCGCTCCTCGCCGACACGCTCGCCCGTCTCGACCGACCAGGCCGCCCCATCACCTTCGAACAGTGCAAGCCCGCGATCGGCATCGCGCCACACGCCGACGAGACGGGCCGCGCCAGAGACCGGCGACGCCGCTTCGGCGTGCAGTTCACCGGCAAACGGATCGCCGTGCCCGACGCCGCCCGATGCCACGGCCGAATCCGGCGACGCCAGCTTGAAGAACACCTCGAGCCGGGTCTCCAGCCGATTCGCCTCACCGTCGCGCCGCACCTCGACCCGGGCCGGCACGACCAGTTGCGGCAGCGCCGCCAGGCCGGCCAGAAACGCCCGGATCGCGCCGAATCCGCCCACCGCCACCAGCGTGAGCCGCTCGTCCGGCCCGCCCTCGGCCGCACGGCCCGCTGCTTCCGGGTCGCGCCCGGCCGGCGCGCGATCCAGCTCGCGCAATTGCAGGCCACACGCCTGCGCGTGCGCGGCGAGTTGCAATACGCGTTCGCCCGGCGCCCACCCCGTCGGTCCGTCGGGCCGCGCCACGCTTGCCCGGGCCTGCGCCCGCCGTATCGAGAGCTGCTGCGCCGCCCGCGCCTCATGCGCCACCACCGCCACCAATGCGGCGCGCTCGCGCCCGAGCCCGCTCCAGTCCGCCGCGCCGCCCGCCAGGACGCCGCCGCCCCATACGGCGCCTGCGATGGCCACGCCCGCCCCGCAGCGCGCCGCACCCGCCAGCCGATCGGTGCGGCGCGCGCGGCCCAACCCGCCCATGCTCATCGCGCCTCCCGCTCCGGCCGGACCGACGCCGCCCAGCGGATCCGCACGGAGAACGCCAGCGGCCCGCGCATGCCGAGCCCACTTGCCGCGCCCGCGCCCGCCTGCAAACCGGCCACCTCGATGACCCAATCCCCGCGCAACGCACCGATCTCGCCGAGCCAGCGCGCGGCCGCGCCCGGATCGCGCGCGCCGACCTCGAGCCGCGCATCGCGTTCGCCGCTGCGGATCGACTTGAGCCGCACCCCGTCGCCCCGGACCTGCTGCAACACCTCGAACAGCGCGACGAGCCGCTCGCGCGGCAGTGCCCGCTCACGGCTCAGCGCATCCCGCACGCGCGCCTCGCGCCGCCGCTGTTCCGCCTGCTCCGCCGCCCGCAGCTGCGGCGCCCACGCCGCGAGCTGACGCTCGACCTGCCGGCGCTGCGCGTCGACACGCCGGCGCTCCAGCACCTGGCCGCCGCACCACAACGCGACGCCCACCGCCCCCGCCAGCGCGGCGACCACCACCTCGCCGAGCACCTGCCGCCTCAGGCGCCGCCGGTCGCGCGCGCGGTAGGGCAACAAATTGAAGCCCCCGAGCGCCAGGCGCCGCCGCTCCCATGCGGCGCGAAGCCCGTACCACGGATGCCCGATCATTCGTCCACCCCACGCAGCGCGAGCCCGACCGCCACCGCGAACCCCGGGTCGCGGGCCAGCGCCTCGTCAACCGGCCAGCCGGGCTCGCACAAGGACACGCAGCCGAATGGCCGGGCCTCACAGCCCAGCAGGTCCGCAAGGTCCGCCAGCGCAAGGCGCGCGCCGCCCGGCTCGCCGATCTCGCCCCCGACCAGCGCGTGCACCGGCGCCCCGGTCCGCGCCAGGTCGCGCAGCGCATCCGCGAGATCCGCATGCTCCGGCGTCGGATAGCTGATCGCCTCTATGACGCGGCCGTTGTCGACCAGCCAACCGTGCACGCCGCCGTCGCCGATCCACATCGCGAGGCAAGGCGTGCAGCCCGGCGCCTCGCGCGCGAGCACGAGCCGCAGCGCGCGCATGGCCGCGAACGTGTCGCCGTCGATCGCCGTCAGCGCCACGCCGGCCGCGGCGGCCGCTTCGAGGCGCGCGTCGACCTGCGCGCGGGCGGCCGCCGCGAAGGTCGCCGCCCCCGCCTCGCCCGGCCGCCAGTCGCACGCAAGCGTGTCGCGCGCCAGCCCGGTGACCTGCTCGGCGGCCGCCAGCACGATCGGCTCGGCGCGCAGGCCGGCCGCGCCCAGTTCGACCGACGCGACCGTCAGCGCCGCCTCGGGCAGCGCCATCACCGCGCGCGACACGCGGCAGCGCCCCGCCCGGCGCGCCCGTTCGAGCGCCTTCGTCAGCGCCTGTCCGACGCTCGCCCAGTCGCCCTCCGCGTCCCCTGTATAGGCGCCCGCCGGCAACGGCTCCACCGCGAGCGCGTCGATCCGCGCACGGCCGGCGACCCCGCGCCGCCGGCTCAGCAGCACGACGCGCACGCCGCGCGAATTCACGTCGATGCCCGCCGCATAGCGCCGGCCGACCGACCACAATGAACGTCGCTCCCGCATCCCGGTTCTCCTGTTCGCGCCCCCGGCGGAGGCGTCCTATGGAGCGACCATTCTGCGCAGCGGCGCGCGCGGACGGCAGTCGGCCGGACGGCCAACGCCGCGCCCGCCGGCACCTCGCGCCGGTCCGCGCCCGGCGGCCGGCGCGCCGCGCCGTGCGCCGGCCATCGGCCGGACGGCCGATCCGGGCCGGTCAGACCGGACGGCTATAATCGCGGGACTGTTTTTTGGTGTGCCTATGCAATCCACGACTCCTACGTCCCCGCCTCCCGCGCCCGAGCCGCGCAAGCGCCCGCTGTGGCTGACCTTGCTGCTCGCCTTCGCGGGAGTTTGCGTGGCGATCGCCGTCAGCATCGCGCTGGTGCTCGGCTATGCGCTCGTCGTCGCATCGCCGAACCTGCCGTCGCTCGACGCGCTCACCGACTACCGGCCCAAGGTGCCGCTGCGCATCTACACGTCGGATCACGTGCTGATCGGCGAATTCGGCGAGGAGCGGCGCGACATCGTCCGCATCCAGGACGTGCCGGACGCGCTGAAGAAGGCCGTGCTCGCGATCGAGGACGCACGTTTCTACGATCACGGCGGCGTCGACCTGACCGGGATCCTGCGCGCGGGGATCGTCGCGCTGACGAACGGTCACGCCACCCAGGGCGCGAGCACGATCACGATGCAGGTCGCGCGCAACTTCTTCCTGTCGAGCGAAAAGACCTACACGCGCAAGATCTACGAAATGCTGCTCGCATACCGGATCGAGCGTGCGCTGACCAAGGATCAGATTCTCGAGGTCTACATGAATCAGATCTATCTCGGCCAGCGCGCCTACGGCTTCGCGAGCGCCGCGCGCGTGTACTTCGGCAAGGACCTGAAGGACCTGACGCTCGCCGAGTCGGCGATGCTCGCCGGGCTGCCGAAGGCGCCGTCCGCGTACAACCCGGTCGTCAATCCCAAGCGCGCGAAGGTGCGCCAGGAGTACATCCTGCAGCGCATGCTCGAGCTGAACTTCATCACCCGCGAGCAGTACGACGAGGCGATCGCCCAGCCGCTCGTCGTCAAGGGCGCGAGCCGCGAGTACAGCGTGCACGCCGAATACGTCGCGGAAATGGTGCGGCAGATGATGTACGCGCAATACAAGGACGAGACCTACACGCGCGGCTTCAACGTGGTGACGACGATCGACTCGGCCGATCAGACCAACGCGTACCGCGCGCTGCGCAAGGGCATCATGGATTACGAGCGGCGCCACGGCTACCGCGGCCCGGAAGGCTTCATCGAGCTGCCGGCGGGCGGCGACGAGCGCGAGCAGGCGATCGACGACGCGCTCCTCGAACACCCCGACAACGGCGAGCTGATCGCCGCCGTCGTGACCGACGCGAACCCGCGCCAGATCCAGGTCGCATTCGTGAACGGCAGCACCGCCACGGTCGACGGCGACAACCTGCGCTTCGCGGCGGGCGCGCTGTCGGCGAACGCGCAGCCGAACCGGCGCATCCGTCCGGGCGCGATCGTGCGCGTCGTGAAGAACGACGACGGCCGCTGGGCGATCACGCAGCTGCCGCAGGTCGAGGGCGCGTTCATCTCGATCGTGCCGCAGGACGGCGCGATCCGTTCGCTCGTGGGCGGCTTCGACTTCAACAAGAACAAGTTCAACCACGTGACGCAGGCCTGGCGGCAGCCGGGCTCGTCGTTCAAGCCGTTCATCTACTCGGCGTCGCTCGACAAGGGCCTCGGCCCGGCAACCATCATCAACGACGGCCCGCTGTACTTCAGCGCCGCCGAGACGGGCGGCCAGCCGTGGGAACCGAAGAACTACGGCGGCGGCTTCGAAGGCCCGATGTCGATGCGCACCGCGCTGCAGCGCTCGCGCAATCTCGTGTCGATCCGGATCCTGAACCATATCGGCACGAAATACGCGCAGCAGTACATCACGCGCTTCGGCTTCGATGCGGAACGCCACCCGGCCTACCTGCCGATGGCACTCGGCGCGGGGCTCGTCACGCCGCTGCAGATGGCGGGCGCGTTCTCGGTGTTCGCGAACGGCGGCTACCGCGTCAATCCGTACCTGATCGCCGAGGTGACCGATCCGAGCGGCAACGTGGTCGTGCACGCGCAGCCGCTCGTCGCCGAGCAGAACGCGCCGCGCGTGCTCGATCCGCGCAACGCCTTCGTGATGAACAGCCTGCTGCAGAGCGTCGCGCAGCGCGGCACCGGCGCGAAGACCAACGTACTCAAGCGCGGCGACCTCGGGGGCAAGACCGGCACGACGAACGATTCGCGCGACGCATGGTTCGCCGGCTACCAGCACACGCTCGCGGCGATCTCGTGGATCGGCTACGACAGCCCGCGCAGCCTCGGCGACCGCGAAACCGGCGGCGGCCTCGCGCTGCCGGTGTGGATCGACTACATGGGGCCCGCGCTCAAGAACGTGCCGGAGTACCGCATGCCGACGCCGGACGGCGTCGCGACGCTCGGCGGCGAGCTGTATTTCAGCGAGTTCACGCCGGGGCACGGCTTCGTCTCGACGGTCGGCGTGAACCAGGCCGCGTCGCCCGACGATGCATCCGGCCCGATGCCCGAACACGTCGACGAGCAGGAGAAGCAGGACATCATGAACCTGTTCCGCGGCAACTGAGGCCGCGCGGGCTTCCCCAAGAAAAAAGCGGCTTCAGGGCCGCTTTTTTCCTGATTCCGCGCCGGTCCGGCGCCGGCTCAGGCCTCGAACGTCACCGGCAGGCCGGCCTGCTGGGTCGCATAGTCGGTCAGCGCCGCATAGAATTCCAGGCCGCTGCGCGTATCGCGCCACGCACCGTCGACGAAACGGAAGTGGAAGCCGCCCGCCTTCGCGGCGATCCACACTTCCTTCATCGGCGGCTGCAGGTTGATGATGATCTTCGAGCCGTTCTCGAACGTCAGCGTGAGCACGCTGCCGTTGCGTTCCAGATCGATGTCGGCGTCGCCTTCGTTGGCCGCGTCGACCGCGCGTTCGACGGCCGCCAGGACGGCTTCGGCGCGGGTCAGGTATTCGGTGTCGGACATGCTAAACTCGGTCGATTCAATTGTTTAGGGACGATGATGCGCATCGCTTTCCAGATGAGCGCGATTGTAGCGGCTTTGGCGCTCTCCGGCTGCGGCCAGAGCGGCGCGCTGTACATGCCGGTCGTGCCGCCGAGGCCGGCCCTGCCGATGCAACCGCCGTCCGCCGACGTCGCGTCCGATGCAGACGCCGCATCCGCGCCGGACGGCACGGTCCCCGATACCTCCGGCACGCCGCTCATGCTGTCGCCCGAGCTGTCCACGCAGAGCGACCTGCGCACGGCTCCCGTCCAGCCCACGCCCGCGTCCGGCGTTACCCCCGCCCAATGATTCCGCATGACTCAAGCCGCCTTTGATTACGTCGATGGCACGCTGCACGCCGAAGGCATCCCCGCAGACAAGCTCGCCGAACACTTCGACACCCCGCTGTACGTATACTCGCGCGCGGCGCTGACCGCTGCCTACACGGCCTACGCCGACGCCTGCCAGGGCCGGCGCGCGGCGATCTACGTCGCCGTCAAGGCGAACAGCAACCTGGGCGTGCTCAACGTGTTCGCACGCCTCGGCGCGGGTTTCGACATCGTGTCGGGCGGCGAGCTGGCGCGCGTGCTGGCGGCGGGCGGCCAGGCCTCGAACGTGGTGTTCTCGGGCGTCGGCAAGAGCGCGGACGAGATGCGCGTCGCGCTCGAGGCCGGGGTCAAGTGCTTCAACGTCGAATCGCTGCCCGAGCTCGACCGCCTCAATGCGGTCGCGGGCGCACTCGGCCGCCAGGCCCCCGTGTCGCTGCGCGTGAATCCGGACGTCGACCCGAAAACCCATCCGTACATCTCGACCGGCCTGAAGGGGAACAAATTCGGCATCGCGTTCAGCGACGCGCGCGCGGCCTACCGCGCCGCCGCCGCGCTGCCGAACCTGAAGATCGTCGGGATCGACTGCCACATCGGCTCGCAGATCACCGAGCTGAGCCCGTATCTCGACGCCATCGACAAGCTGCTCGACCTCGTCGAGCAGATCGAGGCGGACGGCGTGCCGATCCACCACGTCGACGTCGGCGGCGGCCTCGGCATCACCTATGACGACGAAGCGCCGCCCGAGATCGGCGCGTTCGTGCGCGCCGTGCTCGCGCGCATCGACGCGCGCGGGCACGGCCAGCGCGAGATCTTCTTCGAGCCGGGCCGCTCGCTGACCGGCAACGCGGGCATCCTGCTGACTCGCGTCGAATTCCTGAAGCCGGGCGAGGAGAAGAACTTCGCGATCGTCGACGCCGCGATGAACGATCTCGCGCGCCCCGCGATGTACGAGGCCTATCACGCGATCGAGCCGGTGAAGCCGCGCGCCGACGCCGCACCGGTGCTGTACGACGTGGTCGGTCCGGTCTGCGAAAGCGGCGATTGGCTCGGCCGCGAGCGCCGGCTCGCGCTCGAGCCGGGCGACCTGCTCGCGATCCGCTCGGCGGGCGCGTACGGCTTCACGATGAGTTCGAACTACAACACGCGGCCGCGCGCGGCCGAGGTGCTCGTCGACGGCGAGAATGCGTACCTCGTGCGGCCGCGCGAGACGATCGAAAGCCTGTTCGACAACGAGGCGATCCTGCCGGACAACGCGTAGGTCGCCGCGCTTCGGCGCGCGGCACCCACGCGAGGAAGAAGGGCGATGGCACCGGCCATCGCCTTTTTTATTGCGCCGTCACCGGCGGCCGCGCCGCCACCACGCGAACAGACGCGCCGCCAGCAGCGCGAGCACGATCGCGCCGTACAACTTCGGCTGCCCGAGATCGTGCTTGCCGGCCTTCATCCACCAGAAATGCAGCACCGCGAACAGCGCGATCGCGTAGATCGCCCGGTGCAGGCTCTGCCAGCGCCGCCCGAGACGCCGGACCATCGCGCGCGGCGAGGTCGCGGCCAGCGGCATCAGCAACACGAACGCGGCGAAGCCGACCGTGATGAAAGGCCGCTTGACGACGTCCTGCGCGATAGCCGGCACGTCGAACCATTTATCGAACCACAGGTAGGTCGTGAAATGGAGCGTCGCGTAGAAGAACGCATAAAGGCCCAGCATGCGGCGGAACCGCAGCAGCGCGGGCAGGCCGGCGAGCTGCCTCAGCGGCGTCACGGCCAGCGTGACGCACAGGAACACGAGGGCCCAGAGGCCCGTCGAGCGCGTGACGAATTCCACCGGATTCGCGCCGAGCCGGCCGGTCGCGCCGAACAGCACGATCCGCGCGAGCGGATACAGACACGCAACGAACAGCGCGAGCTTCGCGGCGGCGATCCAGCGCGGCGCGCCGCCGGCCCGCGCCGGCGCGCCGGTCCGCGAGGACACATGGAGGTCGGAATTCATGCGACGCCTCAAAAGAACTTCTTGAGGTCCATGCCCTGATACAGGGACGCCACCGCCTCGCCGTAGCCGTTGAACATCAGCGTCTTGCGCTTCGGCGTGAAGAAGCCGTCGTCGCCGATCCGGCGCTCGGTTGCCTGGCTCCAGCGCGGATGGTCGACGTTCGGATTCACGTTCGAGTAGAAGCCGTATTCCTTCGGCGCGTAGGTATTCCAGCTCGTCGGCGGCTGTTGTTCGACGAAGCGGATCTTCACGATCGACTTCGCGCTCTTGAAGCCGTACTTCCAGGGCACGACGATCCGCACCGGCGCGCCGTTCTGGTTCGGCAGCACCTGCCCGTACATGCCCATCGTGAGCAGCGTCAGCGGATGCATCGCCTCGTCGAGGCGCAGCCCTTCCGAATAAGGCCAGTCGAGGATCGGAGCGGCGAGGCCCGGCATCTGCGACGGATCGGCGAGCGTGATGAACTGCACGTACTTCGCGCTGCCGGTCGGCTGCACGCGCCGGATCAGTTCCGCGAGCGGCACACCGATCCAGGGAATCACCATCGACCAGCCCTCGACGCAGCGCAGCCGGTACACGCGCTCCTCGAGCGGCGCGAGCTTCAGCAGCTCGTCGAGGTCATAGACCTTGGGATGCCGGACCGCCCCTTCGACGCTCACGCGCCACGGGCGCGCCCGCAGCGTGCCGGCGTTCTGCGCGGGATCGCCCTTGTCGGTGCCGAATTCGTAGAAGTTGTTGTAGGTGGTGAGGTCCTTGAAGGACGTGGCCTTGTCGGCGACGACGAAGGCCGGATTGGTGCGCGCGGCGAGCTTGGCCGCGCGCGGGTCCGGCGACGCGTAAGCGGCGAACGCCGGCGCGCTCGCGCCGAGCAGGCCGCCCGCCGCCGCGGCGCCGGCCGCCTGCATGAAGCGGCGGCGCTGCTCGAACACGGCTTGCGGGGTGATTTCGCTGCGGGGAATTGCGTCGCCGGCCAGGTCGGCGTGCTGCGTAGGCTTGATCCACATGGCTGATGCTCCATTCTGCCCGGTCGGGCGACGGGCCCGACGAGCGTTCGACACATGCGCGGGCCCGCCGTTCAGCCTGCCGCGAAACCGGCCGCGCAACAAAAAACCGCCGCGCACGAGGTGCAGCGGCGGTGATGAGTCGGTCGAGCGCGGCGAATCTTACAACTTGCCGTAGCTGTGCAGCCCCGACAGGAACATGTTGACGCCCAGGAACGCGAAGGTCGTGACGAGCAGGCCCGTCAGCGCCCACCAGGCCGCGACCGTGCCGCGCAGCCCCTTCATCAGGCGCATGTGCAGCCATGCCGCGTAGTTGAGCCAGACGATCAGCGCCCAGGTCTCCTTCGGATCCCAGCTCCAGTAGCCGCCCCATGCCTCGGCCGCCCACAGCGCGCCGAGGATGGTCGCGATCGTGAAGAACGCGAAGCCGACCGCGATCGACTTGTACATCACGTCGTCGAGCACCTCGAGCGTCGGCAGGCGATCCGCGAGCACGCCGCGCTCCTTGCACAGGTAGGCGACGCTCACCATCGCGGACAGCGCGAAGCTGCCGTAGCCGATGAAGTTCGCGGGCACGTGGATCTTCATCCACCAGCTCTGCAGCGCCGGCACGAGCGGCTGGATCTGCTGCGCGTCGCGCGCGATCGAGTACCACATCAGGAAACCGACCGCCGCGCTGATCACGAGCAGCACGAACGCGCCGAGTGCGCGCGTGCCGTAGTGACCTTCGTAGTACAGATAGAGCAGCGCGGTGATCAGGCTGAACAGCACGAACACTTCATACAGGTTGGACACCGGGATATGGCCGACGTCCGCGCCGATCAGGTAGGACTCATACCAGCGCACCATCAGGCCGGTGAAGCCCATCAACACCGCGACCCAGGTGAGCTTCTGGCCGATCGCGCCGCCCGTCTCCGCGCGCGCCAGCATGCCGATCCAGTAGAACACCGTGGCAAGCACGAACAGCGCGCTCATCCACAGGATCGCCGACTGGCTCGACAGGAAGTACTTGAGGAAGAACGCCGAATCGGCGCGGGCGAGATCGCCCTGGTAAATCTGGATCGACAGCAGCGACAGCACGGCGATCGAGGCCATCAGGAGCCGCGCGGGCTTCCAGCGCCAGCCGAGAATGGCGAGCGCCGGCACGGTGCCGACCAGCACCGCCTTGTCGTAGTAATTCATGTGCGCCTGGTAATGCACGAGCGCATAGCCCGCGCCCACCACGAGCGCCAGTGCGAACAGCCAGTCGACGAGCGACAGGCGCCGCAGGAACGGCCGCTCGTCGAAGAGCGGGTTCTGCGCCGCGGCGGGAGCGCGCGGCGACGAAGAAGCGGAAGTAACTTGGGTCAGGTCCATGATCTTACCGGATGGTTTCCTCGGAGCCGGCGCCCTGCGGGGCGCGGGCGGCAGGCGCGCCGGCGGCGTCGCCTGGTGCGGCGCCCAACACGGCGCCTGCCGCGTCGCGCGTCTGCACGAACTCTTTCTCGAAATCGAAGGTCTTGCGTGCGCTGGACATCGCCATCACCACGCTGACGCCCGTGCCCGTGTCCTTGAGCCAGAACCACAGCCGCCGTTCACGCACGTAGAACATCGAGAAGATGCCGAGCACCAGCAGCAGGCTGCCAAGATACACCAGATTCTTGCCGGGCGCGCGCGTGAGCTGGAACACCGACGCCTGCACCTGCTTGAACGAATCGAGCTGCAAATAAACGGGGGCGCCGTACAGGAAACTGTCCGACAACGCGTTGATCGCGCTCTGCACGAAGCGGATCGTATCCGCGCCCTGCTGCACGGGCGGCTCGCCGGCGCGCTCGCGCGCGACCTGCCAGACCTCCCACATCGATCCTTCGAGCATGCGCAGCAGCAGGCCGGCCGCCTTCTCCTGCTCCCCCTTCGGCACCGAGCGGTCGATGAAGGTCGCGACGGCCTGGAACCCGCCGAGCGGCTGGCCGTCGGCGCCCCGGCCGACGCTGTCGTCGGACGCCGAGAAAAGGGTCAAGACCCGCAGCGCGCTGTCGTTCAGGCGTGCGCGCAGGCCGGCCTCGGCGCCGGACAGCGAGCGCTGCGCGAAACGGCGCGCCGCCTCGGTGCGCACGGCCGGATCCTCGAGCGCGGCGCGCAGGCGCATCCATTCGCCGAGCGTATCCTGGCTGTCGGCCGGGATCCGCAGGTAGCGGAACGGATCGTTCGGGCTCGCGCGCACGCCGGCGAGGAACACGCGTTCGCCCGCGATCTCGACGGGCAGCATGTAGTTGTTGAATTCGCGCGCCTGGCCGTCCTTGCCGCGCACCTTGTACTGCACCGACGGCCCGACGTTGTGCAGTTCGAGCGGCTTGGAGGTCTTCGCGCCGGAGCCGAGCCGCTCGTCGAACGCCTCGCGCAGCGTGCGGGTCGTCGCGACGCCGCGCGCATCGGTCTTGCCGCTCGCGTCCGAGATGTTCTCGACGTTGATCGCGCGGAAATCGGAAAACTCGATCGTGTCGCCGTCGGGGCCGGGCAGCGGCACCGCGCCGCCGATCGCGCCCTTGACCGGGAAGGTCTTGAGGCTGTCGCCGCTCATCGGGTACGCGGTCATTTCCATCAGCGAGCCGCCGTCCTGGAAGCTCGACTGGTAGATCGACACGCCCTTGTACGTGAACGGCTTGTTCACCTCGACCCGCGCCGGGATCTTGCGGCCTGTCTCGCGGTCGATCACGACGATGTCGCTCGCGAACAGCTTGGGCATGCCGGTCGAGTAGTAGTCGACGATGAACTTGTTGAGCTGGATCGAGAACGGCAAATCCTGGATCAGCGAGCCGTTCGGCTGGTTGAGGATCGCGGTCGACACGAACTGGCCTTCCGGCACCCAGGCGTAGCCGCGGAACGTCGGGTTCGCCGCCGACAGCCGATGATCGGGCGAGATCTCGCTGATCGTCGCGCTCGTGTTGACCGGGCTCTTGCCAAACATCCACATCTGGAATTTGATCGGCAGGTTGCTGTCGAGCAGCCCGCCGATGCAGATCACGACGATCGCGAGGTGGGCGGAGATGTAGCCGAACTTGGTCAGCGCGCCGCGCTTCGCGGCGATCAGCGTCGCGCCGTCCGACTCGCGCACGACGTGCTGGTAACCGGCCTTGCGCACGAACCCGGCGAGCGTCTGGGCGACTTGCGCGCGCTCGCCGTGCACCGCGTACTCGGCCTTGTGGTGAAACGCGCGCAGACTGCCCTCGCGGACCTTGTCCTTCCAGCTCTTCACGTCGGCGAGCATCTTCGGCGCGTTGCGGATCACGCACAGCGAGATCGACACGACGAGGAAGATCAGGATCAGCATGAACCACCACGCGCTGTACACGTTGTAGAGGCCCAGCGAGCGGAAGATGTCGGCCCAGAACGGACCGAACTGGTTCACGTAGTTCGGATAGGGATCGTCCTGCGTGAGCACGGTGCCGATGATGCTCGCGATCGACAGGACCACCAGCAAGGCGATGGCGAAGCGCATCGAACTCAGCAGCTCGACCGCGCTCTTCGCGGCCCGCTGGCCCGACTTGGACTGCAACCCCGATGTGGTAACGCTCATTCAAACTCCGACTGACAACAAAAAAGGGCAAGGCGGCCGCTTGCCAGCGGCGCCCCACCCTTTTCTTGTTCTTGCACCGGCCGCCCGTTGGCAACCAGCGTGTTTCATCCGCGTGCGAACCGCATCAGCGCAGGCCGGCGATGTAATCGGCCACGGCCTTCACCTCGCTGTCCGACAAGCGCGAGGCGATCTGATGCATCGGCTCGTTGTTGCTGCGCGCGCCCGCGCCCTGCTGGAACGCGGTCAACTGGGCGGCGGTGTAATCCGCCCACTGCCCCGACAGGCGGGGATATTGAACCGGGATCCCCTGCCCCGTCGCCCCGTGGCAGCTCGCGCAGGCCGGCACGCCCTTCTCCGCGATGCCCCCGCGATAGATCTTCTGGCCGATCGGCACGGTATCCGCGTTGCGCGCGGTGCCCGGCTTCGCCGCCTGCGATCCGTAGTAGGCCGCGACGTTGCGCATGTCCTGCTCGTTCAGCGCCGCCGCGAAGCCCACCATCACGGCGTTGTTGCGGGTGGGCCGCTTCGCGCCGGGTTGCGTCTTGAAATCGTTCAGCTGCTTGACCAGATACTCGGGATGCTGGCCGGCGAGCTTCGGGAACGCGCCCGTCGCACTGTTGCCGTCCGCACCGTGACACGACGCGCAGACCTGTGAGGCGATCGCCTTGCCGCGATCCAGATCCGGCTTGGCCGCTTCCGCCGCGCCTGCTTCTGCTACGAAACCAACGAACCCTGCTGCAACCTGAAGCACCATCAGAGACTTGCACAGTCGATTCATTCGCACACCTTGTTTCGTCTTGTGGGAATTAGAGGTTCTGCAAAAAACGACGGCAACCAGTCTACCGCACAAGCACCCGCACCGGCTTCACTGGCCTCGGTAAAACCGCCGTATTGTACAATATCGCGATGAAAGCTCCGCCGCCTATCCGGGCTACCGCGGAGCCACTCCCACCCCATCGGGCGGCCCGCGCCGTCCCTGCCCCTCCGGTTCCCATGGCCTTCCTGCTCCATCAAGCCCGCTTCTACACGACCGTCAACCACCTGCGCGACCTGCCGCCGACGGTGCAGCCGGAGATCGCCTTCGCCGGACGCTCGAACGCGGGCAAGTCCACCGCGATCAACATTCTGTGCAACCAGAAGCGGCTCGCCTTCGCGTCGAAGACGCCCGGGCGCACCCAGCACATCAACTACTTCTCCGTCGGCCCGGCCGCCGAGCCGGTCGCGAACCTCGTCGACCTGCCGGGCTACGGCTACGCGGAAGTGCCGGGGGCCGCGAAGGCCCACTGGGAAGCCCTGCTGTCGAGCTACCTGCAGTCCCGGCCGCAGCTGCGCGGGATGATTCTGATGATGGATTCGCGCCGCCCGCTGACCGAACTCGACCGACGCATGATCGAGTGGTTTGCACCGACCGGCAAGCCGATTCACACGCTGCTGACCAAATGCGACAAATTGACGCGCCAGGAAAGCATCAACGCGCTGCGCTCGACCCAGAAGGAACTCGACGCCTACCGCGCCGCGGGCTACGAAGGCACGCTCACCGTGCAGCTGTTCTCGGCGCTCAAGCGGGTCGGCCTCGACGACGCCCATGCATTGATCGAGAGCTGGCTGCGGCCGTCGGTCGCCAGCGAAGATGGCGACGCTGTAGCACAATGAGCGGGCAACGCGTCCGATGGGACGCGCTCCTGACGGCACCTGCCATTCGTTGGGCTCATAAAAAAACCCGCCGTATTCCGGCGGGTCAAACAGCCTAATCGAAAAACGACAGGCACCCGCTCAGGGAGGAGAAGCGGGGAACATCGCGTAATACGCGATGCTCGATCGCTATCATATACCATTGTCTCGAAAAATTACCGAAGGGAATCGTAAGGTTCCATCCGGCCCCTTTCCTCCCATTCCACCATGAGCATCCATCCTCTGCATCGCCCGCGCCGCATGCGTCGCGACGACTTCTCGCGTCGCCTGATGCGCGAAAACCTTCTCACCACCAACGACCTGATCTACCCGGTGTTCGTCGTCGAAGGCACGAACCAGCAGCAGCCGGTGCCGTCGATGCCGGGCGTCGAGCGCGTGTCGGTCGACCTGCTGATGGGCGTCGCCGAGCAGTGTGTCGAGCTGGGCGTGCCGGTGCTGTCGCTGTTCCCGGCGATCGAGCCGTCGCTCAAGACGCCGGACGGCGCCGAGGCGGCCAATCCCGAAGGCTTGATCCCGCGCGCGGTGCGCGAGCTGAAGCAGCGCTTCCCCGAGCTGGGCGTGCTGACCGACGTCGCCCTCGATCCGTACACGAGCCACGGCCAGGACGGCGTGCTCGACGAGAGCGGCTACGTGATCAACGACACGACGATCGAACTGTTGATGGACCAGGCGCGCGCGCACGCGGAAGCCGGCGTCGACATCGTCGCGCCGTCGGACATGATGGACGGCCGCATCGGCGCGATCCGCGAGATGCTCGAGAGCGAAGGCCATATCCATACTCGGATCATGGCGTATTCGGCGAAGTACGCGTCCGCGTTCTACGGCCCGTTCCGCGATGCCGTCGGCTCCGCGTCGAATCTCGGCAAGAGCAACAAGATGACCTACCAGATGGACCCGGCCAACAGCGACGAAGCGCTGCGCGAAGTGCGGCTCGACATCGAGGAAGGCGCGGACATGGTGATGGTGAAGCCGGGCATGCCGTATCTCGACATCGTGCGGCGCGTGAAGGACGAATTCCGCTTCCCGACCTACGTGTACCAGGTGAGCGGCGAATACGCGATGCTGAAGGCCGCCGCGCAGAACGGCTGGCTGGACCACGACAAGGTGGTGCTCGAATCGCTGCTCGCGTTCAAGCGCGCCGGCGCGGACGGCGTGCTGACCTACTTCGCGCTCGACGCCGCGCGGCTCCTGCGCGCGCAGCGCTGAGCCCGCGCCGTATCGGCGAAAAAAACGGCGGGCCCTTCGCAGGGCTCGCCGTTTTTCATGGCGCGCCGCTTACGATGTCTGCGCGCTGCCGTCCGATGCCGCCACGCGGTCGAGGCTGCGCAGGAAGCGATCGGCGGCCTGATAACCGACCACCCGGCCCAGTTCCTTGCCGTCGCGGAAGACGATGATCCCCGGCGGCCCGAACAGGCCGAAGCGCTTGAGCAGCGCCTGGTCGTCCGCGTTGTTCGCTGTGACGTCCGCGCGCACCAGTTGCATCTGCGCGAGCCGCGCCGAGACGCGCGGGTCGGTAAAGGTCAGGTGCTCCATCTCCTTGCAGCTCACGCACCAGTCGGCGTAGAAATCGAGCATCACGGGCTGCGTCGCCTGCTTCAGCACCTGATCCAGTTCGGCGCTCGAACGCACCGCCGCGAACGCCGGACCTTCATGCGCCGCCGAGGCGGCGGCGCCGGCCGGCGCCCGCGCGGCCAGCACCGCGAGCGGGCGCAGCGGGTCGGACGAGCCGGCCGCCAGGCCGACGAGCAGGGTCGCCGCCCAGATCGCGAGCGCCGCGCCGAAGCCGCGCCCGAGACGCCGCCACACCGACGCACCGCCCGATTGCGGCGTGAACAACCCCAGCGCGGCCGCGGCGACCAACAGCCACAACGCGCTCAGGCCGAGCTGCGCGACCGCCCCGAGCACCGGCCAGACGATCCACAGCGCGGCCGCGAGCAGCACCACGCCGAAGAACACCTTGACGCCGTCCATCCACGCGCCCGCGCGCGGCAGCACGGTGCCGGCGCCGAGCCCGATGATCAGCAGCGGAACGCCGAGGCCGAGCCCCATCGCAAACAGCGCTGCGCCGCCGAGAAGTGCGTTGCCGGTATGCGCGATGAACGCGAGCACCGCGAACAGCGGCGCGGTCATGCAGGCGCCGACGACCAGCGCCGACAGCGCGCCCATCGTCGCCACCGCCAGGAAACGCCCGCCCGAGCGACGGTTCGACGCCTGCGCGGCGCCGTCCTGCCAGCGCTGCGGCAGCGCGAGGTCGATCCCGCCGATCAGGGTCAGCGCGAAAACGGTGAGCAGCGCGCCGAACGCGCCGAGCACCCACGGGTTTTGCAGCCAGGCGCCGAGGCTCTGCCCGACCAGCGCCGCCGCGATGCCGAGCGCCGTATAGACGAGCGCCATGCCGAGCACGTAGGTCAGCGACAACGCGAAGCCGCGTGCGCGAGTGGCCCGCGTGCCTTCTCCGATGACGATGGCGGACAGAATCGGGATCATCGGGTACGAGCAGGGCAGCAGGCTCAGCACCATCCCGGCGACGAAGTAGAGCGCGATGATCGTCAGGAAGCCGTGGCCTTCGAGGAGCGACTGCGCGTAGTCGGCGCTCGTCACGCGCTCGTACCAGCTGCCGTCGTCCGCATGCGGCGTCGTGGGCGCGGCGGCGGTCAGCGCCGCGCCGGCCGCGCCCAGCGCCGCCCCCGAGATCTTCACGACGTGCTCGGCGGGCGGATAACAGATGCCTTCGTCCGCGCAGCCCTGCGACGTGACCGACAGCTCGAACGGCCCCGACGCCTGCTTCACGGGCACGTGGATCGTCAGTTCGCCCCGGTAGGTCTCGACCTCCTTCTGGAAGGTCTGGTCGAACTTGGTATGGCCGGCCGGCATCTGCGGCTCGCCGAGCGCCGCGGCGCCGCTCTTCACCGCGATCACGAAGCGCTCGCGGTACATGTAATAGCCGTCGGCGATCGTGTAGTGGAGGTCGACCTGTCCCGGCGCCTCGCTCGAGCTGAACTTGAAGGCAACCGCGGGATCGAGGAAATCGTCCGCGGCGCGCGCAGCGGCCCCGAAACCCAGCAGCAGGACAAACAGCGAGAAACCGGCGAACAGCACGCGCGGCACGCGGAACAGACGAAGCGAAAGACGATTAGACATGGAATGCGCGTTGGGTTTCAGTGGCGACCCACTGGCCGTAGGCGTCCGATGCGGTTGCCTGCCAGGAGAGGATTTCGGGCGTGTCGTACGGATGGTGAGCTCGGATGTGACGCTCGAGTTCCAGCGCGCGGGCCGCGCTGGTCTTGAACAGCAGCTGGATCTCCTCGCCCGTCTCGATCTTGCCCTGCCAGTGATAGCGCGAGCGCACCGTGCCCTGCTCGGACACGCACGCCGCGAGCCGCGCGGCCAGCGCGCTCTCGGCCAGCGCCTGCGCGACGGCCGCGTCGGGCACCGTCGTCAGCATCAGAATCACGACCATCGGCGGTCCTCCAGCGACCTGTCGAAACGTCATATCGTAGCGCACGCGCAAGGCGTCTGCCTAAACAACGGGCACGACGCACAAACAAAAAGGGTCAAGCATGCGCTTGACCCTTTTGCAGTCCTGCCGAGGTGAAACTTATTCGGCTTCCTGGATGTTTTCCGCTTCGTCGACTTCCGGACGATCGAGCAGTTCGATCAGTGCCATCGGCGCGTTGTCGCCCACGCGGAAGCCGAACTTCAGGATGCGCAGGTAACCGCCCGGGCGGTTTGCGAAGCGCGGGCCCAGCACGTCGAACAACTTCGCGACCGAATCACGGTCACGCAGGCGGTTGAACGCGAGGCGGCGGTTCGCCAGCGACGGCTTCTTGCCGAGCGTGATCAGCGGCTCGACGACCTTGCGGAGTTCCTTGGCCTTCGGCAGCGTCGTCTTGATGACTTCGTGCTCGATCAGCGAGTTGGACATGTTACGGAGCATAGCCAGACGGTGGCTGCTCGTGCGGTTCAGTTTCCGCAGACCATGACGATGGCGCATTTCAGTTTCCTAGATTCAAAGTTTTGATCCAGCTCTTCTATCGCACCTGCAAAGCGGTGCACGGGCCGGTAACGAAAAAAGCAAGATGCGGATTTTAAAGGAAAATCCGCATCTTGACCAGCGACTGCTACAGCCGGAATTACTTGTCGAGACCGGCCGGCGGCCAGTTTTCGAGCTTCATGCCCAGCGTGAGACCGCGGGAAGCGAGCACTTCCTTGATCTCGTTCAGCGACTTGCGGCCGAGGTTCGGCGTCTTCAGCAGCTCGTTTTCCGTGCGCTGGATCAGGTCGCCGATGTAGTAGATGTTCTCGGCCTTCAGGCAGTTCGCCGAACGAACCGTCAGCTCGAGATCGTCCACCGGACGCAGCAGGATCGGATCGATCTGCGGGGCGCGCGACGGCGCTTCCGCGGTCGTTTCCGTGCCTTCCAGCGCCGCGAACACCGACAGCTGATCGACCAGGATGCGGGCCGACTGGCGGATCGCTTCTTCCGGGGTGATCACGCCGCTCGTTTCGATGTTCATCACGAGCTTGTCGAGGTCGGTACGCTGCTCGACCCGTGCGCTTTCAACGGCGTAGCTCACGCGGCGAACCGGCGAGAACGACGCGTCCAGCACGATGCGGCCGATGATCTTGGCGGTTTCCTCGCCGTAGCGGCGCACGTTGCCCGGCACATAGCCGCGGCCCTTCTCGATCTTGATCTGAACGTCGAGCTTGCCGCCCTTCGACAGATGCGCGATCACGTGATTCGGGTTGATGACTTCGCAGTCGTGCGCGAGCTCGATGTCGCCCGCGGTCACGACGCCTTCGCCTTCCTTGCGCAGCGTCACCGTGACTTCGTCGCGGTTGTGCAGCTTGAACACCACGCCCTTCAGGTTCAGCAGCAGGTTGACGACGTCCTCTTGCACACCGTCAAGCGTCGAATACTCGTGCACCACGCCCGCGATCGTCACTTCGGTCGGCGCGTAGCCCACCATCGACGACAGCAGCACGCGACGGAGCGCATTGCCCAAGGTATGGCCGTAGCCGCGTTCGAACGGCTCCATGACCACTTTCGCATGGTTCTCGCCCAGCGATTCCACGGAGATGATCTTGGGTTTCAACAAACTGGTTTGCATAGGTTTTCCTTTTCAATACCCTCGGCTCGTTACACCGATAAGGCTGACCGGTAACAACCAGAAAATAAACAGCCGAGGCCCTGCATTGCGGAACGCAACCCAGGATGCCTCGGCTATCAATCGGTTTAACGCGAATACAATTCGACGATCAGGCTTTCGTTGATATCGCCGGCGATATCACTGCGTTCCGGCACTTGCTTGAACGTGCCTTCGAACTTCTTCGCATCGACCGCCACCCAGCTCGGCAGGCCGCCCTGCTCAGCCAGCGACAGCGCTTCGACGATACGCGCCTGCTTCTTCGACTTTTCACGGATCGACACCACATCGCCCGCCTTGACTTGCAGCGACGGGATGTTCGAGACGATACCGTTCACGGTGATCGCCTTGTGGCTCACGAGCTGACGCGCTTCAGCGCGGGTCGAGCCGAAGCCCATGCGGTAGACGACGTTGTCGAGACGCGACTCGAGCAGTTGCAGCAGGTTTTCACCCGTGTTGCCCTTGCGGCGGTCGGCTTCGGCGAAGTAGCGGCGGAACTGGCGCTCGAGCACGCCGTAGATGCGCTTGACCTTCTGTTTTTCACGCAGCTGCGTGCCGTAGTCGGACGTGCGCGCACCGGAGATGCGGCCGTGCTGACCCGGCTTGCTGTCGAGCTTGCACTTGTCGGCGAGCGAGCGGCGGGCGCTCTTCAGGAAGAGATCGGTGCCTTCACGGCGGGACAACTTGGCCTTCGGGCCGGTATAACGTGCCACGTTACATTCCTTTATCTAGCATCACGCGGATCGGCTCCGCGCTAGTCCGCACCCTTTGGGGCGAACGGTGGACTTAGTCAATCAAAATGCTTCTGCCCGTCGACGCAGCGCGGCGACAGGCATCACGCCCACGCATCCTTAGATGCGGCGACGCTTCGGCGGACGGCAGCCGTTGTGCGGAATCGGGGTGACGTCCGAAATCGCGGTGATCTTGATCCCGAGACCGTGCAGTGCGCGCACTGCCGATTCGCGACCCGGGCCGGGGCCCTTGATCCGCACTTCCAGATTCTTCACGCCATATTCCATCGCCACGCGACCGGCCGACTCGGCTGCAACCTGAGCGGCGAACGGCGTCGATTTGCGCGAGCCCTTGAAGCCCTGACCGCCCGACGTCGCCCATGCCAGCGCGTTGCCTTGGCGATCGGTGATCGTGATGATCGTGTTGTTGAACGAAGCGTGGACGTGAACCACGCCTTCCGCGACGTTCTTCTTTACCTTCTTGCGAACGCGTTGCGCCGCCGAGTTGGAAGCCTTAGCCATTACGTTTTCCTGTAACTGTCAGTGCCGCTTATTTCTTCAGCGCTTGCGCTGCGCGACGCGGACCCTTGCGGGTACGTGCGTTCGTGCGGGTGCGCTGGCCACGCATCGGCAGACCCTTACGGTGACGTACGCCGCGATAGCAGCCCAGGTCCATCAGACGCTTGATGTTCATCGTCACTTCACGGCGCAGATCGCCTTCGACGACAAACTTGCCCACTTCTTCACGCAGCTTTTCGAGGTCTGCGTCGGTCAGGTCCTTGACCTTCTTCGAGAACGCGACGCCGGAAGACACGCAGATGTCGCGTGCGCGCGTGCGACCGATACCGAAGATGGCCGTCAGGCCGATTTCGGTATGCTGGTGATTCGGGATGTTAACCCCTGCAATACGAGCCATTGTTTTTCCTCAAACAAAAAGCGCAAACAAAACGCGCGGTCAGCCTTGACGCTGCTTGTGGCGCGGATCCGAACTGCAGATCACGCGGACCACGCCCTTGCGCTTGATGATCTTGCAATTGCGGCAAATGCGCTTAACCGATGCCATCACTTTCATGATATTACCCTTTTTTCAAATCACTTCGCCCGGAACACGATCCGCGCACGCGACAGATCGTAAGGCGTCAACTCAACCGTCACCTTGTCGCCCGGCAGGATGCGGATGTAGTGCATCCGCATCTTCCCGGAGATATGCCCCAATACGACATGGCCGTTTTCCAGCTTCACACGGAAGGTCGCATTCGGAAGGTTTTCGATCACCTCTCCCTGCATCTGGATTACATCGTCCTTGGCCATATCTTTTTATCAACGCATTGGGACGTTGCCGCCCTTGAAATTGGCTTTCTTGAGCAGCGACTCATACTGTTGCGACATCACGTACGACTGCACCTGCGCCATGAAGTCCATCGTGACGACGACAATGATCAGCAGCGACGTTCCACCAAAATAAAACGGCACATTCCAGCGCAGCACCAGGAATTCCGGCAGCAGACACACGAAGACGATGTAGATCGCACCGGCCAGCGTCAGACGCGTGAGGATGCGGTCGATATATCGCGCGGTCTGGTCGCCCGGGCGAATGCCAGGAACGAACGCGCCGCTCTTCTTCAGGTTGTCCGCGGTTTCTCTGCTGTTGAACACCAGCGCGGTGTAGAAGAAGCAGAAAAACACGATTGCCAGCGTGTACAGCAGCACATACACCGGCTGGCCCGGCTTCAGTGCTTCCGCCACGTTGTGCAGCGTGTCGGAGAACCAGCTCTTGCGTTCACCCGAGCTGAACCAGCTCAGGATCGTTGCCGGGAACAGGATGATCGACGATGCGAAGATCGGCGGAATCACGCCCGACATGTTCAACTTCAGCGGCAGGTGCGACGACTGCCCGCCGTAGATCTTGTTGCCGACCTGGCGCTTCGCGTAGTTCACGAGGATCTTGCGCTGACCGCGTTCGATGAACACGACCAGGTAAGTCACCGCAGCAATCAGGACGACGATGATGATCGCCGAAATGATGCTCATCGAACCCGTACGCACCAGCTCGAACAAACCACCCACGGCATTCGGGAACCCTGCCGCGATCCCGCCGAAGATGATGATCGAGATGCCGTTGCCCAGACCCCGTTCAGTGATCTGCTCACCCAGCCACATCAGGAACATCGTGCCCGTCACCAGCGTAACCACCGTGGTGAGCCGGAACACCATGCCGGGATCGGTGACGAGCCCAGGCTGATTCTCCAATGCGGCGGCAATGCCGAATGCCTGGAAGGTCGCGAGCACCACGGTGAACACCCGCGTGTACTGCGTGATCTTCCGTTGTCCGGCCTGCCCTTCCTTCTTCAGCGCTTCCAGCTGCGGCGAGACGATCGCCAGCAACTGCATGATGATCGACGCCGAGATGTACGGCATGATCCCCAGCGCGAAGATCGTGAAGCGGGACAGCGCGCCACCCGAGAACATGTTGAACATGCCCAGGATGCCGCCCGCCTGACTCTGGAACAGCTTCGCCAGTTCATCAGGATCGATGCCCGGCACCGGGATATGCGCGCCGATACGGTAGACGATCAGCGCCAGCAGCAAGAACATTGCACGCCGGCGCAGATCGCCGAACTTCGCCGTGCTTCGACCGGGTTTTGCGAGACTCGGGCTGTTAGCCAAGTACCTTCTCCGATGCAAATGCTAGTGACGGCACGCTAGGCGTGTCACTCGGCAAACGAACCGCCGGCCGCTTCGATCGCGGCGCGCGCACCCTTGGTGGCGCCGAGACCCTTCACGACGATCTTGCGCTTCAGTTCGCCCGTGGCGATGATCTTCGCGCTCTTCGTCAGCTCGCCGACCAGGCCGGCTTGCTTCAGTGCGAGCAGATCGACTTCATCGACCGGCAGCTTTTCGAGGTCGGAGAGGCGCACTTGACCGACGAATTCCTTCGTCAGCGACGTGAAGCCACGCTTCGGCAGACGACGCTGCAGAGGCATCTGACCGCCTTCGAAGCCGACCTTGTGGAAGCCGCCCGAACGCGATTTCTGACCCTTGTGACCACGGCCAGCCGTCTTGCCGAGGCCCGAACCGATGCCGCGGCCGACGCGGCGCTTCGCATGCTTCGCGCCTTCTGCCGGCTTCAGGTTATTCAATTCCATATCAACTCCTTGATCCGTAGTCGGACGCTTAATCGATGACCTTAACGAGGTACGAGACCTTGTTGATCATGCCGCGCACCGCCGGCGTATCCTGAAGCTCGCTGACCGAATTGAGGCGACGCAGACCCAGACCGCGCACGGTGGCGCGGTGCGTTTCGCGGGTCCCAATCAGGCTCTTCACGAGCTGAACCTTGACAGTTTTTTCAGACATGGTGACCACCCGGGCTTAGCCCAAAATATCTTCGACGGACTTGCCGCGCTTCGCCGCGATGTCGCCCGGGGTGGACTGCTTGCGCAGGCCGTCGAGCGTCGCACGGACGAGGTTGTACGGGTTCGTCGAACCGTGGCTCTTCGCCACGACGTTCTGCACGCCCATCACGTCGAACACTGCGCGCATCGGGCCGCCGGCGATCACGCCGGTACCGTCCTTCGCCGGAGCGAGGAGGACCGCGGACGCGCCGTGCTTACCATGCACTTCGTGCTGCAGCGTGCCGTTCTTGAGCGGCACCTTGAACATGTTGCGGCGCGCCTGTTCCATCGCTTTCTGGACAGCGACCGGCACTTCCTTCGCCTTGCCCTTGCCCATACCGATCCGGCCATCGCCGTCGCCGACCACGGTCAGTGCGGCGAAGCCGAGAATCCGGCCACCCTTCACGACCTTGGTCACGCGGTTGACCGAAATCATCTTTTCGCGAAGGCCGTCGTCGCGCTCGTCAGCCTGAACTTTCGCTTGCATCTTTGCCATGACGAATTCCTTCCTTAGAACTTGAGCCCAGCTTCACGAGCTGCCTCGGCCAGCGCCTTGACGCGGCCGTGGTAGCGGAAGCCCGAGCGATCGAAGGCGACGGATTCGATGCCGGCGGCCTTTGCCTTCTCGGCAATACGCTTGCCGATCAGCGTCGCGGCGTTAACATTGCCGCCCTTGCCCGACTTGTCGGCGAGCTCGGCGCGCACTTCCGCCTCGAGCGTCGACGCGCTGGCGAGCACCTTGGTGCCGCAGGGCGAGAACACTTGAGCGTAGATGTGCGTATTCGTGCGATGCACGGCGAGACGCGCGACCTGCAGCTCAGCGATCTTGATACGCGTCTGGCGAGCGCGGCGCAGGCGAGATTGAGTCTTATCCATGATTGCGCACCCTTACTTCTTCTTCGTTTCTTTGAGGATCACAACCTCGTCGGAATAGCGCACGCCCTTGCCCTTGTAAGGCTCCGGCGGACGGTAGCCGCGCACTTCCGCAGCTACTTGACCGACTTGTTGCTTGTTGATCCCCTTGATCACGATTTCGGTTTGCGTCGGGGTTTCAGCCTTGACGCCTTCCGGCATCTGGTGCACCACCGGGTGCGAGAAACCCAGCGACAGGTTCAGCTTGTCGCCTTGCGCCTGCGCACGATAACCGACGCCAACCAGCGTCAGCTTGCGCTCGAAACCCTTGGTCACGCCGTGCACGGCATTCGCGATGATCGCGCGCATCGTGCCCGACAGTGCATTTGCTTCGCGGCTGTCGTCGACCGGCGACAGGTTCAGCGTGCCGTCGTTGTTCGCCACGTTCACGAGCGGGTTCACCGCTTGCGTGATGGTGCCCAGCGGGCCCTTGACGGTAATCGAACCGTCGGCCAGCTTGACTTCCGCGCCTTGCAGCGCGATCGGGCTCTTACCTACTCGAGACATGTTCCTCTCTCCTTTCGGTTAAGCGACGTAGCAGATGACTTCGCCGCCGACGCCCGTAGCGCGCGCCTTGCGGTCGGTCATCACGCCCTTCGGCGTCGACACGATCGCCACACCGAGGCCATTCATGACCTGCGGAATGTCGTTGCGGCCGCGGTACACGCGCAGGCCCGGCTTCGACACGCGCTCGAGGCGTTCGATGACCGGACGGCCAGCGTAGTACTTCAGCGCGATGTTCAGCTCGGACTTGGCGCCTTCGCTCTTCACCGCGAAATCGTCGATGTAACCTTCGTCCTTCAGGACTTGTGCGATTGCAACCTTGACCTTCGACGAGGGCATCGCGACCGATACTTTCTCGACCATCTGCGCGTTGCGGATGCGAGTCAGCATATCGGCGATAGGATCACTCATGCTCATTTACGTTTCTCCTATTACCAGCTCGCCTTGGTCAGGCCAGGAATCTCGCCACGGAATGCGATTTCACGAATCTTGTTACGCGCGAGGCCGAATTTGCGGAACGTGCCACGCGGACGGCCCGTGATCGCGCAGCGGTTGCGCTGGCGGGTCGGGTTTGCGTTGCGGGGCAGTTGCTGCAGCTCCAGGCGTGCTTCGTAGCGCTCTTCTTCCGACTTGCTTTGGTCGTCGATGGTCGCCTTCAGCGCTTCGCGCTTCGCTGCGAACTTCGCGACCAGGCGGGCGCGCTTCTTTTCACGTTCGATCAGTGCCAGTTTAGCCACGGTAACCTCAGTTTCTGAACGGGAACTTGAAGCTGGCGAGCAGGGCCTTGGCTTCGTCGTCGGTCTTCGCGGTCGTCGTGATGCTGATGTTCAGCCCACGCAGCGCGTCGATCTTGTCGTAATCGATTTCGGGGAAAATGATCTGCTCTTTCACACCGATGTTGTAGTTGCCACGGCCGTCGAATGCACGACCCGACACGCCACGGAAGTCGCGCACGCGGGGCAGCGCAACAGTCACGAAACGGTCGAGGAATTCGTACATCGCCTGGCCACGCAGCGTCACCATCGCGCCGACCGGATAGCCTTCACGAATCTTGAAGCCTGCGATCGCCTTGCGAGCCTTCGTCACGACAGGCTTCTGGCCTGCGATCTTCGCGAGGTCGCCGACGGCGTGCTCGATCACCTTCTTGTCAGCGACGGCTTCGCCAAGACCCATGTTCAGGGTGATCTTGGTGAGGCGCGGCACTTCCATGACCGACTTGTAGCCGAACTTCTCGATCAGGCCCGGAACAACCTTCTCTTTGTAAAACTCTTGAAAACGTGCCATTTCTATACTCCGCAGCGTCAAGCGCTCAGCACAGCACCGGTCGTCTTCAGGAAGCGTACTTTCTTGCCTTCCTCGACCTTGATGCCAACCCGCGAAGCCTTGCCGTTCGCGTCGACCAGTGCGACGTTCGAAATACGGATCGGCATCGTCTTCGCTTCCACGCCGCCCGTCGTACCCTTCATCGGGTTCGGCTTCACATGCTTCTTGACGAGGTTGATACCTTCAACCGTCACATGCTCGGCGCCAACAGCCAACACGACGCCGCGCTTGCCCTTGTCCTTGCCGGTGATGACGATGACTTCGTCACCCTTGCGAATCTTGTTCATCGCGACTCCTTACAGCACTTCCGGCGCCAGCGAAACGATCTTCATGAATCGTTCGCTACGCAGCTCACGCGTGACCGGCCCGAAAATGCGGGTGCCGATCGGCTCAAGCTTGTTATTCAAAAGCACAGCGGCGTTGCCGTCGAACTTGATCAGCGAACCGTCTTGACGACGCACGCCCTTGGCGGTGCGAACCACCACGGCGTTGTAGATTTCGCCTTTCTTCACGCGCCCGCGCGGCGTTGCCTCTTTGACAGTCACCTTGATGATGTCGCCAATGCTGGCATAACGACGCTTCGAGCCGCCGAGCACCTTGATGCACATGACTTCACGTGCACCCGTGTTGTCGGCCACTTCAAGCCGAGATTCGGTCTGGATCATGGTTTGTCTTTCCCAACTTAATCCGTACGCACCACCATGGCGCATGCGGTCAGTCTTGGTCCCGTCAGCCAACGGCTGCTTGGGTTTGAACAGCAGCGACGGCTAACGAAACCCGCCATCGCAAATCGGTGAATCCTTCGGAACAGGCAGAACGCCTATCCGCTTCCCCCACCAGTAACTTCGCCCGCGACGGGGCTCCCTTAAAGAGGGAAGACCGGGATTATAACAAATAACCCCGGTCACGCAAGCAAAAACTTTGCGATTTCAAGTACTTCTACTGCCTTGCAGCGGTTCCGCCTGGTGCTTAGATCACGCGGGCTGCTTCGACGAGGCGCGACACGGCCCAGGCCTTCGTCTTCGAAACAGGACGGGTTTCCTGGATTTCGACGAGATCGCCTTCGTTGTACGTGTTCGCTTCATCGTGCGCGTGGTACTTCTTCGAGCGCACGACATACTTGCCGTAGATCGGATGCTTGACGCGGTGCTCGACCAGCACGGTAACGGTCTTGTCCATCTTGTTGCTGACGACCTTACCGACCAGCGTCCGCTTCAGCGAGGTTTTCACGCTATCGTTCATTTCTGGTTCGCCTTCTGAGTCAGGACGGTCCGCACACGTGCGATGTCGCGACGAACCTTCTTCAGCTGGCTCGTGTTCGTGAGCTGCTGGGTCGCGAGTTGCATGCGCAGGCCGAATTGCGCCTTCAACAGGTCCGACAGCTCCTTGTTGAGCGCGGCCTGATCTTTCTGGAGAAGTTCGGAAGCCTTCATGTTTTCTCCTTAGGCGCCGAGCTGACGCACGATGAACGTCGTCTTCAGCGGCAGCTTCGCTGCGGCCAGACGGAACGCCTCACGCGCCAGTTCTTCGGTTACGCCATCCATTTCGTACAGCATCTTGCCCGGTTGAATCTCGGCGACGTAGTACTCAGGGTTACCCTTACCGTTACCCATCCGCACTTCTGCCGGCTTCTGCGAAATCGGCTTGTCCGGGAAGATACGGATCCAGATGCGGCCGCCACGCTTGATGTGACGCGTCATGGCACGACGCGCCGCTTCAATTTGACGCGCGGTCAAACGGCCGCGACCGACAGCCTTCAGGCCGAACTCACCGAACGACACGGCGTTGCCGCGCGTCGCGATACCGGTGTTACGACCTTTTTGCTCTTTGCGATACTTCCTGCGTTTCGGTTGCAGCATCGTTATTCTCCAGTCTTGCCGTCTTCCGGCTTGCCGGCAGCGCGGCGCGGTGCGCCACGGCGAGCACCCGGAGCGCCGCCTTCACCGTCACGACGCGGACGACGATCGCCCGGACGCGCGTTGCGGCGGGGACGCTTGTCCTCGGCCACTTCTTCCACGACCGGCGCATCGTTGCGGCCGAGCGTGTCGCCCTTGTACACCCACACCTTGACGCCGATGATGCCGTAGGTCGTCTTCGCTTCCGAGGTTGCGTAGTCGATGTCGGCACGCAGCGTGTGAAGGGGCACGCGACCTTCGCGATACCACTCCGTACGGGCGATTTCGATACCGTTCAGACGGCCGGCGCTCATGATCTTGATGCCCTGGGCACCCAGACGCATCGCGTTCTGCATCGCGCGCTTCATCGCGCGGCGGAACATGATCCGGCGCTCGAGCTGTTGCGTGATCGAATCGGCGATCAGCTGCGCATCGGTTTCGGGCTTGCGGATCTCTTCGATGTTGACGTGAACCGGAACGCCCATGCGGCGTTGCAGTTCCGTCTTCAGCTGTTCGATATCCTCACCCTTCTTGCCGATGACGACGCCCGGACGCGAGCTGTAAATCGTGATGCGCGCGTTCTTCGCCGGACGCTCGATGACGACGCGACCGACCGAAGCGTTCTTCAGCTTCTTCTTCAGGTATTCGCGAACACCAATGTCTTCCTGCAACATCGCCGCGAAATTGTTGTTGTTCGCGTACCAACGCGACGCCCAATTACGGCTGACGGCCAAACGGAAGCCAGTCGGATGAATTTTCTGTCCCATCGTATGACCCCTTAATTCCCGACCGTCACAGTGATGTGACAGGATTGCTTCTCGATGCGGTTACCGCGGCCCTTGGCGCGCGCGGTAAAACGCTTGAGCGACGCAGCCTTGTCGACGTAGATGCTCTTGATCTTGAGCTCGTCGATGTCCGCGCCCTCGTTGTGCTCCGCATTCGCGATCGCCGACAGCACAACCTTCTTCACGATGCCAGCCGCTTTCTTCGGCGAGAACGTCAGAACGTTCAGCGCCTTGTCGACCGGCAAACCGCGGATCTGGTCAGCCACAAGGCGCGTTTTCTGCGCCGAGATGCGGGCACCGCGATGAATTGCTTTCACTTCCATCTTGATTGCCCCTTATTTCTTGGCCTTCTTGTCGGCCGCGTGACCCTTGAACGTCCGGGTCAGTGCGAACTCGCCAAGCTTGTGGCCGACCATGTTTTCCGAGATGTACACCGGAACGTGTTGACGGCCGTTATGAACGGCGATCGTCAGACCGATGAAATCCGGGAGGATCGTCGAACGACGCGACCAGGTCTTGATCGGCTTTTTGTCGCGCGAAGCTGCAGCCGCCTCAACTTTCTTCAGCAAATGGGCGTCGCAGAACGGACCTTTTTTAACAGAACGTGCCATTGCCTACTCCTTAACGCTTGTGACGGCGCTGGACGATCATCGTCGTCGTGCGCTTGTTGCGGCGAGTGCGGAAGCCCTTCGCCGGCGTGCCCCACGGGCTCACCGGATCGCGACCGGCCGCGGTCTTGCCTTCACCACCACCGTGCGGGTGATCGATCGGGTTCATCGCAACGCCGCGCACCGTCGGGCGGATACCGCGCCAGCGGTTCGCGCCTGCCTTGCCGATCTGGCGGAGGCTGTGCTCTTCGTTGCCGACTTCACCGATCGTCGCGCGGCACTCGATGTGCACACGACGAATTTCACCCGAACGCAGGCGGACCTGCGCGTACACGCCTTCACGCGCCAACAGCATCGCCGAGGTACCGGCCGAACGCGCCATCTGCGCACCCTTGCCCGGCAGCATCTCGATGCAGTGAATCGTCGTACCGACCGGGATGTTGCGGATCGGCAGCGTGTTGCCCGCGCGGATCGGAGCTTCCGAACCCGACACGATCTGCTGGCCGACCGTCATGCCCTTCGATGCGATGATGTAGCTGCGCTCGCCGTCCGCGTACACGATCAGCGCGATGTTCGCGCTACGGTTCGGGTCGTACTCGAGGCGCTCCACCTTCGCCGGGATGCCGTCCTTGATGCGACGGAAATCGACGATACGATAGTGTTGCTTGTGACCACCGCCCTTGTGGCGGGTGGTGATGCGGCCGTTGTTGTTACGGCCGGCGGTCGAGCTCTGCGAGTCGAGCAGCGCCGCGTGCGGCTTGCCCTTGTGCAGATCCTTGTTGACCACCTTGACCATCGCGCGGCGACCCGGCGAAGTCGGTTTAACTTTAACGATTGCCATGATTACTTGGCCTCCGCTTCAAAGTTGATTTCCTGGCCGGGCTTCAGGCACACGTAGGCCTTCTTCACGTCCTTGCGGCGGCCCATCGAACGGCCGAAGCGCTTTTGCTTGCCCTTCTGGACCAGCACGTTGACGGAATCAACTTCAACCTTGAACAGCAGCTCGACGGCCGCCTTCACTTCCTGCTTCGTGGCATCCGGCGCGACTTCGAACACGACTTGCTCGTTCTTGTCGGCGACCAGCGTCGCCTTCTCGGAAATCACCGGTGCGAGCAGGACCTGCATCAAACGATGATCGTTCTTGCGAATCTCGCTCATGACAGCAACTCCTCGATCTGGGCGACCGCAGCCTTCGTGACCAGCACTTTCTTGAAGTAGATCAGCGACAGCGGGTCAGCGTAGCGCGGCTCGACAACTGCCACGTGCGGCAGGTTGCGCGACGCGAGGTACAGGTTCTCGTCAACCGTGTCGGTGATGATCAGCACGGATTCGAGGCCCATGGCCTTGAATTTTTCAGCCAACAGCTTGGTCTTCGGTGCTTCGAGGATGATGTCCTCGACGACCGACAGGCGGCCTTCGCGAGCCAACTGCGAGAAGATCGAGCAGAGACCTGCGCGATGCATCTTCTTGTTGACCTTGTGCGAGAAGTTTTCTTCGGGCGAGTTCGGGAAAATCCGACCACCGCCACGCCACAGCGGGCTCGACGACATACCGGCACGAGCACGGCCCGTACCCTTCTGGCGCCACGGCTTCTTGGTCGTGTGCTTGACTTGCTCACGATCCTTCTGCGCGCGGTTGCCCTGGCGGGCGTTCGCCTGGTAAGCCACCACGACCTGGTGGATCAGCGCTTCGTTGTAGTCACGGCCGAACACGACGTCCGATGCATTGACCACCGAACCTTCCTGACCATTGGCATTCAGGAGCTTCAGTTCCATTATTTCGCCCCCTTCACGGCACGCGTCTTCACGGCCGGCGTCACGAAAACCTTACCGCCCTTCGCGCCCGGCACTGCGCCCTTGACCAGCAGCAGCTTGCGCTCGGCGTCGATACGCGCGATTTCGAGGTTCTGCACCGTCACCGTCTCGTCACCCATGTGGCCCGTCATGCGCTTACCCGGGAACACACGACCCGGATCCTGCGCCATACCGATCGAGCCCGGCACGTTGTGCGAGCGCGAGTTACCGTGCGTGGCACGGCCGGAGGCGAAGTTGTAACGCTTGATCGTACCGGCATAGCCCTTACCGATCGACACGCCTTGCACGTCGACCTTCTGGCCTACTTCGAAGAGATCAGGACCGACCACGGCGCCGTTCGACAGCTCGGCAGCCTTGGCCGCATCGATGCGGAATTCTTTGAGGACTTCACCGGCTTCGACGCCGGCTTTGGCGAGATGACCTGCCAGCGGCTTCACCACGCGCGAGGCGCGGCGCGAACCGAATGCAACCTGCACGGCCGTGTAGCCGTCGGTTTCAACAGTCTTGATCTGCGTCACGCGGTTGTCCGACACGTCCAGCACGGTGACGGGAATCGAATCCCCTTCAGCCGTGAAAATACGGGTCATGCCAACCTTGCGACCTACGAGTCCAAGGCTCATCGTTTTCTCCATTCCCGACTGCGATTGGTCGGGGCTAATTTACAAAACGCCGGGGCCCGCGAGAACGCGCGCCAACCAGCTTTTTACGCAAATACGCGAAAAGCCTAGCATTATAGCAAGGCCTTTCGATTTTCGCAAGCAATCAAAGACTTAGCGCCGTCCGCAGGGGCGGACAGCGCGCCAGCCCTTACTGCAGCTTGATCTCCACGTCGACGCCTGCCGGCAGATCGAGCTTCATCAGCGCGTCAACCGTCTTGTCGGTCGGGTCGACGATGTCCATCAGGCGCTGGTGGGTACGGATTTCGAGCTGATCGCGCGACGTCTTGTTGACGTGCGGCGAACGCAGGATGTCGAAACGCTGGATACGGGTCGGCAGCGGCACCGGGCCACGGACGATTGCACCGGTCCGCTTGGCCGTGTCGACGATTTCGGCAGCCGATTGATCGATCAGACGATAGTCGAAAGCCTTCAGGCGGATGCGGATTTTTTGTTGCTGCATGTCGATTCCTTGAAAAGAGCAAGGCGGTGTTGCGCCGCCGGGTCACGAAAAGAACATGGGGTCGGGCGTGCGCTGAGAGCGCGCGCCCGACCCCGGGCGCTGCATATTACTACAAAAGCCGATCGCCGATTTTACTCGAGGACCTTGGCAACGACGCCGGCGCCGACGGTACGGCCGCCTTCGCGGATTGCGAAGCGCAGACCTTCTTCCATCGCGATCGGCGCGATCAGCTTCACCGTGATCGACACGTTGTCGCCCGGCATCACCATTTCCTTGTCCTTCGGCAGCTCGATCGAGCCCGTCACGTCCGTCGTACGGAAGTAGAACTGCGGACGGTAGTTGTTGAAGAACGGCGTGTGGCGGCCGCCTTCGTCCTTGCTCAGCACGTACACTTCAGCCGTGAAGTGCGTGTGCGGCGTGATCGAACCCGGCTTCGACAGAACCTGGCCGCGCTCCACGTCTTCACGCTTCGTGCCGCGCAGCAGGATACCGACGTTGTCGCCTGCCTGACCTTGGTCCAGCA
Source organism: Burkholderia sp. FERM BP-3421 (assembly GCF_028657905.1). NCBI lineage: Bacteria > Pseudomonadati > Pseudomonadota > Betaproteobacteria > Burkholderiales > Burkholderiaceae > Burkholderia > Burkholderia sp. FERM BP-3421. The sequence continues at coordinate 3,350,584 of NZ_CP117782.1, read as the reverse complement.
GCTTGCGGAACATTTCCACGCCCGTGCAGGTCGTCTTCACCGTCGGCTTGATACCGACGATTTCGATTTCTTCGCCGACCTTCACCACGCCGCGCTCGATACGGCCCGTCACCACCGTGCCGCGACCCGAGATCGAGAACACGTCTTCCACCGGCATCAGGAACGCGCCGTCAACTGCACGCTCCGGCGTCGGGATGTACGTGTCCAGCGCGTCTGCCAGGCTCATGATCGCCACTTCGCCCAGCTCGCCCGTGTCGCCTTCCAGCGCCAGCTTTGCCGAACCCTTCACGATCGGCGTGTCGTCGCCCGGGAAGTCGTACTTCGACAGGAGTTCGCGAACTTCCATCTCGACCAGCTCGAGCAGTTCAGCGTCGTCCACCATGTCGCACTTGTTCAGGAACACGATGATGTACGGAACGCCAACCTGACGCGCCAGCAGGATGTGCTCGCGCGTTTGCGGCATCGGGCCGTCTGCTGCCGAGCACACCAGGATCGCGCCGTCCATCTGCGCTGCGCCCGTGATCATGTTCTTCACATAGTCAGCGTGGCCCGGGCAGTCAACGTGTGCGTAGTGGCGGTTAGCCGTTTCGTACTCGACGTGTGCCGTGTTGATCGTGATGCCGCGCGCCTTTTCTTCCGGTGCCGCGTCGATCTGGTCGTAGGCCTTCGCCTCGCCGCCGAATTTCTTCGTCAGCACGGTCGTGATCGCTGCCGTCAGTGTCGTCTTGCCGTGGTCAACGTGACCAATCGTACCAACGTTCACGTGCGGCTTGGTCCGCTCAAATTTACCTTTTGCCATGACTCTCTTCTTTCAAAAATGATCGGTTGTGATAGCGAATTACTTCGACTTGGCGCTGATGATCGCATCAGCAACGTTCTTCGGAGCTTCAGCGTAGTGCTTGAACTCCATCGTGTACGTTGCGCGACCTTGCGTCAGCGAGCGCAGCGACGTGGAGTAGCCGAACATTTCCGACAGCGGCACTTCTGCGCGCACGATCTTGCCGCCGCCGACCATGTCATCCATACCCTGGATGATGCCGCGACGACCCGACAGATCGCCCATCACGTTGCCCATGAAGTCTTCAGGCGTTTCCACTTCGACAGCCATCATCGGCTCGAGCAGAACCGGATCCGCGCGGCGCATTGCTTCCTTGAACGCCATCGAACCGGCCATGCGGAACGCATTTTCGTTCGAGTCGACGTCGTGGTACGAACCGAACGTCAGCGTGACCTTCACGTCGACGACCGGGAAGCCCGCCATCACACCGCTCTTCAGCGTTTCCTGGATACCCTTGTCGACCGAAGGAATGAATTCGCGCGGGATCACACCACCCTTGATCGCGTCGACGAACTCGTAGCCCTTGCCCTGCTCGCTGCGCTCGAGCGTGATGACCGCGTGACCGTACTGGCCGCGACCGCCCGACTGCTTGACGAACTTGCCTTCGACGTCCGAAGCCGACTTGCGGATGGTTTCGCGGTACGCCACCTGCGGCTTGCCGACGGTCGCTTCCACGCCGAATTCGCGCTTCATCCGGTCGACCAGAATTTCGAGGTGGAGCTCGCCCATGCCCGAAATGATCGTTTGACCCGATTCTTCGTCGGTCTGCACGCGGAACGACGGATCTTCCTGAGCGAGACGGTTCAGCGCCAGGCCCATCTTTTCCTGGTCAGCCTTCGTCTTCGGCTCGACGGCCTGCGAAATCACCGGCTCCGGGAAAATCATGCGCTCGAGCACGATCGGGTGAGCCGGATCGCACAGCGTGTCGCCCGTGGTCGCTTCCTTCAGGCCCACTGCCGCCGCGATGTCGCCTGCGCGCACTTCCTTGATTTCTTCGCGCTGGTTCGCATGCATCTGCAGAATACGACCGAGACGCTCCTTCTTGTCCTTGGTCGCGTTCAGCAGCGTGTCGCCCGAATTGACGATCCCCGAGTACACGCGGAAGAAGATCAACTGGCCGACGAACGGGTCGGTCATGATCTTGAACGCGAGTGCCGAGAACTTCTCGTCGTCGGCAGCACGACGCTCCGTCTTCTCGCCGTTTTCGAGTTCGCCCGTCACCGGGGGAATGTCGACCGGCGACGGCAGGAAGTCGATCACGGCGTCCAGCATACGCTGCACACCCTTGTTCTTGAACGCGGTACCGCACAGCATCGGCTGGATTTCGCAAGCGATCGTGCGATCGCGCAGACCCTTCACGATCTCCGCTTCCACCAGATCGCCGGCTTCGAGGTACTTGTTCATCAGGTCTTCGCTCGACTCGGCAGCCGCCTCGACCATCTTCTCGCGCCACTCGTTGCACGTGTCGACGAGTTCAGCCGGGATGTCCACGTAGTCGAACTTCGTACCTTGCGACGCTTCGTCCCAAATGATCGCCTTCATCTTGATGAGGTCGACCACGCCCTTGAAGCTTTCTTCCGCGCCGATCGGCACCACCACCGGCACCGGATTCGCCTTCAGACGCGTCTTCAGCTGGTCGTAGACCTTGAAGAAGTTCGCGCCGGTACGGTCCATCTTGTTGACGAACGCGAGACGCGGCACCTTGTACTTGTTCGCCTGGCGCCACACGGTTTCCGACTGAGGCTGCACGCCGCCCACTGCGCAGTAGACCATGCACGCGCCGTCGAGGACGCGCATCGAGCGCTCCACTTCGATCGTGAAGTCGACGTGCCCCGGGGTGTCGATGATGTTGATGCGGTGTTCCGGATAGTTGCCGCCCATGCCCTTCCAGAAGGCCGTGGTCGCAGCGGACGTGATCGTGATGCCACGCTCCTGCTCCTGCTCCATCCAGTCCATCGTTGCAGCGCCGTCATGCACTTCACCGATCTTGTGGTTCACACCGGTGTAGAACAGAATGCGCTCGGTCGTCGTCGTTTTGCCGGCGTCGATGTGAGCGCTAATACCGATATTGCGGTAGCGCTCGATAGGTGTCTTACGAGCCACTTTGATCCTCTATGGGGTTGGCGCGACGGAGCATCCGCTACATCGCACCTCAACACAAACGGGCGAGGCGCTCGAAAAGCGCACCCGCCCGGAATTTTTTTCCGCTAAGCCCAGCCTGACGCTTAGAAGCGGAAATGCGAGAACGCCCGGTTGGCTTCTGCCATCCGGTGAACTTCATCACGCTTCTTCATGGCGCCGCCACGGCCTTCGGCCGCTTCGGACAACTCACCAGCCAGGCGGAGCGCCATCGACTTCTCGCTACGCTTCTTCGCAGCCTCGCGCAACCAGCGCATCGCCAATGCCATACGACGCGACGGGCGCACTTCGACCGGAACCTGATAGTTGGCACCACCAACGCGACGGCTCTTCACTTCCACCACCGGCTTCACGTTGTTGAGCGCAACCGTGAACACTTCCAGCGGGTCCTTGCCACCCTTGGTCTGGATTTGTTCGAATGCGCCATAAACGATGCGCTCAGCGACCGACTTCTTGCCGGACAGCATCAGCATGTTCATGAACTTGGCTACATCAACGTTACCGAACTTCGGATCCGGCAACACTTCCCGCTTGGGGACTTCGCGACGACGCGGCATGTTTCTTCCTTTGACTTTTCAGTTGGAGCGGAATCGCTCCTCGGCCACCAACTAACCCGATCACATCTGACGACTAACCAGCTTGGCCGGGTGACCACTTACTCGACAGCACCGGCAATCCGGCACCACCGCATTAACCGCCCGGGGGCGATCTCCATTCAGAGTCTGCTTACTTCGCAGCCTTAGCACGCTTCGCGCCGTACTTCGAGCGCGCTTGCTTACGATCCTTGACGCCCTGGGTATCCAGCGAGCCGCGAACCATGTGGTAACGCACACCCGGCAAATCCTTCACACGGCCGCCGCGGATCAGCACAACCGAGTGCTCCTGCAGGTTGTGGCCTTCACCGCCGATGTACGAAATCACTTCGAAACCGTTCGTCAGACGAACCTTGGCGACCTTACGCAGTGCCGAGTTCGGCTTCTTCGGCGTCGTCGTGTACACACGGGTGCACACGCCGCGACGCTGGGGGCAGTCCTGCAAGGCCGGGCTCTTGCTCTTCGTCGTTTCCGACTCACGGCCTTTGCGAACCAGTTGATTGATGGTTGGCATTGTTTATTCCTGAAATTGACCAAAATCGACACATCGCTTTCGGGCAAAGCGAAATCGACGTGCGTTTACACTCCGATTCCCCAATCTGGCGCACGGGCCTGCGCCCGCGAACCGACCTACCAGGAACCGGAACCCATCATAATATTCCGAAAATCCTAAGCGAGTCAACAGCTTGCGTGATTTCAGGCAGGCGGGAAGGCGGGCTCAGGCCGACTCGACGACTTCGAGCAGCTCGTCGCCGAAACGGTCGAGCTTGCGCGCGCCGATACCGGGGATATGGCGCAGATCCTCGATCGATTCGGGCGCGTTGCGCGCGATTTCCGCGAGGGTCGCATCGTGGAAGATCACGTAGGCCGGCACGCCGTCGCTCTTGGCGGTTTCTGCGCGCCACGCGCGCAGCGCCTCCCAGCGCGCGCGCTCGAGCGGATTCATGCCTGCCGTCGGGTCGGCGCGCGTTCCACTGCGGCTCGACGACTGACGCGAGCGCGCCGGCTTCACGTAGCGGCGCAGCGTGACCGTCTCCTCGCCCTTGAGCACCCGCTTGCTCGCTTCGGTGAGCACGAGCGCGCCGAAGCCGCCGTGGTCGACCGCGAGATAGCCGAACGCGACCAGTTGGCGGAAGATCGCGCGCCATTCGGGTTCGGAAAGCTCGGCGCCGATCCCGAACGTGCTCAGTTTCTCGTGGCCGCGCTGCAGGATCTTCTCGCCGCGGCCGCCGCGCAGGATCTCGATCAGGTGGCTGGCGCCGAAATTGAAGCCGCTCGCGCGCTGCGCGCGGAACACGCAGGACAGGGCCATCTGCGCCTCGCGGGTCGCGTCCCAGGACGCCGGCGGCTCGAGGCAGGTGTCGCAATTGCCGCACGGCCGGCTGTCCTCGCCGAAATAGCTGAGGAGCCGCACGCGCCGGCAGGACGCGGCCTCGCACAGGCCGAGCAGCGCATCGAGCTTGCCGGTCTGGACCCGCTTGTGGGCATCGTCGGCCTCCGACTCGTCGATCATCTTGCGCTGCTGCACCACGTCGCCGAGCCCGTAGGCCATCCATGCGTTCGCCGGCATGCCATCGCGCCCGGCACGGCCGGTTTCCTGGTAATAGCCCTCGACGCTCTTCGGCAGATCCAGGTGCGCGACAAAGCGCACGTCGGGCTTGTCGATCCCCATGCCGAAGGCGATCGTCGCGCACATCACGATCCCCTCCTCGCGCTGGAACATCGCCTGGTGCCTCTGCCGCACCTCGAACTCCATCCCCGCGTGATACGGCAGCGCGCGCACGCCCTGCGTCTTGAGCCAGTCGGCCGTCTCCTCGACCTTGCGGCGCGACAGGCAGTACACGACGCCCGCGTCGGTCGTGCCGTCCGCGTTCGTGTGTTCCGCGCGGATGAAGTCGAGCAGCTGCGCGCGCGCGTTGTCCTTCTCGACGATCCGGTAGCGGATGTTCGGCCGGTCGAAGCTCGACACGAACACGCGCGCGTCGTCGAGCGCGAGGCGATGGACGATCTCGTCGCGCGTGATCGCGTCGGCGGTCGCCGTCAGCGCAATGCGCGGCACGGCCGGGAAGCGCTCGTGCAGCACCGACAGCTGGATATATTCGGGACGGAAGTCGTGGCCCCACTGCGACACGCAGTGCGCCTCGTCGATCGCGAACAGGCCGATCCGCGCGCGCTCGAGCAGGTCGAGGAAGCGGGGCGTCATCAGGCGCTCGGGCGCCACGTACAGCAGGTCGAGTTCGCCCTCGCGCAGCGCGCGCTCGGTGGCCGCGGCCTCCGCGCCCGACAGCGTCGAGTTCAGATACGCGGCGCGCACCCCCACTTCCTGCATCGCGGCCACCTGGTCCTGCATCAGCGCGATCAACGGCGAGACGACGATGCCGGCGCCGAGCCCGGCGCTGTGACGCAGCAGCGCGGGAATCTGGTAGCACAGCGACTTGCCGCCGCCCGTCGGCATCAGCACGAGGCAATCGCCGCCGCCCGCGACGTGCTCGACGATTTCCCCCTGCTGGCCACGGAAGGCCGGATAGCCGAAGACTTCGTTGAGAATTTCGAGAGCGGTGGACATGGGTCGAGGCGTACCGGCAAAAAAGGACTGATGGGGCTGGATTTTACCAACCTCGCCGCGGGACGATGCGAATGATGTGCGCGCGCTGGCCATTCGGCCGACTCGCCGCGCCGCCGGGCCCGCTCGGCAACGCCGCGGAAACCGGAGGTTCGTCGTGGTTGCCGGCATGACGGCTTTTTTAGCAAGGAATGCTGACCGTAGCACTCCACCCATCTCAAAACAACGACGCCGAACGGGAAATCATGCGCGCGCCGGCGCGCACGCCCAGACGCAAGCCATAAAAAAAGCCGCCCAGTCGAAACTGGGCGGCTTCCTCGGCGCAGCGGCCAGGCGGCTTGCGCCGCCTGGCGCTTACTCCGCCGGGTGCTGCGGCTCGATGGCGGCGGCCGGGGTTTCCGGCGTGCCGAAGTCGAATGCCTCTTCCGCAGCGATCTGGTCGAAACGCTCGCGATCCGCCGTTTCCTTGTTCTTGCGCGCCTTGTGGAACGCAAGACCGGTACCGGCCGGGATCAGACGACCGACGATCACATTTTCCTTCAGGCCGCGCAGATCGTCGCGCTTGCCCATGATCGCCGCTTCGGTCAGCACGCGGGTCGTTTCCTGGAACGATGCCGCCGAGATGAACGAATCGGTCGACAGCGACGCCTTCGTGATACCCAGCAGGATGTTCTCGTACGTTGCCGGACGCTTGTCCTCCGCGATCATGCGATCGTTTTCGTCCAGCATGTCCGAACGCTCGACCTGCTCGCCCGGGATGAAGCGCGTATCGCCGTTGTCGGTGATCTGCACACGACGCAGCATCTGGCGAACGATCACCTCGATGTGCTTGTCGTTGATCTTCACGCCCTGCAGACGGTACACGTCCTGCACTTCGTCGACGATGTAGCGCGACAGCGCCTCGATACCCTGCAGACGCAGGATGTCGTGCGGATCGGCCGGGCCGTCCACGATCATTTCGCCCTTGTTGACGACCTGAGCATCGTGGACCAGCACCTGCTTTTCCTTCGCGATCAGGAACTCGTGCTGATTGCCTTCGAGGTCCGTGATGACGAGACGCTGCTTGCCCTTCGTGTCCTTGCCGAACGACGTCGTGCCGGTGACTTCCGCGAGAATGCCCGCATCCTTCGGCGAACGCGCTTCGAACAGTTCCGCCACCCGCGGCAGACCGCCGGTAATGTCACGCGTCTTCTGCGCTTCGGTCGGGATACGTGCGAGCACTTCACCCACCTGCACCTGCTGGCCGTCCTTCACGGTGATCAGCGCGCCGACCTGGAAGCCGATCTGCACGGCATGCTCGGTGCCCGGGATCTTCACTTCGTCGCCGTTCGCGTCGAGCAGCTTGACCTGCGGACGCACGCTCTTCGCCGCCTGCGAACCGCGGCGTTTCACGTCGATCACGACGAGGGTCGACAGACCCGTGACGTCGTCGATCTGCTTCGCGACCGTCACGCCTTCCTCGACGTTTTCGAACTTCACCGTACCACCGTACTCGGTGATGATCGGACGCGTCAGCGGATCCCACGTGGCGAGCTGCGTGCCCGCCTTGATCAGCGCGCCGTCGAGCTGCAGCAGCGTCGCGCCGTACGGGACCTTGTGACGCTCGCGCTCACGGCCGAATTCGTCGGTGATCATCGCCTCGCCCGAACGCGAGATGACGATCTGCTCGCCCTTCGCGTTGGTCACGTAGCGCATCGTCGCGGTGAAGCGCACCGTACCGTTGCTCTTCGCCTCGACCGACGACGCCACTGCCGCACGCGATGCCGCGCCACCGATGTGGAACGTCCGCATCGTCAGCTGCGTACCCGGCTCGCCGATCGACTGCGCCGCGATCACGCCGACCGCTTCGCCGACGTTCACGAGCGAGCCGCGGCCCAGATCGCGGCCATAGCAGGCCGCGCACAGACCGTAGCGCGTCTCGCAGGTCAGCGCGGTGCGCACGCGCACTTCGTCGATGCCCAGGCGTTCGATGTCCTCGACCGCGTCTTCGTCGAGCAGCGTGCCCGATTCAAACAGCGTTTCCTGCGTTTCCGGATTGACGACGTCCGCCACGGCGACGCGGCCGAGAATCCGGTCGCGCAGCGCCTCGACCACTTCACCGCCTTCGACCAGCGCCTTCATCGCCACGCCGTTGGAGGTGCCGCAATCGTCCTCGACCACCACCAGATCCTGCGTCACGTCGACGAGACGACGCGTCAGGTAACCCGAGTTCGCGGTCTTCAGTGCCGTATCAGCCAGACCCTTACGTGCACCGTGGGTCGAGATGAAGTACTGCAACACGTTCAGGCCTTCGCGGAAGTTCGCGGTAATCGGCGTCTCGATAATGGAGCCGTCCGGCTTCGCCATCAGGCCGCGCATCCCGGCCAGCTGACGAATCTGCACCGCGGAACCCCGGGCGCCCGAGTCGGCCATCATGTAGATCGAGTTGAACGATTCCTGGCGCGTTTCCTTGCCGTCGCGATCCGTCACCGGCTCCGTCGACAGCTGCTCCATCATCGCCTTGCCGACCGCTTCCGACGTCGCCGACCAGATGTCGACCACGTTGTTGTAGCGCTCTTGCGCGGTGACGAGACCCGACATGTACTGGCGGTCGTACTCCTTCACCTTCTTCGCGGCGTCACCGACGATCGTCTCCTTCTGCGGCGGCACGAGCATGTCGTCCACGCAGATCGAGATGCCGGCGCGCGTCGCGAGACGGAAGCCCGACTGCATCAGCTGGTCGGCGAACACCACCGTCGCGCGCAGACCGCACTTGCGGAACGCGGTGTTGATCAGGCGCGAGATTTCCTTCTTCTTCAGCGGCTTGTTCAGCACCGAGAACGGCAGGCCGTGCGGCAGGATCTCCGACAGGATCGCGCGGCCGACGGTCGTCGCGTACAGCGAGATCTTCGGCACGAACTGCGGCGCGCCTTCCGACGTGTCTTCGTTGTGGACCATTTCGGTGATCCGCACGTTGACGCGCGAGGCCAGCTCGACTTCCTTGTTCTCGTACGCGCGGAGCACTTCCGACACGCCGGTGAACGTCAGGCCCTCGCCCTTCGCATTGATCGCCTCGCGGGTCGCGTAGTACAGACCCAGCACGATATCCTGCGACGGCACGATCGACGGATCGCCGTTGGCCGGGAACAGCACGTTGTTCGACGCGAGCATCAGCGTGCGCGCTTCCATCTGCGCTTCGAGCGACAGCGGCACGTGAACGGCCATCTGGTCACCGTCGAAGTCGGCGTTGAACGCCGCGCAAACGAGCGGGTGCAGCTGGATTGCCTTGCCTTCGATCAGCACCGGCTCGAACGCCTGGATACCGAGACGGTGCAGCGTCGGCGCGCGGTTCAGCATCACCGGATGCTCGCGGATCACCTCTTCGAGGATGTCCCACACCACCGGCGTCTGGTTCTCGACTTCCTTCTTCGCCGCCTTGATGGTCGTCGCGACGCCCATCACTTCCAGCTTGTTGAAGATGAACGGCTTGAACAGTTCGAGCGCCATCAGCTTCGGCAGGCCGCACTGGTGCAGCTTGAGCGTCGGGCCGACCACGATCACCGAACGGCCCGAGTAGTCGACGCGCTTGCCCAGCAGGTTCTGACGGAAACGACCGCCCTTACCCTTGATCATGTCGGCGAGCGACTTCAGCGGACGCTTGTTCGCGCCCGTCATCGCCTTGCCGCGGCGACCGTTGTCGAGCAGCGAGTCGACGGCTTCCTGCAGCATCCGCTTTTCGTTGCGGACGATGATCTCGGGCGCCTTCAGCTCGAGCAGACGCTTCAACCGGTTGTTCCGGTTGATCACGCGGCGATACAGGTCGTTCAGGTCCGAGGTCGCGAAACGGCCGCCGTCGAGCGGCACGAGCGGACGCAGTTCCGGCGGCAGCACCGGCAGCACTTCGAGAATCATCCACTCGGGCTTGATGCCCGAACGCTGGAATGCCTCGAGGACCTTCAGGCGCTTCGCGTACTTCTTGATCTTCGCTTCCGAGCCGGTGTTCTTCAGCTCGGTGCGCAGCGTCTCGACCTGCTCGTCGATGTTGATCGCACGCAGCAGCTCGCGCACGCCTTCCGCGCCCATCTCGGCGCGGAATTCGTCGCCGTATTCCTCGACCTTGTTGTAGTAATCCTCTTCGGTCATGATCTGCCGCGCCTTCAGCGGCGTCATGCCCGGTTCGATCACCACGTACGCTTCGAAGTACAGCACGCGCTCGATGTCGCGCAGCGTCATGTCGAGCACCATGCCCAGACGCGACGGCAGCGACTTCAGGAACCAGATGTGCGCGACGGGCGAAGCCAGTTCGATGTGGCCCATCCGCTCGCGGCGGACCTTCGCGAGCGTGACTTCGACGCCGCACTTCTCGCAGATCACGCCACGGTGCTTGAGGCGCTTGTACTTGCCGCACAGGCACTCGTAGTCCTTGATCGGCCCGAAGATCTTCGCGCAGAACAGACCATCCCGCTCCGGCTTGAAGGTGCGGTAGTTGATGGTCTCCGGCTTCTTCACCTCACCGAACGACCAGGAGCGGATCTTGTCCGGCGAAGCCAGACCGATCTTGATCGCGTCGAAAACTTCTTCTTGTTGGACTTGCTTGAATAGATCGAGCAGAGCTTTCATTGCTTCTCTCCGTAGTCCGATTAATTGCGGTCGAGATCGATGTCGATACCGAGCGAGCGGATTTCCTTCACCAGCACGTTGAAGGATTCCGGCATGCCTGCATCGATCACGTGATCGCCCTTGACCAGGTTCTCATAGACCTTGGTCCGGCCGTTCACGTCGTCCGACTTCACCGTCAGCATTTCCTGCAGCACGTAGGACGCGCCGTATGCTTCGAGCGCCCACACTTCCATTTCACCGAAACGCTGGCCGCCGAACTGCGCCTTGCCGCCGAGCGGCTGCTGCGTGACGAGCGAGTACGGGCCCGTCGAACGCGCGTGCATCTTGTCGTCGACCAAGTGGTGCAGCTTCAGGTAGTGCATGTAGCCCAGCGTGACGCGGCGCTCGAACATCTCGCCCGTGCGGCCGTCGTACAGGCGGACCTGGTTCTTCGACTCGTTCATGCCGAGCTGTTCCGCGATCTCGTCCGGGAAGGCCAGGTCGAGCATCTTGGCCATTTCTTCCTCGGTCGCACCGTCGAACACCGGCGTCGCGAACGGCACGCCTTCGCGCAGGTTCCGCGCGAGTTCGAGGATTTCGTCGTCGGTGAAGCTTTCCAGATCTTCCGCGCGGCCCGACTCGTTGTAGATCTTCGTCAGGAAGATGCGCATTTCCTCGATCTTCGCCTGACGCTGCAGCATCTCGCCGATCCGCCAGCCGAGGCCCTTCGCGGCCCAGCCGAGGTGCACTTCGAGAACCTGACCCACGTTCATCCGCGACGGCACGCCGAGCGGGTTCAGCACGACGTCGGCCGGACGGCCGTCGGCCATGTACGGCATGTCTTCGACCGGCACGATCTTCGACACGACGCCCTTGTTGCCGTGGCGGCCTGCCATCTTGTCGCCAGGCTGCAGGCGACGCTTGACCGCGAGGTACACCTTGACCATCTTCAGCACGCCCGGCGGCAGTTCGTCGCCCTGGGTGAGCTTCTTGCGCTTCTCTTCGAACGCGAGGTCGAACTGGTGGCGCTTCTCTTCGATCGAGTTCTTGATCGCTTCGAGCTGCGCGGCGGCTTCGTCTTCCGCGAGGCGGATGTCGAACCAGTGGTAGTGGTCGAGGTCTTCCAGGTAAGCCTGGTCGATCTTCGTGCCCTTCGCGAGCTTCTTCGGACCGCCGTTCGCGACCTTGCCCACGAGCATGCGCGCGAGACGCTGGAACGCGTCGCCTTCCACGATGCGCAGCTGGTCGTTCAGGTCCAGGCGATAGCGCTTCAGTTCATCGTCGATGATCTGTTGCGCGCGCTTGTCGCGCTGGATGCCTTCGCGCGTGAACACCTGGACGTCGATCACCGTGCCGCTCATGCCCGACGGCACGCGCAGCGAGGTGTCCTTCACGTCCGAAGCCTTCTCGCCGAAGATCGCGCGCAGCAGCTTCTCTTCCGGCGTCAGCTGGGTCTCGCCCTTCGGCGTGACCTTGCCGACCATCACGTCGCCCGCTTCGACTTCCGCGCCGATGTACACGATGCCCGATTCGTCGAGACGGCCGAGCTGGACTTCCGCGAGATTCGAGATATCGCGCGTGATTTCTTCCGGTCCGAGCTTCGTGTCGCGTGCGACGACGTTCAGTTCTTCGATGTGAATCGACGTGTAGCGATCGTCGGCCACGACCTTCTCCGAGATCAGGATCGAATCCTCGAAGTTGTAGCCGTTCCAGGGCATGAACGCGATCAGCATGTTCTGGCCGAGCGCGAGCTCGCCCAGATCCGTCGAGGCGCCGTCGGCCAGCACGTCGCCGCGCGAGACCTTGTCGCCCATCTTCACGATCGGACGCTGGTTGATGTTCGTGTTCTGGTTCGAACGCGTGTACTTGATCAGGTTGTAGATGTCGACGCCGACTTCACCGGCGACGGCTTCGTCGTCGTTCACGCGAATCACGATACGGCCTGCGTCGACGTAATCGACCACGCCGCCGCGGAACGCCTGGACCGTGGTGCCCGAGTCGACCGCGCAGGTGCGCTCGATGCCCGTCCCGACGACCGGCTTCTCCGGGCGCAGGCACGGCACGGCCTGACGCTGCATGTTCGAACCCATCAATGCGCGGTTCGCATCATCGTGCTCGAGGAACGGAATCAGCGAGGCTGCCACCGACACGATCTGCGACGGCGCCACGTCCATGTACTGGATGCGGTCCGGCGTGACCATCATGGTTTCGCCGGCCTCGCGCGACGACACGAGTTCGTCGACCAGCGTGCCGCTCTCGTCGATCGCGGCGTTCGCCTGCGCGATCATGTAGCGGCCTTCCTCGATCGCCGACAGGTAGTCGATCTGGTCGGTCACCTTGCTGTCCACGACCTTGCGGTACGGCGTCTCGAGGAAGCCATACTCGTTCAGGTGCGCGTACAGCGCGAGCGAGTTGATCAGGCCGATGTTCGGACCTTCCGGCGTTTCGATCGGGCACACGCGGCCGTAGTGGGTCGGGTGCACGTCACGGACTTCGAAGCCCGCGCGCTCGCGCGTCAGACCGCCCGGGCCCAGTGCGGAAACGCGGCGCTTGTGCGTGATTTCCGACAGCGGGTTGGTCTGGTCCATGAACTGCGACAGCTGCGACGAACCGAAGAACTCGCGGATCGCCGACGAAATCGGCTTCGAGTTGATCAGGTCGTGCGGCATCAGGTTTTCGCTTTCGGCCTGGCCGAGGCGTTCCTTGACCGCGCGCTCGACGCGCACGAGACCGGCGCGGAACTGGTTTTCCGCCAGTTCGCCGACGCAACGCACGCGACGGTTGCCCAAGTGATCGATATCGTCGACTTCGCCCTTGCCGTTGCGCAGCTCGACGAGGATCTTGATCGTCGCGAGGATGTCGTCGTCTTCCAGCGTCATCGGGCCGACGATTTCGTCACGGCCGACGCGGCGATTGAACTTCATGCGGCCGACCTTCGACAGGTCGTATGCGTCTTCGCTGTAGAACAGGCGGTTGAACAGCGCCTCGACCGCTTCTTCCGTCGGCGGTTCGCCCGGACGCATCATGCGGTAGATCGCGATGCGCGCCGCGGTCTTGTCCGCGGTTTCGTCGACGCGCAGCGTGGACGAGATGTACGGACCCTGGTCCAGATCGTTCGTGTAGAGCGTCTGGATTTCCTTGATCTTCGCTTCGCGCAGCTTCTCGAGGACGCTTTCCGTCACTTCGTCGTTCGCGTTCGCGATCACTTCGCCGGTGTCGCCGTCGACGACGTTCTTCGCGAGCACGCGGCCGATCAGGTAGTCTTCCGGCACCGAGATGAACTTGGTCTTCGCGGCTTCGAGGTCGCGAATATGCTTCGCGTTGATCCGCTTGTCCTTCTGGACGATGACCTTGCCGTCACGGTCGGTGATATCGAAGCGCGCGACTTCGCCGCGCAGGCGCTCCGGCACGAACTCGACCTGCGCGCCTTCGTTCATCAACGTGAAGTTGTCGAACACGAAGAAGTTCGCGAGGATCTGTTCCGGCGTCAGGCCGATCGCCTTCAGCAGGATCGTGACCGGCATCTTGCGGCGGCGGTCGACGCGGAAGTACAGCACGTCCTTCGGATCGAATTCGAAGTCGAGCCACGAACCGCGGTAGGGGATGATCCGCGCGGAGAACAACAGCTTGCCCGAGCTGTGGGTCTTGCCCTTGTCGTGCTCGAAGAACACGCCCGGCGAGCGGTGCAGCTGCGAAACGATCACACGCTCGGTGCCGTTGATCACGAACGAGCCGGTCGGCGTCATGAGCGGAATTTCGCCCATGTACACTTCCTGCTCCTTCACTTCCTTGACGACGGGCTTGCTCGGCGATTCCTTGTCCAGCAGCACGAGGCGAACCTTCGCGCGCAGGGCCGAGCAATAGGTGAGACCGCGCTGCTGGCATTCCTTGATGTTGAATGCCGGCGACGACAACGCATAGCTCACGAACTCGAGGCGCGCGAAACCGTTGTGCGAGACGATCGGAAAAACCGAGGTAAACGCAGCCTGGAGGCCTTCTGGCTTGCGTTGCGACGGCGGCACATCTGCTTGCAGAAATGTGCTGAATGATTCAAGCTGAGTAGCCAGCAGGAAAGGAACTTGGTGAACGATGGAGCGTTTCGCGAAACTCTTGCGAATACGCTTCTTCTCGGTGAAGGAATAGTGCATACGATCTCCGAATCACGGCGGGCGCTATCGAGGCGGGATACCTTGACGTGTCAAACCCGAGTGTTCACCGACTGAGACCCGATGGCCGTCCTACGGCACGAGCCGAGAAGCTTGGTGGTTGGCCGCTACCAACCGCTGGCTGACGGCAGCGGATGCCTGGAATGCCCGCTGCCCGACCAAACTTGCCTTCTGCAGTCGCTTCAGAAGACAAAGAGAATCGCCGATTCGATCACGGATAGGCGGTTTTCTTTGGCTTCTGGGGCCAGCATCAAGCCTCCCGAAAGAGTGCCAAAACACTGTCCCCACAAAGCACAAAAAGGCCGGCGGTGAAAAACCGCCAGCCTTCGCAAAGCGAGCCGATACTTACTTGACTTCGACCTTCGCGCCTGCGTCTTCCAGCTTCTTCTTGGCTTCGTCAGCCGCTGCCTTGTCCACGCCTTCCTTGACGGGCTTCGGTGCGCCGTCAACCAGGTCCTTCGCTTCCTTCAGGCCCAGGCCCGTCAGTTCGCGAACAGCCTTGATGACTGCAACCTTGTTGCCGCCGGCTTCGGTCAGCACGACCGTGAATTCGGTCTTTTCTTCGACAGCAGCAGCTGCGCCACCTGCCGGGCCAGCGACTGCCACTGCAGCTGCCGACACGCCGAACTTCTCTTCGAACGCCTTGACCAGCTCGTTCAGTTCCAGAACAGTCATGCCTTCGACTGCGGCCAGAATGTCTTCTTTTGCGATTGCCATTTGAAATACTCCTAAATTGAATGCAGGTACAGCCAGCGATCTGTGATGCAGAGCCGCGTTCGATTACGCAGCTTCGGCTTGCTTCTTCTCGGCGAGCGCAGCCAGTGCGCGCGCGAAGCCCGAAACAGGCGACTGCATGACGAACAGCAGCTTCGAGAGCAGTTCTTCGCGGCTCGGGATGCTGGCCAGCGCTTGCACGCCTGCCTTGTCCATCACCTTGCCATCGAACGAGCCCGCCTTGATGATCAGCTTGTCATTGCTCTTGCCGAAGTCGTTGACGACCTTGGCAGCAGCAATTGCATCTTCCGAGATGCCGTAGATCAGGGGGCCAGTCATCTGCTCTGCCAGCGGAGCAAACGGCGTACCTTCGACGGCGCGGCGCGCCAGCGTATTCTTCAACACGCGCAGGTAAACCTTTTGCTCACGCGCTTGCGCGCGCAGCTTGGTCAGATCGCCAACCGCAATTCCACGATACTCAGCCAGCACAACGGTCTGGGCCTTCGCGACTTGCGCGGCAACCTCAGCGACGACGGCTTGCTTGTCTTCTCTATTAAGCGGCACGGTCAGCCTCCAGAAACGATACGGTCGGCGTGCGCCTCGCGTACCTCGTTCAACAACGGCGTCCGACTCGTTAGGAGTATTTCCACCGGATATCGCGGATCGCTCCGCCTTCCGGCTTCACCACTGCAAAACTTTTTCGGGTTCGCCATCTACGTTGGCTTGAATTAAGGGCTTGCCTGACTGCTGCCCGCCCACCAACGGTCTTTGATAACCGGTTGCCCCGCCACACTGCGCGGGACAACCGCCCAAAGCCCAGAAAGCCGCTCCAGCGCGGAGCGGCTTGAATTGCTTTACGCGGCCAGCGTAGCCTGGT
Organism: Burkholderia sp. FERM BP-3421; assembly: GCF_028657905.1. Lineage (NCBI taxonomy): Bacteria > Pseudomonadati > Pseudomonadota > Betaproteobacteria > Burkholderiales > Burkholderiaceae > Burkholderia > Burkholderia sp. FERM BP-3421. Next base: position 3,334,116 of record NZ_CP117782.1, on the reverse strand, counting down.
CGACGCGCACGCCCACACCCATGGTGCTGGACAGTGCGATCTTGCGCAGGTACACGCCCTTGCTCGTCGCCGGCTTTGCCTTTTGCAGCGCCTCGACGAGTGCCGACAGGTTCGAGCGCAGTGCGGCGGCTTCGAACGATGCACGGCCGATGGTCGCGTGGATGATACCAGCCTTGTCGACACGGAACTGCACCTGACCCGCCTTCGCGTTCTTCACGGCAGTCGCGACGTCCGGCGTCACGGTGCCGACCTTCGGGTTCGGCATCAGGCCGCGCGGGCCGAGGATCTGGCCGAGCGTACCGACGACCCGCATCGTGTCCGGCGAAGCGATCACGATGTCGAAATCCATTTGACCGGCCTTGATCTGTTCAGCCAGATCTTCCATGCCGACCACTTCCGCGCCGGCGGCACGCGCCTGCTCGGCCTTCTCGCCTTGCGCGAACACGGCGACGCGCACCGACTTGCCGGTACCTGCGGGCAGCACGACCGAGCCGCGAACGACCTGGTCCGACTTCTTCGCATCAATGCCGAGCTGGACAGCCACGTCGATCGATTCGTTGAACTTCGCGCTCGCGCATTCCTTCACGAGTGCCAGTGCGTCTTCGATCGCGTACAGCTTCTGACGGTCGACCTTAGCGGCGAATGCCTGACGGCGCTTCGAGATCTTAGCCATTTACACACCCTCCACGGTGATGCCCATCGAGCGTGCGCTACCAGCGATGGTGCGAACAGCTGCGTCCAGATCAGCCGCCGTGAGGTCGGGCATCTTGGTCTTGGCGATTTCTTCTGCTTGCGCGCGGGTGATCGTGCCGACCTTGTCGGTGTGCGGCTTGCTCGAACCCTTGTCCACCTTGGCCGCCTTCTTGATCAGGACGGTCGCCGGCGGCGTCTTCATCACGAACGTGAAGCTCTTGTCCGCGAATGCCGTGATGACCACCGGCACCGGCAGGCCCGGCTCCATGCCTTGAGTCTGCGCGTTGAACGCCTTGCAGAACTCCATGATGTTCAGGCCGCGTTGGCCCAGCGCCGGACCGACCGGCGGCGACGGATTGGCTTTACCTGCAGGAATCTGCAGCTTGATAAAGCCGATGATCTTCTTTGCCATTTTGAAAACCTCGTTGGAACGCCTAAGCGTCCGGTGAGTGATAACGCGGGTTCGTCTTGCGACTACTGGCGCTCCTCAACGGTCATTGACGCGGACCGTAAGCGCGAAAAGTGGACAACCCTGGGGCTGCCCACCTGAATCTTGTTAGACCTTCTCGACCTGACCGAATTCGAGCTCGACCGGCGTCGCGCGACCGAAGATGGTGACCGAAACGCGCACACGCGACTTTTCGTAGTTCACTTCTTCGACCGTACCGTTGAAGTCGGTGAACGGACCTTCCTTCACCCGAACCATCTCGCCGACTTCGAACAGGGTCTTCGGGCGCGGCTTCTCCACGCCTTCCTGCATCTGCGACATGATCTTTTCGACTTCCCGCGGGGAAATCGGGCTCGGGCGGTTACGGGCGCCGCCCACGAAACCGGTGACCTTCGCGGTATTCTTCACGAGGTGCCAGGTTTCGTCCGTCATTTCCATTTCGACCAGCACGTAGCCGGGGAAGAAACGACGTTCGGTGACGGCCTTGTGGCCGCCCTTGACCTCGACCACTTCCTCGGTAGGAACCAGGATCTGGCCGAACTTGTCCTGCATGCCAGCACGTTCGATGCGCTCCTGAAGCGCGCGCTGCACGCTCTTCTCCATACCGGAGTAGGCGTGCACGACGTACCAACGTTTTCCACTCGGGGATGCCGGAGTATCGCTCATATCATTTCCAACCCAGAATCACCGAGAAAATCGCCCATTCGATGGACTTGTCACTCAGCCAAAGAAAGAGCGCCATCACCAGCACAAAGCCGAACACGACGAGCGTGGTTTGCGTGGCTTCCTTGCGCGTGGGCCAGACCACCTTGCGCACTTCGCGATACGAATCCTTGGCGAAAGCAATGAAGCCTTTGCCCGGAAGCGACATCAGCGCAACGGCCGCACCGGCGACAACCCCCACTGCCAACGCAGCGCCGCGGACGTACCACTCCTTGCCACCCAGCAAGAAGAAGCCCGCAAATCCGGCCAAGACCAACAATACGCCCAGGGCCAGCATTAGCTTATCGCCGGAGGTATTTACAGTTTCGACGGAAGGATTCGCCATAACACCTTAAAACAAACGCCACGACGAGCGTGGCAAGTGGCAGGGGCAGAGGGAATCGAACCCCCAACCTTCGGTTTTGGAGACCGACGCTCTGCCAGTTGAGCTATACCCCTAAACCATGTGGGACCGGCCACTGCCGGCCCCAAAACTGTCGATCAACGAATAACTGGCTTACTCGAGGACCTTGGCAACGACGCCGGCGCCGACGGTACGGCCGCCTTCGCGGATTGCGAAGCGCAGACCTTCTTCCATCGCGATCGGCGCGATCAGCTTCACCGTGATCGACACGTTGTCGCCCGGCATCACCATTTCCTTGTCCTTCGGCAGCTCGATCGAACCCGTCACGTCCGTCGTACGGAAGTAGAACTGCGGACGGTAGTTGTTGAAGAACGGCGTGTGGCGGCCGCCTTCGTCCTTGCTCAGCACGTACACTTCAGCCGTGAAGTGCGTGTGCGGCGTGATCGAACCCGGCTTCGACAGAACCTGGCCGCGCTCCACGTCTTCACGCTTCGTGCCGCGCAGCAGGATACCGACGTTGTCGCCTGCCTGACCTTGGTCCAGCAGCTTGCGGAACATTTCCACGCCCGTGCAGGTCGTCTTCACCGTCGGCTTGATACCGACGATTTCGATTTCTTCGCCGACCTTCACCACGCCGCGCTCGATACGGCCCGTCACCACCGTGCCGCGACCCGAGATCGAGAACACGTCTTCCACCGGCATCAGGAACGCGCCGTCAACTGCACGCTCCGGCGTCGGGATGTACGTGTCCAGCGCGTCTGCCAGGCTCATGATCGCCACTTCGCCCAGCTCGCCCGTGTCGCCTTCCAGCGCCAGCTTTGCCGAACCCTTCACGATCGGCGTGTCGTCGCCCGGGAAGTCGTACTTCGACAGGAGTTCGCGAACTTCCATCTCGACCAGCTCGAGCAGTTCAGCGTCGTCCACCATGTCGCACTTGTTCAGGAACACGATGATGTACGGAACGCCAACCTGACGCGCCAGCAGGATGTGCTCGCGCGTTTGCGGCATCGGGCCGTCTGCTGCCGAGCACACCAGGATCGCGCCGTCCATCTGCGCTGCGCCCGTGATCATGTTCTTCACATAGTCAGCGTGGCCCGGGCAGTCAACGTGCGCGTAGTGGCGGTTAGCCGTTTCGTACTCGACGTGTGCCGTGTTGATCGTGATGCCGCGCGCCTTTTCTTCCGGTGCCGCGTCGATCTGGTCGTAGGCCTTCGCCTCGCCGCCGAATTTCTTCGTCAGCACGGTCGTGATCGCTGCCGTCAGTGTCGTCTTGCCGTGGTCAACGTGACCAATCGTACCAACGTTCACGTGCGGCTTGGTCCGCTCAAATTTTTCCTTGGCCATTTTCAACTCCTAACAGGAATTTCACATGTTGCGCCGCGCGCAAACAGACACTGACAACTTAAAAGCTTGGTGCCCATGGGCAGGATCGAACTGCCGACCTCTCCCTTACCAAGGGAGTGCTCTACCACTGAGCCACATGGGCGCTTCTATGCTTCAAAACTCATGAACTGGAGCGGGTGAAGGGAATCGAACCCTCGTCGTAAGCTTGGAAGGCTTCTGCTCTACCATTGAGCTACACCCGCACGGGCCACTTAACGATTCCCTACCGCTCTTGCGTATGTCTTGGTGGAGGAGGTTGGATTCGAACCAACGTAGGCGTAAGCCAACAGATTTACAGTCTGCCCCCTTTAGCCACTCGGGCACCCCTCCGTAGAGAACTGACGATTATGGGGGTGCATCGAACCCATGTCAAGCACCTCATCAAGATTTTTGCATCATCTTCGAGTGCCCACTGTCGCTGTGCTCCCTGCCCGGCAATTTCAGCGCCTTGCGCCGGCTTGCCTGCATGGAGTACGGTAACCTGTTCAGCTGCCGCCCATATCCGTCTGCCTCCGCTACCCAGGCTCGCACCTGAAAAACAGAAGACCGCCATCATACGGTCTGCGGCGCGTTGCGCCAATAGCGAAATGCCAGTTTTCGCCAAAGAAATCCCGAAATTGTGCAAATTGACGCGAATGGCCCCGCACCAGGCGGCCTGGAGCACTTCAATCCCTGTCCGACGGGTTGATCAACGAGGTCAGCACGTGGTCGGCCCACGCACCGTCGATCTTCAGATAGCGCTTTGCCAACCCCTCACGCTCGAAGCCCAGGTGCGCGAGCAGCACTGCACTGCGCGTATTCTCGGGGCGATGGTTGACCATGATCCGGTGCAGCTGCAGAACCTCGAATGCATGGGCGATAGCGAGCCTCAAGGCGGCCGCCATCAGCCCGCGCCCTTCCTCGCGCGCATCGATCGAGAAGCCGAGGTGGCAGGCCTGGAACGGACCGCGGACAATATTCGTAAAGTTGCACTCGCCGACGATGCCCGAGGCACCGGGGCGATCCAGCACGAGGTGAAGGGCGGTATGTGCGGCATGGCTTCGAAGCACGGCGTCGAGCCGCGCGTGCATAGCGTCGAGCGTATGGAACGACGCTGCCCTGCTCGGCTCCCAGCGCTTGAGGTGGGTCCGGTTTTCGACGGAGTAGCGCAGGAGGTCGGGCGCATCGCCTGCGCGAATCAGGCGCAGCCTGATGTCGTCGCGAACGAGCAAGCCGTCTTCGGGAAACAGGAAGCGGTGCGACATGGCCATTCGCCCGAGGAGTGGAAGGCCGGCATCTTGCCAGAATCGACGATGGGTATGCTTTTTTCGTGCATGTGCGCGAGACGGGAAGCCGCTCGATGCTTCAGGCGTGCGAGGTGCTGGAGACGTCCGTTACTGCGGGCGGAGGAAGCGTTGCTTCATGGCTGCGCGCGCAACGACCTGGGCGTCGCCCGCGATTCATCGCCCGGTCCTGATCCGGGTCGGGCGGTATCTATGGGGAACCGGGAGAATTCGGGCGCGCAAAAAGCAAAACCCCCGCCGGATGGGCGGGGGTTTTGGCAGAGGGAGCCTGACGATTACCTACTTTCACACGGGCAATCCGCACTATCATCGGCGTAGAGTCGTTTCACGGTCCTGTTCGGGATGGGAAGGGGTGGGACCGACTCGCTATGGTCATCAGGCAAAGAGGGTTGTCGCGCTGCTTCGCAACGCGACCAATCTGGGAAGAAGCAGTAATTTTGGGGTTGTGAGGTTGTATCTCACACGTACGCGGTACTTCAACCGTCGTACATCGAGTGCCTTGCACTCGACGCTCGATGTCCGTCTGCGCTGAAGCGCTGACGGACATCGAGACAGACTTGTTATAGGATCAAGCCTTACGGGCAATTAGTATCAGTTAGCTGAACGCATTACTGCGCTTACACACCTGACCTATCAACGTCCTGGTCTCGAACGACCCTTCAAGGAGGTCAAGCCTCCAGGGATATCTCATCTCAAGGCGAGTTTCCCGCTTAGATGCTTTCAGCGGTTATCTCTTCCGAACATAGCTACCCGGCGATGCCACTGGCGTGACAACCGGTACACCAGAGGTTCGTCCACTCCGGTCCTCTCGTACTAGGAGCAGCCCCCTTCAAATATCCAACGCCCACGGCAGATAGGGACCAAACTGTCTCACGACGTTTTAAACCCAGCTCACGTACCTCTTTAAATGGCGAACAGCCATACCCTTGGGACCGGCTACAGCCCCAGGATGAGATGAGCCGACATCGAGGTGCCAAACACCGCCGTCGATATGAACTCTTGGGCGGTATCAGCCTGTTATCCCCAGAGTACCTTTTATCCGTTGAGCGATGGCCCTTCCATACAGAACCACCGGATCACTATGACCTGCTTTCGCACCTGCTCGACTTGTCGGTCTCGCAGTTAAGCACGCTTATGCCATTGCACTATCAGCACGATTTCCGACCGTACCTAGCGTACCTTCGTACTCCTCCGTTACGCTTTGGGAGGAGACCGCCCCAGTCAAACTGCCTACCATGCACTGTCCCCGATCCGGATCACGGACCAAGGTTAGAACCTCAAACAAACCAGGGTGGTATTTCAAGGACGGCTCCACCGAAACTAGCGTTCCGGTTTCATAGCCTCCCACCTATCCTACACAGATCGGTTCAAAGTCCAATGCAAAGCTACAGTAAAGGTTCATGGGGTCTTTCCGTCTAGCCGCGGGTAGATTGCATCATCACAAACACTTCAACTTCGCTGAGTCTCGGGAGGAGACAGTGTGGCCATCGTTACGCCATTCGTGCAGGTCGGAACTTACCCGACAAGGAATTTCGCTACCTTAGGACCGTTATAGTTACGGCCGCCGTTTACCGGGACTTCAATCAAGAGCTTGCACCCCATCATTTAATCTTCCGGCACCGGGCAGGCGTCACACCCTATACGTCCACTTTCGTGTTTGCAGAGTGCTGTGTTTTTATTAAACAGTCGCAGCCACCAGTTTATTGCAACCCCTTCACCCTTTGCCCGCAGGGGCATCAAGCTACAAGGGCGTACCTTATCCCGAAGTTACGGTACCAATTTGCCGAGTTCCTTCTCCCGAGTTCTCTCAAGCGCCTTAGAATACTCATCTCGCCCACCTGTGTCGGTTTGCGGTACGGTCATTGTTAAACTGAAGCTTAGAGGCTTTTCTTGGAACCACTTCCAATTGCTTCGCTTCCTAAGAAGCTCGCGCCACACCCTTGAATTCTGCACCCGGATTTGCCTAAGTGCCTTCTCCAATGCAGCGACCGGGACTTCCAACACCCGGACAACCTTCCGCGATCCGTCCCCCCATCGCATTTAACAATGGTGCAGGAATATTGACCTGCTTCCCATCAGCTACGCATTTCTGCCTCGCCTTAGGGGCCGACTCACCCTACGCCGATGAACGTTGCGTAGGAAACCTTGGGCTTACGGCGAGGGGGCCTTTCACCCCCTTTATCGCTACTCATGTCAGCATTCGCACTTCCGATACCTCCAGCACGCTTTTCAACGCACCTTCGCAGGCTTACGGAACGCTCTCCTACCATGCACAACTAGTGTGCATCCGCAGCTTCGGTATATAGCTTAGCCCCGTTACATCTTCCGCGCAGGACGACTCGATCAGTGAGCTATTACGCTTTCTTTAAAGGGTGGCTGCTTCTAAGCCAACCTCCTGACTGTTTTAGCCTTCCCACTTCGTTTCCCACTTAGCTATATTTGGGGACCTTAGCTGGCGGTCTGGGTTGTTTCCCTCTTGACACCGGACGTTAGCACCCGATGTCTGTCTCCCGTGATTGCACTCTTCGGTATTCGGAGTTTGCTATGGCGGGGTAATCTGCAATAGACCCCCCAACCATGACAGTGCTCTACCCCCGAAGGTGAGACACGAGGCACTACCTAAATAGTTTTCGGAGAGAACCAGCTATTTCCAAGTTTGTTTAGCCTTTCACCCCTATCCACAGCTCATCCCCTAACTTTTCAACGTTAGTGGGTTCGGACCTCCAGTACGTGTTACCGCACCTTCATCCTGGCCATGGATAGATCACTTGGTTTCGGGTCTACGCCCAGCAACTGAACGCCCTATTCGGACTCGCTTTCGCTACGCCTGCCCTATACGGTTAAGCTTGCTACTGAACGTAAGTCGCTGACCCATTATACAAAAGGTACGCCGTCACCCGTTTCCAGGCTCCGACTGTTTGTATGCATGCGGTTTCAGGATCTATTTCACTCCCCTCCCGGGGTTCTTTTCGCCTTTCCCTCACGGTACTGGTTCACTATCGGTCGATCACGAGTATTTAGCCTTGGAGGATGGTCCCCCCATCTTCAGACAGGATTTCACGTGTCCCGCCCTACTTTTCGTACACTTAGTTCTTTCTCGCTGTTTTCGTCTACAGGGCTATCACCTGCTATGGCCGCACTTTCCAGAGCGTTCGACTAACAACAAAAATAAAGAGTACAGGCTGATCCCATTTCGCTCGCCACTACTTTGGGAATCTCGGTTGATTTCTTTTCCTGCGGTTACTTAGATGTTTCAGTTCACCGCGTTCGCTTCACATAGCCTATGTATTCAGCTATGGATACTCCAGAAGGAGTGGGTTTCCCCATTCGGACATCTACGGATCAATGCTTGTTTGCCAGCCCCGTAGCTTTTCGCAGGCTACCGCGTCCTTCATCGCCTGTGATCGCCAAGGCATCCACCACATGCACTTATTCGCTTGACCCTATAACGAGTCTGTCTCGTCTTTCGACTTACAGCCGTTACAGGTTGAGTTCTCGCGTTGTGCCGTATTCCAATTGAGCCGAACATGAAGTTCGAATCATCTTGAGATACATCGATACAATCACAACCCGGATAGTTTTCACGTCCATCTCAAGACGCTTCCGCTATCCAAATTACTTACTTCTTCCAGATTGTTAAAGAACGACAGCCGATATGGTATTACTCATATCACTCTGACTGGCTCAATCGCCAATGACAAAAGTTCGATCACGTCGAACGCTTGTCATTGAAGATTGGTGGAGGCAGACGGGATCGAACCGACGACCCCCTGCTTGCAAAGCAGGTGCTCTCCCAGCTGAGCTATGCCCCCATACAGAGACTTCCTCAGGTTTCTGCCCGCGGTTAGCGGCACAGTACCGAAGCACTGAACCATCACACGTCAGACAACTTGGTGGGTCTGGTTGGATTCGAACCAACGACCCCCGCCTTATCAAGACGGTGCTCTAACCGACTGAGCTACAGACCCCTGAGTCTGTCTTGATAAACAGCCGATAAGCGTGAGCGCTCAACTTTGTGCGAAGCTCGAGAAAGGAGGTGATCCAGCCGCACCTTCCGATACGGCTACCTTGTTACGACTTCACCCCAGTCATGAATCCTACCGTGGTGACCGTCCTCCTTGCGGTTAGACTAGCCACTTCTGGTAAAACCCACTCCCATGGTGTGACGGGCGGTGTGTACAAGACCCGGGAACGTATTCACCGCGGCATGCTGATCCGCGATTACTAGCGATTCCAGCTTCATGCACTCGAGTTGCAGAGTGCAATCCGGACTACGATCGGTTTTCTGGGATTAGCTCCCCCTCGCGGGTTGGCAACCCTCTGTTCCGACCATTGTATGACGTGTGAAGCCCTACCCATAAGGGCCATGAGGACTTGACGTCATCCCCACCTTCCTCCGGTTTGTCACCGGCAGTCTCCTTAGAGTGCTCTTGCGTAGCAACTAAGGACAAGGGTTGCGCTCGTTGCGGGACTTAACCCAACATCTCACGACACGAGCTGACGACAGCCATGCAGCACCTGTGTATCGGTTCTCTTTCGAGCACTCCCGAATCTCTTCAGGATTCCGACCATGTCAAGGGTAGGTAAGGTTTTTCGCGTTGCATCGAATTAATCCACATCATCCACCGCTTGTGCGGGTCCCCGTCAATTCCTTTGAGTTTTAATCTTGCGACCGTACTCCCCAGGCGGTCAACTTCACGCGTTAGCTACGTTACTAAGGAAATGAATCCCCAACAACTAGTTGACATCGTTTAGGGCGTGGACTACCAGGGTATCTAATCCTGTTTGCTCCCCACGCTTTCGTGCATGAGCGTCAGTATTGGCCCAGGGGGCTGCCTTCGCCATCGGTATTCCTCCACATCTCTACGCATTTCACTGCTACACGTGGAATTCTACCCCCCTCTGCCATACTCTAGCTTGCCAGTCACAAATGCAGTTCCCAGGTTAAGCCCGGGGATTTCACATCTGTCTTAACAAACCGCCTGCGCACGCTTTACGCCCAGTAATTCCGATTAACGCTCGCACCCTACGTATTACCGCGGCTGCTGGCACGTAGTTAGCCGGTGCTTATTCTTCCGGTACCGTCATCCCCCCGGGGTATTAGCCCAAAGGATTTCTTTCCGGACAAAGTGCTTTACAACCCGAAGGCCTTCTTCACACGCGGCATTGCTGGATCAGGGTTTCCCCCATTGTCCAAAATTCCCCACTGCTGCCTCCCGTAGGAGTCTGGGCCGTGTCTCAGTCCCAGTGTGGCTGATCGTCCTCTCAGACCAGCTACTGATCGTCGCCTTGGTAGGCCTTTACCCCACCAACTAGCTAATCAGCCATCGGCCAACCCTATAGCGCGAGGTCCGAAGATCCCCCGCTTTCATCCGTAGATCGTATGCGGTATTAATCCGGCTTTCGCCGGGCTATCCCCCACTACAGGACATGTTCCGATGTATTACTCACCCGTTCGCCACTCGCCACCAGGTGCAAGCACCCGTGCTGCCGTTCGACTTGCATGTGTAAGGCATGCCGCCAGCGTTCAATCTGAGCCAGGATCAAACTCTTCAGTTCAATACCTGTTACTGTTTTTCGGTTTCGTTAGAAACCGGTCGCTCACTCAAAGCTGACAGGTATATGAATTGCTTCATAAACCTGACTTACTTTAGTGTGAGACTCTTGATACTTTTGCTTGATCCGATCCGAAGATCAGACTCGCATCCCATCAAGCGCCCACACTTATCGGCTGTTAATTTTTAAAGAGCACATCTGCGAGGCGGGCCGGACTTCTTATCGACCTTCTCAGCAGCGCTGCGTTTTCAGCAGCAGAGAAGCGAGATTATGATCAATTCAGAGCAGCGCGTCAACAACTTTTTTCATCGCGCTGATCGTCCTGCTATCGATCAACCATCTTTGCCCAACACGCTTGAAACCCGCGCCAGGCTTTGCTTCTCTTCCTTCGCGCTGCGTTTCCGTTAGCGCGAAAGAGGCGTGATTGTAGGCACGCTTTTCCCGCCACGCAAGCCCTTTTTAAGGGTTTCATTAAAATTTTATGAAAAAGGCGCCCGATCGGGCGCCTCCCCCGCTCAGCGGCCCTTCGTCAACGCCTCCAGCCAGGCTTGAGGCACCGCATCCGCCATCGCCGCGTACCCCGCGTCACTCGGATGGATGCCGTCACCGCTGTCATAGCGTCGTTGCAGCACGCCAGGCCGCGCCGGATCCCGCAGCGCCGCATCGAAATCCACCACGCCATCGAACGCCCGCGACGTCCGGATCCATTCGTTGACCGCCACCCGGATCGCCTCGCGCGCCGGCGGCAGCCCCGCCGGCGTCAGCGTCGCGCCATACAACGCCACGCCACGCTCGTGCGCAGCCGCGATCAGCCGTCGATACCCGGCAATCAGCGCGGCCGCGCTCACCTGCGTATGCGGCGCGTCGCAATCGAGCCCCGCGCGCGGCGGCATCGCGGCAAAATTGATGTCGTTGATGCCGATCAGCAGCACCGCCGCCCGCGCCCCCGTGCGCGACAGCGCATCCCGCGCGAAACGCTTCTCCAGCGCCTCGCCGTAGCACGGCGAATCGCTCAGCAGACGGTTGCCGCTGATCCCCAGATTCACCACGCCCACCGGCCGCCCGCCCAATGCCGACACCCGGCGCGCCAGCGCGTCGGGCCACCGGCGGTTCTGGTTCAGGCTCGAGCGCAGGCCGTCGGTGATCGAATCGCCAATCGCCACCACCGCCCCCGCCGGCGGCTCCGGACTCTCCACCGCCAACTCGGTCACCCACGCGGATTGCGTGAAGCGCACCCGGAATGCCTGCGCCCCGGAATCAGCCGCATGGTTGCCCGGCACCGACACATAGTTGGACTGGTTCGCCACCCGATGCCATACCGACATCCGCTGGCGCGCGCCTATATATAGACTGAGCGCGTAGGGTTCGCCCGCCGCAACCTCGAACGCGACCGGATCGCTGTCCCGCTCCTGCCCGGGCGCCACTTCCACCCCCGGGCGCCCGCCGAACGTCACGGGCGCCGACACCCCGTCCCGCACCGCCGCGCCGCCCGCCGAACGCCCGATCCGCAGCGCATCGATCACGAGCGGCGTGCTGCCGTACGCGTTGCTCACGCGGACGCGCACCGCCCGCCCGGCCACCGTCGGATAAACGATCTGGCGCAGCGTGCGCCCGGCCACGTCCGGCGCCTTGTAAAGCGGCGGCGGCGCAGCCAGCTCCGGAATCGGCTGCAGCGCGCTCGCCCAGGCCGCCACCCAATGCGACGCCGCTCCCGGCGCGCCGCCTCCGGCGGCCGACGCCCACTGCGACAGCACCAGCGCGGCGCAACCTGCGAGAACGGGGAAACAGCGGCGGAATGTCATGCGCATCACCTCACGAGAAAGGATGTGCATTCTGCCCCAGATCCCACGCGCACTCCGCCTCGGCCGGCGTCGACCATCTCGAATCATGGTTTACCCTTATCTTTCATGCGCAAGCTCAAATAATTTATTAACCGTCCGGTCGGTTAATTTATACTGCAGACACATTCCCCTGGACGAGTCCATCGACATGTACACGCAATCCCTCGACATCTCCGGCAACGTCGCGCCGCTCGATGGCGCCGCCGATTCGCCCGAACTGGCCCGATTCGACGCCGTCATGGCCGCCGACGGCAAGATCGAGCCGCAGGACTGGATGCCCGACGCGTATCGCAAGACCCTCGTGCGCCAGATTTCGCAGCACGCGCACTCGGAAATCGTCGGGATGCTGCCCGAAGGCAACTGGATCACCCGCGCCCCGAGCCTCAAGCGCAAGGCGATTCTGCTCGCGAAGGTCCAGGACGAGGCGGGCCACGGCCTCTATCTATATAGCGCGGCCGAAACGCTCGGCGTGTCGCGCGACACGCTTATCGACGCGCTGCACGCCGGCAAGGCCAAATATTCAAGCATCTTCAACTATCCGACGCCCAGTTGGGCGGACGTCGGCGTGATCGGCTGGCTCGTCGACGGCGCCGCGATCATGAACCAGATCCCGCTGTGCCGCTGCACCTACGGCCCCTACGCGCGCGCGATGATCCGCGTGTGCAAGGAGGAGTCGTTCCATCAGCGCCAGGGCTTCGACGCGCTGCTCGCGATGATGAAGGGCACTGACGCCCAGCGCGAGATGGTGCAGCAGGCCGTGAACCGCTGGTGGTGGCCGGTCCTGATGATGTTCGGCCCCAGCGACGCCGACTCGATCCACAGCAACCAGTCGAGCAAGTGGGGCATCAAGCGCATCTCGAACGACGACCTGCGCCAGAAGTTCGTCGACGCGACCGTCGAGCAGGCGAAGGTGCTCGGCGTCACGCTGCCCGACCCGGACCTCACGTGGAACGAGGCGCGCGGCCATTTCGACTACGGCGCGATCGATTGGGATGAATTCTGGCGCGTGGTCAACGGCGACGGCCCGTGCAACAAGGAGCGCCTCGCCACCCGCGTGAAGGCGCACGACGACGGCGCCTGGGTCCGCGCCGCCGCGCTCGCGCACGAGCAGAAGCGCCGCGCCCGCGAACACCCGCAGGCTGCGTGAAGCACGCCGCCGCCCCGCATTCAGGAATCAGGAGACAGTGATGAACAAGGAATGGCCAATCTGGGAAGTGTTCGTGCGCAGCAAGCAGGGACTCGACCACAAGCATTGCGGCAGCCTGCACGCAGCCGACGCGTCGATGGCGCTGCGCATGGCGCGCGACGTCTACACGCGCCGCCAGGAAGGCGTGAGCATCTGGGTGGTGCCGTCGGCGGCGATCACCGCGTCCGATCCGAACGAGAAGGCGGAGCTGTTCGAACCGGCGGGCGACAAGATCTATCGCCATCCGACGTTCTATACGCTGCCCGACGAAGTCAACCACATGTAAGCGGCGCGCCATGACGATCACCCCACAACATCTCGCCTACGTGCTGCGCCTCGCCGACAACGCGCTGATCCTCGGCCAGCGCAATGCCGAATGGTGCGGCCACGGCCCGATCCTCGAAGAGGACATCGCGCTCACCAACATGAGCCTCGACCTGATCGGCCAAGCCCGCCTGCTCTACACGCATGCGGCCGACCTCGATCGCCGGCTCGGCGGCCCCGCGCGCACCGAGGACGACTACGCATACTTCCGCACCGAGCGCGAGTTCGCCAACTACACGCTGGTCGAGCTGCCGCACTACGGGCCGCTGTCCGGCACCGCGCAGGCGGACAAGGACTACGCGGTCACGATCGTGCGCAATTTCTTCTACGCGACGCTGATGCTGCACGCGTGGACCGCGCTCGAGACCTCCCGCGATCCGCAGCTCGCGGCCATCGCCGCCAAGTCGATCAAGGAAACCCGCTATCACGAGCACCACGCGCGCGAATGGCTGGTCCGCTTCGGCGACGGCACCGACGAGTCGCACCGCCGCGCGCAGGCCGCGCTCGACTACCTGATCCCGTACACCCGCGAATTCTTCTCGATCGACGCGGTCGAGGACGCCGTCGCTGCCACCGGCATCGGCCCGACGATGGCCTCGCTCGAAGCCGCGTGGCGCGCCGATATCGACGCCGCCCTCGCCGAGGCAACGCTCGCGCTGCCCGAGCCGGTCCGACACGTGCCGACCGGCAAGCTCGGCGAACACTCGGAACACATGGGCTTCCTGCTCGCCGAGATGCAGAGCCTCGCACGCCAGCATCCGGGCGCGTCCTGGTAAGCGCCGAGCCGTCACGGAGCCCGATGATGCCCGCCCTCCACGATCCCGCCCCCACCGCACCGCGCCACGCCGACCCGCTCGTCGCCGAGGCCTGGCGCGTGCTCGAAGCGGTGCCCGACCCGGAAATCCCGGTCGTGTCGATCCGCGAGCTGGGCATCCTGCGCGAGGTCCGGCGCGCGGCCGACGGCACGCTCGACGTGGTCATCACGCCGACCTACTCGGGCTGCCCGGCGATGTCGCAGATCGCCGAGGACATCGGGCTCGCGCTCGCCCGGGCCGGCCTGCCCGCGCACCGCATCGAGACCGTGCTCGCGCCCGCCTGGACCACCGACTGGATCACCGCGGAAGCCCGCGACAAGCTGCGCGCGTACGGCATCGCGCCGCCGACCGGCCAATGCGGGAGCGCCGCCGCGCCCGCCGAACGGGTCGTGCGTTTCCGCCCGAAGCCGCTCGCGGCGCCCGCGTGCCCGCGCTGCGGGTCGGCCGACACGGAACGTCTCGCCCAGTTCGCGTCGACGGCCTGCAAGGCGCTCTACCGCTGCGTCGACTGCCGCGAACCCTTCGACTACTTCAAACCCTACTGATATGGCGACTCCGCAATTCCACCCGCTGCGCATCCGCGACGTGCGACCCGAGACCGCCGACGCGGTCACGGTCTCCTTCGAGGTCCCGCCCGAACTGCGCGAACACTACCGTTTCACGCAGGGCCAGTTCGTCACGCTGAAAACCCACATCGATGGCGAGGAAACGCGGCGCTCGTACTCGATCTGCGTCGGCACCACCGACTACGACCGCGACGGCGAGCTGCGCATCGGCATCAAGCGGGTGCGCGGCGGCCGCTTCTCGAACTTCGCGTTCGACACGCTCAAGGCCGGCCACACGATCGACGTGATGACGCCCGACGGCCGCTTCTTCACCCATCTGAACGCCGGGCACGGCAAGCAGTACGTCGCGTTCTCGGGCGGCTCGGGGATCACGCCGGTGCTCGCGATCATCAAGACCACGCTCGAACTGGAGCCGCGCAGCCGCTTCACGCTGATCTACGGCAACCGCAGCGTCGACGCGATCATGTTCGCCGAGGAGCTGGAGGACCTGAAGAACCGCTTCATGGAACGGTTCGCGCTGTACCACGTGCTGTCCGACGACCTGCAGGACGTCGAACTCTTCAACGGCGTGCTGAACCAGGAGAAATGCGCGGCCTTCCTCGACACGCTGACGCCCGCCGCCTCGATCGACGAGGCCTTCATCTGCGGCCCGGCGCCGATGATGGACGCCGCCGAGGCCGCTCTGGCCGCGGCCGGCGTACCAGCCGGCCGGATCCACGTCGAGCGCTTCGGCTCGCCGCTGCCGCAGGCGGGCGCGCCGAGCGTCGACATCACCGATGCGACGCCCGCCGCCGACCTCGAGATCGTGCTCGACGGCAATCGCCGCAAGCTGCGCCTGCCGTATGAAGGCGTCAGCCTGCTCGACATCGGCCTGCGCGCCGGTCTCGCGCTGCCGTACGCGTGCAAGGGCGGCGTCTGCTGCACCTGTCGCGCGAAGGTGCTCGAGGGCGAGGTCCGCATGGACAAGAACTACACGCTCGAGGACCACGAGGTGAAGGACGGCTTCGTCCTGACCTGCCAGTGTCATCCGATCAGCGACCGGGTCGTGGTCAGCTACGACGAGCGCTGAGCCGAGCCGGCGGTTTCGCGCCGCCGGCCATCTCGCTTACACTAGGGGCCGCCCGTCGGCCGGCCGCTTCGCCGCGCCGGTCGCCGGGCGGCTTTCCTTTGTCGACGACAGGCCCATGAGTACTCTCCACGTCACCCTGGGCGGCTCCGCCGCCGCTTCCCTGCGCGTCGCGCTTGCCGACGCGGGTCGCGACGAGCGCGTCATCGAATTGCGCGACGACCTGGCCATCGGCCCGCTGCGCGGCATCGACGAGCTTCCCGACACGCGCGCCGCCTTCTGGGAGCGCGTGATGGGCGACATCCTGCCGGACTGGCAGACCGAGGTGCGCGACGAGCTCGCGACGCTCGAACAGCTCGCCGCCGGCGATGGGCAGGTGGTGGTCTGGCATGCGCAGAGCGTCGCCGACCAGCTGATGCTGCGGCGGGTCGCCTACCATCTGCGCAATGTCCCGCAGCGCCTGAACGAAGTGCGCCTGTCGAGCGCCGATGTCGACGATCCGCAGTCGTGGGTCCACCTGCGCACCGACACCGCCACCGCCACCGGCATCTTTCCGCCCGCGACGCTGCGCGCGAAGCTGCCGGAGGCCGCGCCGATCTCGGTGCTGCGCATCAGCCGGCTCGCGCTCGAATGGCAGGAGGCCAAGCAGGCCAATGCGGAACTGCGCTACTGGATCGGCAATACCTTCAAGAGCGGCCACTATGCCGACCTCGATGTGCTCGTGCTCGAACACGTGCCCGGCGAATGGGCGCCGGCGGCCCGCACGATCGGCTCGGTGATGGGCTGCGCCGACCGCGGCCACCTGTTCGTCAGCGACTCGATCGCGTTCTGGCGCTGCCGCGAGCTGGCGGCGGCCGGCCGCGTCGAGCTGCGCGGCGGCGAACCGAGCATCGACAACCTGCGTGCGCTCACGCTGCGCGCCGTCCCCGCCTCCCCCCGCTAACCCGAGCAGACGACTCTCCCATGGCCCGCACCCGAGCGCCCGACCACGAATCCCAGCGCGAGCAGATCCTCGACCTCGCCGCCGCCAAGTTCGCCCAGACCAGCTACCCGAGCACGTCGATGACGGACCTCGCCACCGCGAGCGGCACCTCGAAGGCGCGCCTCTATCACTATTACGAGAGCAAGGAAGCGATCCTGTTCGACCTGCTCGACCGCTACACGAAGCGGCTGATGCTGATCATCGCCGAGGTCGAGGGCGTGAGCCAGCGGCGCGGCCTCAGCGAGCGCGACGCGTTCGCCGAGCTGGTGCGGACCTTCCTCGCGGAGTACGAGACCTCGCACAGCCGCCACGTCGCGCTGCTCAACGACGTCAAGTACCTCGAAGACACGCAGCGCCAGGTGATCCTCGACCGGCAGCGCGATATCGTCGCCGCGTTCGCGCGGCAGCTGGCGCGCGCGTATCCGGAACGCATCGCGAAGGAAAACCAGACCTCGGTGACGATGATGGTGTTCGGGATGATCAACTGGACCTTCACCTGGCTCAAGCCGGGCGGCCGCCTCGGCTACCGCGACTTCGCCGAGCAGGTGATCGACATGATCGAGAACGGCCTGTCCGGCACGGCTTGATTTTCCGCAAAGCAGCATGCGTTGCGTGGGAATGACAGTGCGCCTGCCTGTCGCCCCTCCCGACATTTATGCAAATTTCCTGCAAAAACAGACGTTTACAGGAAATTTAAAACATATCTAGAATTCATACTCGAAACAATACTCGGGTTTTCCCCAGGTTCCGAACCGTCGATCGGCTAAACTGTTGTTGCATTGCACCAAACCGATTGCACGGTCTTTTGAGGAACCCACGATGAACACGTCTGTCAGCCGTCCTGCCGCGTGGTCCGGCAACGTCGGCCCCGCGCCGGTTCTCGTCCGGGAACTGGCTTCCACCGACCGCGAGCAACTGCTCACGCACTTTCTCACGCTCGACGACGACGATCGCCTGCTCCGCTTCGGCCAGATCGTCCCCGATCACGTGCTCGACAACTACGTCCGCACGATCGATTTCTCGCGCGACACGGTGTTCGGCGTCTTCGACCACCAGCTCAAGCTGATCGGCGTCGGCCATCTGGCCTACCTGCCGGCCGAGGGCGACAAGCGCACCGCCGAGTTCGGCGTGTCGGTGCTCGAATGCGCGCGCGGCAACGGCGTCGGCTCGAAGCTGTTCGAGCGCGCCGCGATCCGCAGCCGCAACACCCAGGTGACGATGCTCTATATGCACTGCCTGTCGCGCAACGCCACGATGATGCACATCGCGAAGAAGTCGGGCATGCGGATCGAATACGCGTACGGCGAAGCCGATGCCTACCTGTCGCTGCCGCCCGCCGATCATTCGACGATCCTCGCCGAAATGATGCAGGAGCAGGCCGCGGTGTTCGACTACGCGCTCAAGCGTCAGGCGCAGCGCGCCACGCAGATCTTCGAATCGCTGCTGCCCGCGGGGCTGACGGCCTGAGCGGCCTCATCCTCGCCAGCATGCACGGGCGGCCTCCAGGGCCGCCCGTTTCATTTGGCGCGCGCTCAGCGGATCGGCAGCGCGGTCGTCTCCTTGAAGCGTTCGAGCGAGAAGCTCGTCTTCACGTCGATCACCGACGGATGGTGCAGCAACTGCTCCTGCACGAAGCGCGAAAAATGCGCCATGTCCTCGACCTGCACGCGCAGCAGGTAATCCATGTCGCCCGTCATCGCGTGGCACGCGACCACCTCCGGCCAGGCCTGCACCGCCGCGCGGAACAACTGCGCGTGCGTCGCGCCGGCGCGGGCCGACGCTTCGTCGCCGCGCGCCGGCGCGAGGCCGCCGCGCTTCTCGAGCCGCACGCTCACGTAGGCGAGCAGGTCGAGCCCGAGCTTCTGCGGATCGAGCAAGGCCACGTATCCCGTGATCACGCCAGCCTCCTCGAGCCGCCGAATCCGCCGCAGGCACGGGCTCGGCGACAGGTTCACCCGCTCGGCGATCTCCTGGTTCGAGAGCCGCCCGTTCTCCTGCAGGATGGCCAGGATCCGCCGATCGATCGCGTCCAATTCCACGCGCGCCATTTTCTGCCTCTCCGGTCGTTTATTTGATTGGGAAATTGCGCAAGCGTAGCGAACCGCGATTAAGTTCGCAAGTATCCGCCCGCCCCGCCCCGCTACACTTTGCCGCACGCAGACCTTCCCGCGATACAGCCCGCCAAGGGCATCAGGAGACACCATGCAGATCCCAACCTGGGACAATCCCGTCGGCACCGACGGCTTCGAATTCATCGAATACACGGCGCCGGACCCGAAGGCGCTCGGCCAGCTGTTCGAACGGATGGGCTTCACCGCCGTCGCGCGCCACCGCCACAAGGACGTGACGCTGTATCGCCAGGGCGACATCAACTTCATCGTCAACGCGGAGCCCGATTCGTTCGCGCAGCGCTTCGCGCGTCTGCACGGGCCGTCGATCTGCGCGATCGCGTTCCGCGTGCAGGATGCGGCGAAGGCCTACCGCCACGCGCGCGATCTCGGCGCATGGGGCTTCGACAACAAGACCGGCCCGATGGAACTGAACATCCCGGCGATCAAGGGCATCGGCGATTCGCTGATCTACTTCGTCGACCGCTGGAAGGGCAAGAACGGCGCGGCGCCCGGCAGCATCGGCGACATCAGCATCTATGACGTCGACTTCGAGCCGATCGCCGGCGCGGAGCCGAACCCGGCGGGCCACGGCCTCACCTATATCGATCACCTGACGCACAACGTCCACCGCGGCCGCATGCAGGAATGGGCGGAGTTCTACGAGCGCCTGTTCAACTTCCGCGAAGTCCGCTACTTCGACATCGAAGGCAAGGTGACCGGCGTGAAGTCGAAGGCGATGACCTCGCCGTGCGGCAAGATCCGCATCCCGATCAACGAGGAAGGCTCGGACACGGCCGGCCAGATCCAGGAATACCTCGACGCCTATCGCGGCGAAGGGATCCAGCACATCGCGCTCGGCGCAGCCGACATCTACGGCGCGGTCGACGGCCTGCGCGCCAAGGGCGTCACGCTGCTCGACACGATCGACACCTACTACGAGCTGGTCGACCGCCGCGTGCCGAACCACGGCGAGTCGCTCGACGAACTGAAGAAACGCAAGATCCTGATCGACGGCGCGCGCGACGACCTGCTGCTGCAGATCTTCACGGAGAACCAGATCGGGCCGATCTTCTTCGAGATCATCCAGCGCAAGGGCAACCAGGGTTTCGGCGAAGGCAACTTCAAGGCGCTGTTCGAATCGATCGAACTCGACCAGATCCGCCGCGGCGTGGTGCAGGACAAGGCATAAGCGGCCCGCGCGGCCGATGCCAATGAAAAGGGCGGGAATCCTCCGATTCCCGCCCTTTCTTCATTCCGGCCCGGCGTTTCAGGCCGCCGCGGGGCGCACTGCGCGCGGCGCCGCCCAGCCGGTCACCGCGATGTCGCCCACGGCGGGCACGACCTGCAGCTGCGGCATCGCCGCGACCGCCAACGCGCTCGCGCCCGCCGAACGGGCCGGCCCGCTCATCGCGAAAAAGGCCGTGGACACCATCAGGAAATTCTGGATATGTCGTGTATGCATAGCACCTCCTTTTCAGCGCCTGGCCGCGCCGCCATCGCATCAACGCGCGGATAAACCGGGGGCGCCTCCAGGCAGGCCGTCAGGCTAATGGCATTCGGCGCGCAATGCGCCCCGATTTACATGCTTTTACATGCTGTAACGCCTTGATTCCGTGCTGATTCATCGGCCTCCCGCGCTGTTCCCGAGCGGCAAGCGGCGGGTTTCCCCCAGTGCTACCATCGCTTAAAACCCGCCAATATGGCGGCCCCGGGCCGACGCGTTCACAAGACGCCGACGCGCGAGTTTTGGCGATCCCAAACTGGGTGGAGGAGATAAGACAATGAATGCCCCGCTAGACGCAGGTCAGCGCGCGTCACTGGAAGCCGCGCTGAAATCCGTCACGCTCGATGACAAATACACGCTCGAACGCGGTCGCGCGTACATGAGCGGCATCCAGGCGCTGGTCCGCCTGCCGATGCTCCAGCAGGAACGCGATCGCGCCGCCGGCCTCAACACCGCCGGCTTCATTTCCGGATATCGGGGCTCCCCGCTCGGCGGGCTCGACCTGTCGCTGTGGAAAGCGCAGAAGCACCTGGCCGCGCACCAGATCGTCTTCCAGCCCGGCCTGAACGAAGACCTCGCCGCCACCGCCGTGTGGGGCTCTCAGCAAGTCAACCTGTACCCCGGCGCGAAGCACGACGGCGTGTTCTCGATGTGGTACGGCAAGGGCCCGGGCGTCGACCGCACGGGCGACGTATTCAAGCACGCGAACTCCGCGGGCTCGTCCCGCCACGGCGGCGTGCTCGTGCTCGCGGGCGACGACCACGCGGCCAAGTCCTCGACGCTGGCCCATCAGTCCGAGCACATCTTCAAGGCCTGCGGGCTTCCCGTGCTGTTCCCGTCCAACGTCCAGGAATATCTCGACTTCGGCCTGCACGGCTGGGCGATGAGCCGCTATTCCGGCCTGTGGGTCGCGCTCAAGTGCGTGACCGACGTGGTGGAATCGTCGGCCTCCGTCGACATCGATCCGCACCGCACCCAGATCGTGCTGCCGACCGACTTCATGATGCCCGAGGGCGGCCTCAACATCCGGTGGCCGGATCCGCCGCTCGTGCAGGAAGCCCGCCTGCTCGACTACAAGTGGTACGCGGCCCTCGCCTACGTGCGCGCGAACAAGCTCGACCGCATCGAGATCGAATCGCCGCACGCGCGCTTCGGCATCATCACGGGCGGCAAGGCCTACCTCGACGTGCGCCAGGCGCTCAGCGACCTCGGCCTCGACGACGATACCTGCGCGCGCATCGGCATCCGCCTCTACAAGGTCGGCTGCGTGTGGCCGCTCGAAGCGCAGGGCGCGCAGTCGTTCGCGCGCGGCCTCGAGGAAATCCTGGTGGTCGAGGAGAAGCGCCAGATCCTCGAATACGCGATCAAGGAAGAGCTGTACAACTGGCCGGACGGCCAGCGTCCCCGCGTGTTCGGCAAGTTCGACGAGAAGGACGGCGCGGGCGGCGAATGGTCGGTGCCGATGGGCAACTGGCTGCTGCCCGCACACTACGAGCTGTCGCCCGCGATCATCGCGAAGGCGATCGCGACGCGGCTCGACAAGTTCGACCTGCCGTCCGACGTGCGCGCACGGATCGCCGCGCGCATCGCGGTGATCAACGCGAAGGAGATGGCGCTCGCGAAGCCCCACGTGACGACCGAGCGCAAGCCGTGGTTCTGCTCCGGCTGCCCGCACAACACCTCGACCAACGTGCCCGAGGGCTCGCGCGCGATCGCCGGCATCGGCTGCCACTACATGACGGTCTGGATGGACCGCAGCACCAGCACCTTCAGCCAGATGGGCGGCGAAGGGGTGCCGTGGATCGGCCAGGCGCCGTTCACCGACGAGAAGCACGTGTTCGCGAACCTCGGCGACGGCACCTATTTCCACTCGGGGCTGCTCGCCGTGCGCGCGGCGATCTCCTCGAAGGCGAACATCACCTACAAGATCCTCTACAACGATGCGGTCGCGATGACGGGCGGCCAGCCCGTCGACGGCGTCCTCACGGTGCCGCAGATCACGCACCAGCTCGCGGCCGAAGGCGCGAAGAAAATCGTGATCGTCACCGACGAGCCCGAGAAGTACCAGGGCACGACGCTGCTCGCGCCGGGCGTGACGATCCATCACCGCGACGCGCTCGACGACGTGCAGCGCATGCTGCGCGAGATCGAGGGCACCACGATCCTGATCTACGACCAGACCTGCGCGACCGAGAAGCGCCGCCGCCGCAAACGCGGCGCGTATCCGGACCCGGCCAAGCGCGCCGTGATCAACGAGGCGGTCTGCGAAGGCTGCGGCGATTGCTCGGTGAAGTCGAACTGCCTGTCGGTCGAACCGCTGGAGACGGAGTTCGGCACCAAGCGCCAGATCAACCAGTCCAGCTGCAACAAGGACTTCTCGTGCGTGAAGGGCTTCTGCCCGAGCTTCGTGACCGTCGAAGGCGGCGAGCTGAAGAAGCCGAAGGCGGTGTCGGTCGACGGCAGCGCGCTGCCCGCGATCCCCGAGCCCGTCCCGCCCGCGCTCGACCATACCTTCGGCGTGCTGGTCACGGGCGTCGGCGGCACCGGCGTCGTGACGATCGGCGCGCTGCTCGGGATGGCCGCGCACCTCGAGAACAAGGGCGTCACGGTGCTCGACGTCACCGGCCTCGCGCAAAAGGGCGGCGCCGTGATGAGCCACGTGCAGATCTCGAACGCGCCGTCCGACATCCACGCGACCCGCATCGCGATGGGCGACGCCAACCTCGTGATCGGCTGCGACTCGATCGTGACGGCGGGCGACGAATGCACGTCGCGGATGCGCCATGACGTCACGCGCGTCGTCGTCAACAGCGCACAGACGCCGACCGCCGAGTTCATCAAGAACCCGAAGTGGTCCTTCCCGGGCCTGAGCGCCGAACAGGACATCCGCGCCGCCGCCGGCAACGACGTCGACCTGATCGACGCGAACCACTTCGCGGTCGCGCTGCTCGGCGACGCGATCTACACCAACCCGTTCATGCTCGGCTACGCATGGCAGCGCGGCTGGCTGCCGCTGTCGCTCGCCTCGCTCGTGCGCGCGATCGAACTGAACGGCGTGCAGATCGACAAGAACCGCGCGGCGTTCGACTGGGGCCGGCGCGCCGCGCACGACCTGGCGAGCGTGCGGAAGGCCGCCTCGGGCGGCGTACAGGCGTCCTCCGGCGCGACGGTGATCTCGCTGCACACGAAGAAGGCCGTCGACGCCCTGATCGCCACGCGCGTCCAGCATCTGAGCGCCTATCAGGACGCCGCCTACGCGGCGCGCTTCACCGCCGTCCTCGGCAAGGTGCGGGCGGCCGAGCGCGCGCTCAGCAGCTCCGATCTCGCCCAGGAAGCGCTGACCGAGGCGGTCGCGCGCAACCTGTACAAGCTGATGGCGTACAAGGATGAGTACGAGGTCGCGCGCCTGCAGTCGGATCCGGCGTTCCTGGCCCGGCTCAAGGCGCAGTTCGACGGCGACTGGAAGCTCAAGTTCCACCTTGCGCCGCCGCTGTTCGCGAAGAAGGATGCGCACGGCCATCTGATCAAGAAGCAGTATGGTTCGTGGATGCTGCCGGCGTTCCGCCTGCTCGCGAAGCTGAAATTCCTGCGCGGCACGGCGTTCGATCCGTTCGGCCGTACCGAGGAACGGCGCACCGAGCGCGCGCTGATCGGCGAATACGAAGCGCTGATCGGGCAGCTGATCGGCGGGCTGACGGCGAGCAAGATGCCGCTCGCGCTGGAGCTGGCGAACCTGCCCGACGAGATCCGCGGTTACGGCCACGTGAAGGAGAACAACCTGCGTGCGGTGCGGATCAAGTGGAAGACGCTGACCGGGCGCTGGAACGGCTCGGGTGACACGGCGCGGCACGTCGCCTGAACACGCGGCGTCCGGCATTGAAGGAAGGCGGCTCAGGCCGCCTTCTTTTTTGCCTGCCCGGCCGGCGTAGCGCCATCTCGCCGATCGATCGGCCGATCACCGCCAGACAGTCGGCGCAACGACGATCGCCGGGCGCACCCATGCGATGCGACGGCGCATCCGCCATACGCGGCGCGCCGGCGTCTCGTCGCAGGCTTCGTTCATCCGGTTCATCGGCGATTCCTCGCGCCGGTTCGGGCGCGCGGGAATCCACGGAAAACCGTCCGCGACAGGTCACGGCGGCCGCGGCCTGCCAAACCGGCTGAGACTGAACCGGGATGGTCGGTTCGGACCTGAACGTGCGCCCGCCGGGCCGCGGGCAACGATCCGGCCGGCTTGCCCCATGCGCCCGATCATCCATGGCCGCCGCAGCCTGCCACGCCGCCCCATCCGGAACGGTCGGACCGAACCCAGGCGCATGCCCCACACCGCTGAGCGCCGGGCCGCACGCGAAAAAAAACGCCACGAAACGCGCGTTTCGTGGCGTGGATGACGCAGGCGGCGCAGCCGCGCCGCCTCGGGTCAGCGCGCGACGTTGTTGACGTTCGCCGCGGCCACCGCCGTCATGTTGATGATCCGGCGCACCGTCGCGGCCGGCGTCAGGATGTGCACCGGCTTCGCCGCGCCGAGCAGGAACGGCCCGACCGTCACGCCTTCACCGCCGACCATCTTGAGCAGGTTGTACGCGATGTTCGCCGCCTCGACGTTCGGCATGATCAGCAGGTTCGCCTCGCCGTGCAGCGCGGTGCCCGGGAAGGCGGCCTTGCGCACGGCCTCGGACAGCGCCGCGTCGCCGTGCATTTCGCCGTCGACCTCGAGCTGCGGCGCACGCTCGGCGATCAGCCGGCGCGCTTCCGCCATGCGTCGCGACGACGCCGACGGCGCGCTGCCGAAGTTCGAGTTCGACAGCAGCGCGGCCTTCGGCGTGATGCCGAAGCGCTCGATCTCGGCAGCCGCCTGGATCGTCATGTCGGCCAGCTGTTCCGCGCTCGGCAGCTCGTTCACGTAGGTGTCGCACATGAACAGGTTGCGGCCCGGCAGCATCAGCAGGTTCATCGCCGCGAAATGCTCGGCGCCCGACGCACGGCCCAGCACCTGCTCGATGAACTTCAGGTGGCTGTGGTACGTGTCGATCATGCCGCAGATCATGCCGTCGGCATCGCCCAGCTTCACCAGCATCGCGCCGATCAGCGTGTTGAACTTGCGCAGCGCCGCCTTCGCGACCTCGGGCGTCACGCCGTCGCGCGCGCCGACCTCGTGATAGGCCTGCCAGCATTGCTGGTAGCGCGGATCGTCTTCCGGATTCACGATCTCGAAATCGACGCCGCACTTGAGCTTCGAGCCGATCTTCTGCAGGCGCATCTCGACGACCGACGGACGGCCGACGATGATCGGCTTCGCGATCTTCTCCTGCAGCACGAACTGCGCGGCGCGCAGCACGCGCTCGTCCTCGCCTTCCGCGAACACGATCCGCGCGGCCTTCGACTTCGCCGTCGCGAACACCGGACGCATCACCATGCCGGTGCGGTACACGGTCGCGCCGAGCTGCTCGCGGTACGCATCCATGTCCTGGATCGGGCGCGTCGCGACGCCGGAATCCATCGCGGCCTGCGCGACGGCCGGCGCGATCTTGATGATCAGGCGCGGATCGAACGGCTTCGGGATCAGGTAGTCCGGGCCGAATTCGAGCGAATGGCCTTCGTAGGCCTTCGCCACTTCCTCGCTCTGGTCGGTTTCCTGCGCCAGCTCGGCGATCGCACGCACGCATGCGAGCTTCATCTCCTCGGTGATCGTCGTCGCGCCCACGTCGAGCGCGCCGCGGAAGATGAACGGGAAGCACAGGACGTTGTTGACCTGGTTCGGGTAGTCCGAACGGCCGGTCGCGACGATCGCGTCCGGGCGGACCGCCTTCGCGTCTTCCGGGCGGATCTCCGGCTCCGGGTTCGCGAGCGCCAGGATCAGCGGCCGGTCGCCCATGGTCTTGACCATGTCCTGCTTCAGCACGCCCGCGCTCGAGCAGCCGAGGAACACGTCGGCGCCCTGGATCGCGTCGCCGAGCGTACGCGCGTCGGTGTGCGCCGCATAGCGCTGCTTGGACGGATCGAGATTGCCGCGCCCTTCGTAGATCACGCCCTTCGAATCGGCCACGAGCACGTTCGCCTGGTTCAGGCCGAGCTTGACCAGCAGATCGAGGCAGGCGATCGCCGCCGCGCCTGCGCCCGAGCACACGAGCTTCACTTCGCCGAGCGACTTGCCGACCACCTTCAGGCCGTTCAGGATCGCCGCGGACGCGATGATCGCCGTGCCGTGCTGGTCGTCGTGGAAGACGGGAATCTTCATCCGCTCGCGCAGCTTCTGCTCGATGTAGAAGCACTCGGGCGCCTTGATGTCCTCGAGGTTGATGCCGCCGAGCGTCGGCTCGAGCATCGCGATCGCGTCGACCAGCTTGTCCGGGTCGGATTCGGCCAGCTCGATGTCGAACACGTCGATGCCCGCGAACTTCTTGAACAGGCAGCCCTTGCCCTCCATCACCGGCTTCGCGGCGAGCGGGCCGATGTTGCCGAGGCCGAGCACCGCCGTGCCGTTGGTCACGACGCCGACGAGGTTGCCGCGCGACGTGTATTTCTGCGCATCGAGCGGATCGGCGTGGATCGCTTCGCACGCAGCGGCGACGCCCGGCGAGTACGCCAGCGACAGATCCAGCTGGTTCGACAGCGGCTTGGTGGGGGTGACCGAAATCTTGCCGGGTTTCGGATTCAAATGGTAGGCAAGGGCTGCCTGCTTCAGTTGTTCGTCCATGATTGACCTGCGAGAGACTGCGTAATTAAGGACTCGGCACCAGATACCGTGAGCCGCGTTCCGGGAAATCGAGGGGATAGTCGACTGCGGCGGCCGTCGCGCGCCGGGTTGGCGCGCCATCGAACCTTGGCGGATGGCAAGAGGGAGGTACCGGATGCCGAGCAATTTCTAAGGGTCGCCTAGTGTACACCTCGTGCCCGGCAAATCGTTGCTGCGGCGCGGTACCCGGCGCGCCTCGCGCAAGCATTCGCACGGACTTCGAATCATCGGACGATTCCGGGTGCGCGGCGGCCGGCGTCGCGGGTCGCCGCGCGCTCGGCGGCGCTAAATGACGGCCGAATCGGGTAAAATAGCGGGCTACGCGCGCAGCGAAATGGTTCACCGGCCCCTCGCCGGTCCCGCCACCCCGCCGGGGCCTCACTTGCTGCGCCATCGGGCCCGCGCCCGCCCCTCGCACATCACCCAAGGAATGCCCATGACAGGCTTCGATCGCCAGACGATCTCCGACACGACCGCCAAAATGCTGCTCGAAGTGCAGGCGGTGCACTTCAACGCCGAAAAGCCGTTCATCTTCACGTCGGGCTGGGCCAGCCCGGTCTATATCGACTGCCGCAAGCTGATCTCGTATCCGCGCGTGCGCCGCGGCCTGATGGAGATGGCGGAAGCGACGATCCTGCGCGACGTCGGCTATGAGCAGATCGACGCGGTCGCGGGCGGCGAAACCGCCGGCATCCCGTTCGCGGCGTGGCTCGCCGATCGCCTGATGGTGCCGATGCAGTACGTGCGCAAGAAGCCGAAGGGCTTCGGCCGCAACGCCCAGATCGAAGGCAAGCTCGACGAAGGTTCGCGCGTGTTGCTGGTCGAGGACCTGACCACCGACAGCCGCAGCAAGATCAACTTCATCAACGCGCTGCGCACTGCGGGCGCGCAGGTGAATCACTGCTTCGTGCTGTTCCACTACAACATCTTCAAGGAAAGCGTGTCGGTCCTGAAGGACATCGACGTCGACCTTCACGCGCTCGCGACCTGGTGGGACGTGCTGCGCGTCGCGAAAGCCTCCGGCTACTTCGAGACCAAGACGCTCGACGAAGTCGAGAAATTCCTGCACGCGCCGGCCGAGTGGTCGGCTGCGCACGGCGGCGCCACCGGCACGCCCTCGGCGTAACGCTCCTGGCGTTGCGCCGAGGGCGTCACGCCCCCGGCAACGCCCGCGCGGCCGCCCGCCGTCGCCCCCGCTCCGCAAGCCGCCTGTCGTCGCGACAGGCGGCTTTTTCATGGCCCGCGCCATGCGTCCCTTTGACCTCCCGACGCGCTCGTCATGCGTCCCTAATGTTAGACTGGCCTCTGACGTGCCAAGGGTCGCCACAACAATCCGCGCCGGCTCATGCCGGCCTATGTGACGGGAGAAGCGCCATATGCGTATGGGTCGCCGAGTCGTTCCGCCTGGTTCGCCCCGTCGCCTGCCCCCGTTCCTTTTCGCCGGCCTTTGCCTCTGCGCGGCCGCGCTCGCCACGCCTCGCGCGCATGCGCAGGATGCCTTCACGCTGAGCAGCGACGATCTGCGCGCCGGCAGCCGCGTCGGCGCGGCCCAGGTCTTCAACCAGGGCGACTGCAAAGGCGGCAACCGCTCACCCCAGCTCAGCTGGCGCAATCCCCCACCCGGCACCCGCGGCTTCGCCATCACGATGCTTGATCCCGACGCGCCCGGCCACGGCTGGTGGCACTGGGCCGCAGCCGGCATTCCTCCCGACGTCGCGAGCCTGCCCACCGACGCCAGCGCATCCGGCTACCTCAAGAAGCTTGGCGCGACCGAGGCCCGCAACGACTTCGGCTCGGACGGCTACGGCGGACCTTGCCCGCCGCCCGGCAAGCCGCATCGCTACGTGATCACGGTCTACGCGCTGAAGTCCAACGACCTGCGCGTCGCGAGCGGACGGCCGGCGCAGATGTTCGACCATGAGATCGGCACGGAAGCGATCGGCTCGGCGCAGATCGTCGTCACTTACGGCCAGTAAGCCTCACGATTGCCGTCATCGGCGAAACACTGTAGTGCGCGCGGGCATGCTTTCCGGCCGGCGCGCGTTGCTAGACTCATCCCCGTTGCACGCATCGCGGCCCGGCCGCGCCTCCTGAACCGCCCGGCCCGTCCGGGCGTCGTGTTGCTCTCTTTTCCGAGGATTTCCGCATGTCCAACATCGTCATCGTCTATCACAGCGGCTACGGCCATACGAAGAAGCTGGCCGAGGCCGTGCATGCCGGCACGCAGAACGCAGGCGCCAACGCCCGGCTCATCGCCGTCGGCGACCTCGACGACGCAGCCTGGGCCGCGCTCGACGCGGCCGACGCGATCGTCTTCGGCGCGCCGACCTACATGGGCGGCGCCTCCGCCGAGTTCAAGCAGTTCGCGGACGCCAGTTCCAAGGCCTGGTTCACGCAGAAGTGGAAGGACAAGCTCGCGGCGGGCTTCACCAATTCGGCGTCGATGAACGGCGACAAGTTCTCGACGCTCCAGTACTTCGTCACGCTTGCGATGCAGCACGGCATGGTGTGGGTCGGCACCGGCATGATGCCCGCCAACACGAAAGCCGCGACCCGCAACGACGTCAACTTCCTCGGCAGCTTCAGCGGCCTGCTCGGGCAATCGCCGGCCGACTCGTCGCCGGACGAAGGCCCCCTGCCGGGCGACCTCGAGACCGCGAAGCTGTTCGGCGCGCGCGTCGCGACGGCCGCCGCGCGCTGGATCGCCGGCGCGCGCTGAACGCCCCGCCCGCGCCGGTATGCCCGCGCTGGTATGCCCGCGCCGGCGCGGGCAATCAGGGACACAAGACGACCCGCGGGCCGTCTTTTTTTGGCCGCATCCGGTTACGATGCAATGCAACACGTCTTAAAATGTCGGTTTCTCCGGCGCAATCCGCGTCAACCGCCCCCGATTCTGTGAGAGCGAGATGAGCACGAAAGTTTTTGTCGACGGCCAGGAAGGTACGACCGGCCTGAAGATCTTCGAATACCTGTCCGCACGCGACGATATCGAAATCCTGCGGATCGACGAAGCGCAGCGCAAGGATGTCGACGCACGCCGGCGCCTCATCAACGCCTCGGACGTGACCTTCCTGTGCCTGCCCGACGTCGCGTCGCGCGAGTCGGCGTCGCTCGTCGACAACGATCGCACCACGCTGATCGACGCGAGCACCGCGTTCCGCACCAGCGCCGACTGGGCCTACGGCCTGCCGGAGCTGAACCGCGCGCAGCGCGCGCGGATCCGCGGCGCGAAGCGCATCGCGGTGCCGGGCTGCCATGCGTCGGCGTTCGTGCTGGCGATGCGCCCGCTCGTCGACGCGGGGATCGTCGCGCTGGACTTCGCCGCGCACAGCTACTCGATCAC
This sequence comes from Burkholderia sp. FERM BP-3421, assembly GCF_028657905.1. Lineage (NCBI taxonomy): Bacteria > Pseudomonadati > Pseudomonadota > Betaproteobacteria > Burkholderiales > Burkholderiaceae > Burkholderia > Burkholderia sp. FERM BP-3421. The sequence goes on along the minus strand of NZ_CP117782.1, from coordinate 3,303,213 downwards.
CGGCTACAGCGGCGGCGGCAAGAAGATGATCGCCGACTACGAGGCCGACACGGGAGGCCGGCTCGCCAGCCCGCGCGCGTATGCGCTCGCGCTCGCGCACAAGCACCTGCCGGAAATGGCCGCGCACACCGGCCTCGCGAACGCGCCGCTGTTCACGCCGATCGTCGGGCCGTTCTACAAGGGCCTCGCGGTCACCACCTACTTCACGCCGAGCCAGCTCGCGAAGCGCGTGACCCCGCAGGACGTGCAGCGCGTATTCGCCGAGCACTACGCGGGCGAGGCGTTCGTGCGCGTCGCACCGTACGACACCGCCGACAACCTCGACGACGGCTTCTTCGACGTGCAGGCCAGCAACGACACCAACCGGGTCGACCTGTTCGTGTTCGGCACCGCCGAGCGCTTCGTCACGGTCGCGCGGCTCGACAACCTGGGCAAGGGTGCGTCGGGCGCGGCGATCCAGTGCATGAACCTGAACATCGGCGCGGAGGAGGACAGCGGCCTGCGCCGCTGAACGTTCCCCGCCTCCCGCAAAGCCGGCCCTGGGCCGGCTTTTTCATTTTAAAAGCTTCCGAAATGAAAGCCTTTAAAATAAATCCCCGCCATTAACATAGATTTACAAAAATTATAATTTCATTCATCCGACAATATAAAATCACTCGAAATCCCCAATAGGGAATCACCTTATATTTTCGCCCTTCAAACGTTCCGCGAAGATGCATGATATTCGCCCGGAACCGCATCGCCATGACCAATCAGCGCCATTGCAACGCTCATTTCAAACGCTCATTTCGTTTGAATGCTGCGCGCCATCCCAAGCGCCAATTAGGCTTTTACATTCTTAATTGTTTAAATCGTCTTTTTTAGACGATTCCATCAATTGACATCAAAAAAAGGCGCCGCCAAATTAGTCCGGACAATTAAACAGATTGGAGACAGCGGCATGTCGCGCGCCTATTTGAAAGGGGTGGCTATGGCCATTGCGCTCGCCCCTTTGCTCGCCGCCTGCGGCGGTGACGGCGGCCCCCCCGGCCCCGTCAATGTTTCGCAATGCTCAGGTTCCAGTTGCGGCACCCAGGGCCCCCCCACGTCGATCCCGATAAACGGCTCGCTCTGCCCGGCCGACGCGAGCATCGGCGCCGGCACCTACCTCGGCGGGGCCGGCAGCGGCGAGATCGTCAGCGTGAACATCAACGCGACGACGATGACCTACACGCTCAAGTGGCTCGAATCGCCGATTCCGCTCGCGACGGGCACGGTCACGCCGAGCCGCGCCGGCACGACCATCACCGGCAACGTGATGCATCCGCCCACCGGCACGCTGCCGACCGCCGAGCAGACCCGCTGCGCCTTCATCCTGCTGCCGGGCAGCGGCCCCGCGGGCGCGACCGGCGCGACCTATTCGACCGCCGCCGATTTCAACCAGGCCAACCCGCCGATGATCCTGATCGGCTTCGGCGTGGCGGGCGGCGGCATCCCGGGCGCGACGATCCAGTACGCCGGGCTGGACATCGCGGTCGCCGGCATCACCGTCGCCCAGAACGTCGGCCAGGTGCCGCAGCGGCATTTCGACTTCTATCCGTTCCTCGGCTTCGCCAGCACGACGACCAATCTCGCCCAGCTGCCCGGCACCTACAACGCGCTGCTCTATCACCTCGTGCCGTCCGGCAACTATGCGACGGCGGGCACCCAGTCCACCGAAACCTTCGACGCCAACGGCGCGTGCACGTCGAGCGCGTCGTCCGGCTGCCTGACGACGGGCGGGGCGTGGACGGCGAGCGGCAACGGCTATTTCAACAGCGCGAAGGCGCCGCAGATCCTGCCGCAGACCCAGTTGCCGATCGTCGGCGCGACCGGCAAGTCGGCGACCGCCCACCTCGTGATCGGCCAGTTGAACGGCGCGACCGTGCCGGTGATCGTCCGCACCGGCAACGTGAACCTCGGCACCGCGCCGCTGCACCTCGACGCGCAGGTCGACGACGAATCCGGCATCGCCGTGCTCGGCAGCGCGACCGCGCTGGCGTCGGGCGCGGTCGACGGCGGCTACGCAGGCGCCGATTCGAACTTCAAGTACACCGCGACCGTGATCAAGGGGACGGCCGGCACCTTCGTCAACCCGAGCACCGAGGCCGCCGAAACCGGCTTCACGCTCGACTACGGGCAGACGACGCCCGGCCTGCTCGGCATCGCCACGACCGCGGCCGCGAACCAGCCGGCGGCGTCGGGCTACGTGATCGCGACGGGCGGGCTGTTCGCGTCGCTGGTGCAGGGCCAGGTCAACGGCGGCATCACGTCGACGTCGGCCGTCTCCGGCACCGCATCGGCGCCGTACTTCGGCGTGGGCGCGCAGATCAGCAAATAAGCGGCGCGCGCGCCGCACGCAGGGCAGAGGGCAGCAGCAAGATGCGGCCGACAGGGAGCCGGCCGCCGATAAAGACAATCTGGAGGAGCAACATGAAGCGCAACCTGGTTCTGGCGCTGGCTTTCGCCGCGCCCCTTCTCGCCGCCTGCGGCGGGGGCGACAGCAACAACAACCCCGCGCCGCTCGTGGAAACCGCGCTGTGCCCGGCCTCGGTCGACTACAGCACGCCCTACACCGGCGGCGGCGGCGACGGCGAACTGGTCCAGCTGCAGCTCGACACCACCAAGCTCACCTGGCAGGTCACCTACGTCGAGTCGCCGATCCCGCAGACCACCGGGACCGTCACGCCGACGCGCGCCGGCACCACCCAGAGCGGGACGCTGACCCAGGAAACCCAGCTGCCGACGCAAAAGCTCAACAACTGCGCCTACCGGCTGAACGGCGCGAGCCTCGACCCGACGCGCCCCGCCCGGGTCTTCATCGGGATGGGCGTCGCGGGCGGCACGATCCCCGGCAAGGAGATTTCGTACGGCGGCCTGCTCGGCCAGGGCGCGGTGCCCGACACGACGTTCCCGTACTACCCGTTCATCGGCTTCACGACACTCGAGACCAATATCGCGAACCTCGCGGGCAACTATCACCAGCTCGGCTACGGCCAGGTGCCCTCGCAGAGCTTCGCGCCGACGACCATCGACGCGCAGGTGACGATCAACGCCGACGGCACCTGGAGCCGCTGCGACACGACCGGCATCTACGCGGGCCCCTGCCGGCAGCCCGGCGCCAACCTCGTGCAATCGGCGGACGGCAGCGGCGCCTTCGAGACCGATCACTACCAGGGGCAGGTCAAGCCGACCCTCGCGACCGTGCCCGAGGCGAAGGGCTTCATCATCGTCGGCAAGCTGCGCAACCAGCTCGTGCCGATCATGATCCGCACCGGCGTCGCGAATCCGAATCCGCAGCCCGACGCGAACGGCGTGCCGGGCCTCACCGCGGACGACGAATCCGGCATCTCGATCCTCGCGCCGCTGACCACGCTCGCGGTCGGTTCGCAGAACGGCGAGTACATCGGCGTCGACAGCCAGTTCGACTACCGGACCACCGCGCTGAGCAACGCCCAGGCGACCCTGCTCGATCCGTTCAATGCATCGCAGGCCTCGCTCGCGACCGCGCTGAACCTCGACTACACGCAGGCAGTGCCCGGCGTCGTCACCTCCACGCACACGAACGCGAGCAGCACGACGCCGACCGGCAAGTTCATCTTCACGGGCGGGGTATTCGGGTTCCTCGACATGTCGAACGCGTCGTCGCCGTACTTCACGATCGGCGCCTTCGTGCAGTGACCGCGACCGGGAGCCCGTGATGAAAAGAATCCTGTGCGCGGCGGCGAGCGCCGCCGCGCTGGCCCCGCTCGCGGCGCATGCGCAAAGCGCCGGCAGCAACGTGGTGACGCTCGGCTGGTTCCACATCATGCCGCAGCAGAGCACCTCGCCGCTCACGACCAATGTCGCGCCGACGCCGATCAACACGCCGCTGCGCCTGCCGGCGTCCTTCACCTCGCCCGGCACCGGCCTGCACACCAGCGGCTCGGACACGGTGGGGCTGACGGTCAGCCATTTCCTCACCGATCACATCGCGGTCACGTCGGTGGCCGGCGTGCCGCCGACCTTCAAGATCACCGGACAGGGCACCATCCAGCCGCCCGGCCCGGCCGGCGCGCTCGGCTCGCAGAACATCGGCATCGGTCCCGTCAATCCGATCGTGAAGAGCGTCCGGCAGTGGAGCCCGGCGATGATCTTCCAGTACTACTTCGGCGCGGCCACCGCGAAGCTGCGGCCGTTCCTCGGCGTCGGGGTGTCATACAACTGGTTCAGCGACCTGCAGCTGCAGCCGAACTTCATCAAGCAGACCCAGGACAACCTCGGCGCGATCCTCGCGGCCGGCGCCGGCAAGCCGGGCACGACCCAGGTGTCCGCCAAGGCGTCGTCGTCGTGGCAGCCGGTGTTCAACGCGGGGCTCACGTACAACATCACCGATCACTGGGGGCTCGTCGCGTCGGTCACGTATATCCCGTTGAAGACCACCTCGACCGTCACGATCAAGGCCGCGGACGGCACCGAACTGGCGGAGTCGAAATCGGAGCTGAAGGCGGACCCGATCATCAGCTTCGTCGGGGTGTCGTACAAGTTCTGAGTCCGGCCGCGCCCGGCGAACGGGCAAAAAGCGGGCAAAAAAAAGCCCGCCTGTAGAGGCGGGCTGAATCCATATCAGAGGAGACATGGAGGAGACAGGTCGGACTATACCCGGTTGATTGACGCAATGCAACATTTCCATATCGAAAATAAGGATTTTCCCTCGACTATTGGTTCTAATTAGACAACCATCTCATTTTTGCACCGGGTTGGTGCTGCAATTTGCCCAGCGCCAATGAAAACGCCCCGCGCTTCCAGGAAACGCGGGGCGTTCGGACGGTGCGCGCGGCGTCCCTGCCCGCGCCCGGCGATATTCAGTGCCGGACCAGCGCCATCATCGTGCCGAAGCCGACGAACAGCCCGCCCGTCAGGCGGTTGAACGCCTTCGCGAAGCTCGCGCGCTTCAGCGTCGCGCCGATCCGCGCGCCGCCCAGTGCATAGACCGCGTACCAGCTCACCTCGATCACCGCGAAGGTGGCGACCAGGATGCCGAATTGCGGCAGCGTCGGCTCGGCCGCGTTGATGAACTGCGGCAGCAGCGCGGCGGCGAACAGGATCGCCTTCGGATTGCTGCCCGCGACCAGGAAGCCGCCGCGGAACAGCGTCCAGCGGGAGGCGGACACGGCAGCCGCGCCCGCCTCCGCCTCGGCCGCCGGCGCGGCCTCATCCACCCGCGCCCGCCAGGCCTTCACGCCAAGGTAGATCAGGTAGGCCGCGCCCGCGAAGCGCAGGACATTGAACATCGCCGGCCAGGCCTTCAGGAACACGCCCAGGCCCGCCGCCGAGACCGACAGCATCGCGATCAGCGCCGTCAGGCAGCCCGCCATCGTCGCGGTCGAGTGGCGCAGCCCGTGGCGCGCGCTGTGCGACATCACCAACAGCATGTTCGGGCCCGGAATCGCGGAGATGACGAACACTGTTGCCACGTACAGCCACCAGGTATGCAGGTTCATCGCCGCCTCCGCTCGCATTGTCGAAATGAAAGCGACGATTATGCAGCAAAATCCGCCACCCGCACGATCAACGGCCCGCGCGGCGCGCCGCCACCTGCCCGAGCACCGCGAAATCCTTGTCGCCGTCGCCATGCGCGACCGCTTCGAGCAGGCTGTCGCGCACCACGCTCACGACCGGCAGCGGCACCGCCGCCGCGTCGCCCGCCGCGAGCGCGAGCCGCACGTCCTTCAGGCCGAGCCGCGCCTTGAAGAACGCGGGCTCGTAGCGCGACTCGGCGATCATCGTGCCGTAGCCCTGGTAGATCGGCCCCGGAAGCACGCTGTGCGTGATCACGTCGAGGTAATCGTTCATCGAGACGCCGTGCGCGGCAAGCAGCGCGCCCGCCTCGCCCATCGTCTCGATCGCCGCCGCGATCGTCATGTTCGCCGCGATCTTCACGGCATTCGCATGCTGCGGCAGCGAACCGAGCCGCCAGGTCTTCTGGCCGACCGCATCGAAGGCCGGCTGCACGCGGTCGATCGCCTCCGCCGGCCCCGCCGCGATGATCGTCAGCTGGCCGGCCGACGCCACGTGCGGGCGGCCCAGCACCGGCGCGGCGACGTAGTTCAGCCCGCGTTCGGCATGCGCATGCGCGAACGACTCGGCGAGCGCGACGGACACCGTCGCCATGTTCACGTGGATCAGGCCGCGCGGCGCTTGGTCGAGCAGCGCGGCGTCGAACACTTCCCGCACCGCAGCATCGTCCGCCAGCATCGAGAACAGCGCATCGCCCGTCAGCGCCTCCGCCGGCGACGCAAGCGGCTGCGCCCCGTGCTCGACGAGCGCCGCGAGCCGTTCCGGCGAACGATTCCAGACGCGCACCCGGTGCCCCGCTCTCAGCAAATTGGCCGCGATCGCGGCCCCCATCTCGCCCAGGCCGATGAATCCGATCTCCATCGATCGCTCCGTGTGGAAGAAAGAGAAGCTCGGAGTAAAGCACAGCCGCGCGACGTCTGCAGGCGACGCCCCGCGGGCCGACCCCGCGGAACCGGATCCGGTGCCATACTGATCGCATGGCCACCGTGACTTTCCGCTTCTATGAGGAACTGAACGATTTCCTCGCGCGGCCGCTGCGCGGCCACGCGTTCGACCATGCGTGCGTGAACGCCGCCACCGTCAAGCACGTGATCGAAACGCTCGGCGTGCCGCATACCGAGGTGGAACTGATCCTCGTCAACGGCGAATCGGCGCCCTTCGAACGCATGCTCGCGGACGGCGACCGCGTGGCCGTCTACCCGACTTTCGAGACCTTCGACATCGCGCCGCTGCTGCGCGTGCGCGCGACGCCGTTGCGCGTCACGCACTTCATCGCCGACGCGCACCTCGGCGGCCTCGCCCAGTTGCTGCGCCTCGCGGGCTTCGACACCCTCTACGACAATCGCTACCCCGACGCGCTGATCGAAACGATCGCCGCGCGCGACGCGCGCATCGTGCTCACCCGCGACCGTGAACTATTGAAGCGGCGCGCGATCACGCATGGCTGCTACGTCCGCGAGCTGAAACCGGAAACGCAGCTGCGCGCGCTGTTCGCGCGGCTCGATCTCGCGCGCAGCGCGCGGCCGTTCCGGCTGTGCCTGACCTGCAACGCACCGCTGCGGCCGCTTCCCGCCGCCGATGCGATCGGCCGCGCGCCGCCCGGCGTGCTGCAGCGGCATGCGCGCTTCGCGACCTGCGATGTGTGCCGGCGCGTATTCTGGGAAGGCTCGCACTGGCAGCGCATGCGCGCGCTGATGGACAGCGTATCGGCGACGCCCGTCGCACGTTGACGCGCGGCTGAAAAAACAAACCCCGCAAGCCAGGGCTTGCGGGGTTCGCTCGGTCAAACCGTGGCGGCCGCCTGGGCAGCCGCAGGGTGCGCGCTTACTGCGCTGCGCCCTTGTCGTTCGTGCCGGCGTCCGACGCGGCAGCGGCCTTCGCCTTGCCCTTCGTCGTACCGTGTTGCTTCATCGTGTGCTTCGGCTTGCTCTTGTCATGCTTGACTGCCGAAGCAGCTGCCGGCGCCGACGCGGCGGCCGGTGCTGCGTCTTGTGCGAACACGGAAGCCGATGCGAGTGCGACAGCAGCGGTAGCCAGCGAAGCGATGATCTTCTTCATTGTTGTTTCCTTGAATGTCTGAACGGTAGTGCCCGATAAGAAACGATGCTTTTCAACTGCACCGGGTGCCAGTATTGCCGAAGTCCCCCGCCTGTCCTGCAACAAAACGTAAGGAATCTTTTCAGTGCAGGCACTCACGCACCGGTTCTATAACGCCTCGAAATCACGGTGGGTTGACAGGCTTGCTGCGGGTCGGTCGAGCCTCGGAACTTCACGTTGAACATCAAGGGGATAGCCGCGTCATTCGATTCGGATCGCAGGATATTTCGAGAATGCCGCGCGTCAGGTTTTGTTGCCTGTTTCGTCGATTCATCCGCGGGTTTGCGGGGAAAAACGCGTGCTGTCCCGACATATCCGCGGACAAAATCGCATACAAATTCACACCTCGGACCCGGCTTCTCGACACAGCTCGACGTGGAACGCGCGAACCGCCGCCCATTTTCGAAGGAATTGACGGGCTTGGGCAGGCGACCCGGCTCGCACGTCATGCCGCGCGCGCTTCTTTCACCTTAATTCGGATTCTTCAGGATCGGAGCGATCGTCGGCATGGACGCATGCGGAGTGGAATTCTTCCTCTCGCCGCACAACGCGCGACGTACAATTTCTAACACCATCGTCGCAAGTGGCTTGCTAGGCTGCGAGACAGCTGGGCGCAAGCCCCTCGATCCCGCGCGGCGCGGGCCCCTTTGCGATGCGCGGTAGGGCCGAAAGCCGTATCCCGTCCTTGTCGAATCGAAGCGCCGCCGGTCAGCCGGCCGCTTCGCCGTATGAGAGTTGAATCGATCCATGAAATCCACCGAGATGTTCGCCCGCTGCCTGCTCGCCGGCGCGGTCACCGTGATGGCCGGCTGCGCCGGCTCCCCGAGCAACGACACCGTGGGCGGCGTGCCCGGCGGTGGCAACGCGCCGCTGATCTATGTGTCGTCGGCCCGTCCGGCGTCCGCGGTCGAGCAATGCATCGTCGACCGCGTGCCGCAGGCGCGGGTCACGGACCGCAGCGACTCGACCACGCTGCTGGTCGGCCCGTCGTCGCCCGATTCCGACTGGATGGTCACGCTCGCGCCGATCGGCGCGACCGGCACCACGATTGGCGTCTATCGGCCGCGCAGCGGCAGCGGCGATCCCGAAGAGCCGGAACTGCGTTTCCATATCGCGCGCTGCGCGATCTGATGAGGTCGGCGCTCGCCGGCGGGCGAGCGTCTCCGTCAACGCGTGATGGTGGCGTTGGCGATCGGTCCGGTATCACCTGATCGGCGTGGGGGTTCGGCGCCCCCGGTTGGACGCCTGTCGTGCTGTTCGAAGAACAAGAAGCGTTGCCGTTTCCACTGGCGACCCTCCCCTCCGGCCCGAGGCGCCGCCGCGAACACCCGGTTCCGGCACGGCGCGCCGTGCGCTGGTTTTCACGTCCAACGGAACTGACGTGCCATATCTTTCATTCGCCGAAGGCTTCCTGCTGGGATTGGGCCTGCTGATCGCACTCGGGCCCAAGGATACGTTCACGATCCGGAACAGCCTCGATGGGCGTCATGCGCCGATGCTCATGGCCATCGGAGCCGCCGTGGATGCGCTGCTGATCACGCTGGGCGTGATCGGGCTCGGGGCCGCGTTCGCAGGGGGTCACCGCTTGCATGTCACCGGGATGATGCTCACCAGCGGGTATCTTTTGTATTTCAGTTTCCATGCGTTTCGGTCGGCTTATGTCGGGTTCGAGGACGGACTCGACGAACTGGCGCATGAGACCGCGCTCGATTCGCGATGGCAGGTGGTGAAGCAGGCGCTGTCGCATGCGCTGCTCACGCCTTATGCGTGGTTCGATACGGTGCTGGTGGTGGGAGCGTTCAGTACGATTCACGCGGGGGTGGCCAAGGTTCTGTTCGCAGGCGGGGCGATGGCGGCGTCGGTGGTGTGGTTCGGGTTGCTTACGCTGGGCGCGAAGGTGACCGCGCCATTGCTGCGTAGCCGGGGCACCTGGCGAAAGCTCGATGGCGCCGTGGGCGTTGCCATGCTGCTGCTGATGCTCCGGCTGCTCGCCGCTTATCCGTGGCGAACCGGCTGAGCCACGAATCGCGACGGCGCACAGAGGTTGGGCAGGCTGCGATCCGGTGTTGTCCCCAGGGTTTTTCCTTATGTATATGTATACATAGGTTTAGTTAACAAGCACCCTGCGAAGCTGTGGATAATCCCAAAAATGTAAGGTAGGTCAACCCGCTAGGAAATCTCAAACCCTTCGGACCGCGCGTGAACATCCGGCATAAGCCTTGAACAACTTTCTCGTTCGGCTGTGCGCGGCGGGGTTGTCAAGAATCCCTCCACAGGAAAGTGCGTGGGTTATTCATGGGGAATCCACAGGGGTGGGGGGATAACCTGGGGCGGGCGGCAAGGTGCGTCCCTGTGCATGAAGATCTCGCCCGGCGTCGCGCGGCACTGCTCGAACGATGGTTTTCATGGGATGGAGTCCGGTGCAGCGCTGCGCGATACCCTGGTCGACAGGTGTCCGCGAATCGCTGCTTGGAAGGTGAACGCACGGTGTGCGACGAGACACCGGCAGAAGTGCAGGATCGAACCGAAGACCCGATGGCAATAGCGGTGGCAACACGCGTTCCGGCCAAGGTGCGACGGCGCAAAATGAGCGCGTGAATCGATCAGCCAAAGAAAAAGGGCCTAGCCAATCGGCTAAGCCCTTTTGAATTCGTTGGTGGAGCGGATGAGGATCGAACTCACGACCTTCGCATTGCGAACGCGACGCTCTCCCAGCTGAGCTACCGCCCCAACAGCCAACCATCATACACACCTTTTTCGGCGCTTGGCAATAACCCTCCGCCCCTAGTCAGCGAGGGCGGTTGAGCCAGATCATTTCACCGGCGCGCCGGCCAAAACCCACTCCACCACGGCCTTCGCATCGGCGTCGCTCATGCGCGGATGCGCGGGCATCGGAATCGCTCCCCACACCCCGGAGCCGCCGTCCTTCACCTTCTTCACGAGCTTCGGCACGGCCTGCGCATCGCCCTTGTACCGCACGGCGATCTCCTTGAACGACGGGCCGACCAGCTTCCGGTCGACAGCATGGCAGCCCATGCAGGCATTGCTGCGCGCGACCTTGAGCCCGTCGCCGACATCGGCGCGCGCGACCGCCGCGCCGCCCAGCGCCACCGCGAGAAGCCCTGCCATCGCCCCCGCCTTGCCCCACACCTTCACCTTCATGGATTCCCCGTCTTCGGATTGCCCGGATGCACGCTGCTCGAATTCGAGATTGGCGCGGGCGCCTGCAGCGGCGTCGACGTCACCGCCGAATCCGGCACCGTCCCCACCGTCGCGCCATCCGACGCCGGCGCGGCCGCCGAGGCCGCCGACGCGCCGCTGGCCGGCGCCGCGGCCGTCAGCGCCTGCGCATCCTGCGGCTTGATGTACTGGAACACCTTCACGACCTTCTCGACGCCCGACACCCGGCTCGCCGCATCGGCGCCCCGGCTGCCTTCATCCGCCGTCACGAGCCCCAGCAGGTAAACATTCCCGCGCTCGCACACGACCTTGAAGTTGTTCGCCGAAATCCCCTTCTCGCCGATCAGCGCGGTCTTCACCCGCCCTTCGAGGTAGGAGTCGTTCGCCCGCGACGACAGCGTGCTCGGCGCGGCCGCCACCAGTTCGTTCACGATCGCATTGACGTTGTTGATGCCTCGCACGATTTCCTCGGCGCGCTGCTTCGCCGCATCGCTCGGCACCTCGCCCGTCAGCAGCACGCGCCGGTTGAACACCGTCACGTTCACATGCGACTGATCCGGCAGGCCGCTGCTGATCTGGCTCAGCGCCTTGACCTGGATCTCGCGGTCCTCGGTCTGCGCACCCAGCGTGCGCCGGTCGGTCGCAACCAGTGCGCCGCCGCCCGCCGCCGCTCCCACGGCGGCCAGCACGCAGCCCTGCAAGGTGGCGGCCAGGCCGGCCGTCAGGCCCACCACGAGCGTGGTCCGCATTAGCGTCAATCTGACGCGGCTTGTACTCATCGACAGCTCTCCTTCGATTCAATCCTCGCCCAGCAGCATCGCGTCGATGCCGTCGCACAGGCAGTGGATGGTCAGCAGATGGACTTCCTGAATACGTATCGCCCGCTTGGACGGCACGCAGATGTGAATATCGGCATCGGTCAGCGCGCCGCCCAGCGGGCCGCCGCCGTTGCCGGTCAGCGCGACGATCGTCATTTCCCGCTCGCGGGCTTCGTCCACGGCGGCCAGCACGCGCGCCGATTCGCCCAGCGGGTCCAACACCACCAGCACGTCGCCCATCTGGCCGAAGGCGCGCACTTGTTGCGCGAACAACTGCACGGCGTCGCCGCCGGCCTGGCTCGCATCGGTGGCGAGCGCGAGCCCGGGCAGGCTCGGGCGCTCGCGCTCGAAGCCGCCCAGCAGCGCGCCCGCGAGCCGTGCGGCGGCCGCCGACGAGGGGCCGTCGCCGCAGGCGATGATCTTGTTGCCGTTCGCGAGGGCCATGAACATCGCGTCGACGGCCGCCGCGATCGGCAGGGACAGCGCATCCAGCGCTTCAAGCGTGAGCGCCGCGCTGTCGCGGATGTGTTGTTGTATACGTTCGACTGACATCGATTCCTATCGGGTACTACGCGCGATCCGTTTCGCGCGGCATCGTGAGTGCCGCGAGTTTACCGTACTCCGCGCGCCTCTCCCGGCCGTTTGCCGGATCTCTTTACAACTCGACACAACCTCGGCGAGGCCTAGCCAAGGTCGTCGGCCCGAAATGCATCGCGCAACCACACGAGCCGCCCCGCCTCGAATGCGACCACATCGAAGCGGCACGCGCTGTCGCCGCCCGCGCGCGCCCAGATCGTCTGCGCGGCCAGCAGGATGCGGCGCCGCTTGCGCATGCCGATGCTGGCCGCCGCCCCGCCGTATCGTCCGCTCGCGCGCGCCCGCACCTCGACGAACACGAGCGTACCGTCGCGGTCGCGCATCACGAGATCGATCTCGCCGCCGCGCACCGTCACGTTGGCCGCCACGAACACGAGCCGCTCGCGCTCCAGGAAGCGGCGCGCGCGTTGCTCGAACGCGGCGCCGACGCGCCTGGACCCGGCCGCCGCCCGACAGTTGTCGGCCTCCGCGGCCGCGCCGGCGTGGCACAATGCGGTGCTTGTTCCGCCCGCGCCGCGCTCCCGCGCTTTCCGTGTCATGACCGCTCTCCTCGAACTCGCCCAAGCGCAGCACTATCCGGCCGGCGCGCTTTACGTCGTCGCCACTCCGATCGGCAACACCGCCGACATCACGCTGCGCGCGCTCCACGTGCTCGGGCTTGTCGACCGCATCGCCGCCGAGGACACCCGCAACACCGGCCAGCTGCTCACCCGCTACGGCATCTCGAAGCCGCTCGTCGCGGTGCACGAGCACAACGAACGCGAGGCCGCGCTCAAGCTGATCGAACTGCTGCGCGCCGGCGAACGCATCGCGTATGTCTCCGACGCGGGCACGCCGGGCATCTCGGATCCGGGCGCGAAGCTCGTCGACGCGGTGCGCGCCGCGCAACTCCCGGTGATCCCGCTGCCCGGCCCCAACGCGGCCGCCACGGCGCTCAGCGTCGCCGGCGACTGGGCCGGCGCGTTCACGTTCGCGGGTTTCCTGCCGCCGAAGCCGAAACAGCGCGCCGCCGCCCTTCAGCAACTGAAGGGGCACCCGTATGCGCTGGTGTTCTATGAAGCGCCGCATCGCATCGCGGAGACCCTCGCCGCGCTCGCCGACGGGCTTGGCGGCGCACGCCGCCTGCTGGTCGCACGCGAGCTGACGAAGTTACACGAGGATCTGTTCCAGGGCACCCTGGCCGAAGGGCCGGGCTGGCTCGCCACGGATGCGAACCGCGCGCGCGGCGAGTTCGTGCTGGTGGTAGAGGGCGCGCCGCAGGCGGAGGAAGGCGACGACCCGGCGGCCCACGACGATCTGCTGAAGCTGCTGCTGGAAGAGGTGCCGGTGAAGAGCGCGGCCAGGCTGGCCGCGGCGCTGACAGGCGCGTCGCGCAACACGCTGTATGCGCGTGCGCTGACGCTGAAGGACGCCTGAGATCGAGCTTCGCGCCGAAACGGCGCGGCTGAAAAGCATCAGGGCCGCGCGAGGCGGCCCTGATGGATGGTGAAGCGCGGCGCGTCCCTTACTTGGAGACGGACGCGGAAACCGACGCGAGCATCTCGTCGCGCGCGATCTGCGCTTCCTGCGGCGACAGCCCCTGGATCTTCACGCGCCCCGTGCCCGAATGCACGAGGCCGATCATCTTCGCCGCCGCGTACGACAGGTCGAGCACCCGGCCGCGCGCGAACGGGCCGCGATCGTTGACCTTCACCACCACCGACTTGCCGTTCGACTGGTTCGTCACGCGGATGTACGACGCGAGCGGCAAGGTCCGGTGCGCGGCGGTCAGCGCGTTCATGTTGAAGCGCTCGCCGTTCGCGGTGCGGCGGCCATGGAATGCCTTGCCGTACCACGAGGCCTTGCCGGTCTGCCGGAAATCGGACACATCGGCCGCATCGATCGGCTTGGCGTCGGCGAGCGACGCGCGCGCGGCGTCCGACGTTCCGGCGGCGGGCATCGAGGCCAGCGCCGTGTCGAAATTCAGTGTCGTGCCCACGCCTGTGTCAGACGCGGTGCGCAGCGCATCTTTCTTCGCGCTGGCTTGTTCCGGAGCATTGCTGGGTGGCACCGCGCAACCTGTCAGCGCGAAAAAAACCGCCAGTGTCCCGAGATGCCTCGGTAATCGAAAATTCATCGACGTGTCGCCTATGAGTGCGGACCGTGAGCTGCCATGAACGGTCCGGACGGATATGCGCGCACGCCCCGCTCGGCGTCGAGCAGGCGCTTGCACTGGTGCGGCTGAGGTGCTGCCGCGACCGTCCTGATTAGCTTTCACGTCTGGCGCAACCTGTCCCCGGCAGCCTGACCAGACCCCATATGCCGCCATCGAACAGGGTTTCCTGTTCGCGCGCGTCGCAAACTCCAACGCACAGGAACGGCGGCATAGGCCTCATCCGACGGCGCGGCAGCAAGGCCGCAGCGGGCGCGCAGCGCCCGGCCGGACAAGACGTGAGCACCGAACGAATCGGTACCGAGATGCACCGCCGGTCACCCCGGCGGCTCTTGCATTGACGGCGTTGTTGCACCATTTATGGTGACTGAACGCCCACTGATAGCGTGGCTTCCACGCACAATGGGCCGCATTATACATAAACGAAAAGCAACGACTCAAAAACGGCCCGGCGCGCTCATTGATTCTCACTATGACTGTAACAATCGACATGTGATTCATTTGCACGGGTGCAAGCCGTGGCGACAGGCGAACGGGCCACGCGCGCGACCAGTACAATCGAGGTTTTCAGCCGTTGCCGATGCCATGAAAGTCACGCTCATCCCCGTCACGCCGTTTCAGCAGAACTGCTCGCTGCTCGTCTGCGAAGCGACGGGCCGCGCCGCGGTCGTCGACCCGGGCGGCGATCTCGACGTGATCCAGCAAGAGGTCGCGCGACAGAACGTGCAAGTCGAGAAGGTGCTGCTCACGCATGGCCACATCGATCACTGCGCGGGCGCGAAGACGCTCGCGACGCACTATGGCGTGCGCATCGAGGGCCCGCAGGAGGAGGAGCGCTTCTGGATCGAGAAGCTGCCCGCGCAGAGCGAGCGCTTCGGGTTCCCGGCCGCCGACACCTTCGAGCCCGATCGCTGGCTCAACGACGGCGATACCGTCACGTTCGGCGACGAAACGCTCGAGGTTTATCACTGCCCCGGCCACACGCCCGGCCACGTGGTGTTCTTCAGCCGCGCGCACCGGCTCGCGATCGTCGGCGACGTGCTGTTCGCGGGCTCGATCGGCCGCACCGATTTCCCGCGCGGCAACCACGCGGACCTGATCAGCGCGATCCGCACCAAGCTCTGGCCGCTCGGCGACGATGTCACCTTCGTGCCGGGCCACGGCCCGGTGTCGACCTTCGGCGACGAGCGCCGCACGAATCCGTTCGTCGCGGATGGGGTGGCGGGATGAGCGCCGAGATCTATGTGAGCACCGACGTCGAGGCGGATGGTCCGATTCCCGGCCCGCACTCGATGCTGAGCTTCGCGTCCGCGGCCTACACCGAGGACAAGCAGCTGATCGCCACCTTCTCCGCGAACCTGCACACCCTGCCCGGCGCCACCGCGCATCCGGTGCAGGAGGCCTGGTGGAAAACCCAGCCCGAAGCCTGGGCGGCCTGCCGCAAGGATCTGCAGCAGCCGGAGGCCGCGCTCGTCGCCTACGTCGAGTGGGTCGAGGCGCTGCCCGGCAAGCCGGTGTTCGTCGCGATGCCCGCGGGTTTCGATTTCACCTTCATGTTCTGGTACATGATGCGCTTCGCCGGGCGCTGCCCGTTCTCGTGGTCGGCGCTCGACATCAAGACGCTGGCCTTCGCGATGACGGGCCTGCCGTACCGGAAAGCGATCAAGCCGCGCTTTCCGCGCCACTGGTTCGACGAGCATCCGCATACCCATGTGGCGCTCGACGACGCGATCGAACAGGGGGCGCTGTTCTGCAACATGCTGGCCGATCTGCGCGCCCAGCAGGCGCGCTGGATCGCAACGGACGAGGCAGCACAAAATGCCACGGATTAATCGGCGAGTTAGCGAATACTGCTCGCATTCCGCGCACTTTGTTGCCTTTCCTTTCTCCGGCCTCTACCATTGAGAAATGGTGTACCTGCCCCCGGAGGCACAGGTGACTCTCGATACCTTTTCGCAAAAAATCCTTCGCCTGTTGCAGCTCGACGCGCGCCGTTCCGTGCAGGAGATCTCCGATCAGGTCGGGCTCTCCAGCACGCCCTGTTGGCGCCGCATCAAAGACATGGAACAGTCCGGCGTGATCCAGCGCTACACCGCCCTGCTCGACCGCGAGAAACTCGGCCTGCATGTGTGCGCGCTCGCGCATGTCCACCTGACCCGCCACAACGAGGGCGGCGTCGAGCAGTTCGAACGCGAGATCGCGACCTGCCCGGAGGTGACCGAGTGCTACAGCACGACGGGCGAGGCCGACTACATCCTCAAGATCGTCGCGCCCGACATCAAGGCCTACGACGTGTTCCTGCACGAGCGCATCTTCAAGATCCCCGCAGTCTCGCAGGTCCGCACCAGCGTCGTGCTGCGCGAGATCAAGTTCGACACGCAGCTGCCGCTCTGAGCGGCGCGCGGCGCGTCAGGCCCGCCCCGTCGCCGCGACCGGCTGCGGGGCGTCGGCCAGCGCACGCGTGATGCCGATCCGGCGCGCGCCGAGCCGCCGGCGCAGCGCGTCGAGGTCGAGCTGCGCGACCGGATCGGTGCCGCCCGGCGTCGCCCTCGCCTCGGCCGCCAGCGCCACGTCGATCTCGAGGCCACTGCTCAGGTAGTGCAGATTCACCGTCCGCGCCCGCAGACCGGCGTCCGCGAGCGCCGCTTCCAGTTGCGCCGTGACCTGCGCGCGCAGCGGCAGAGCCAGCGCCGGGCGCCGCGCGGCATCGTTTTCCGGATCGACGTGAATCAGCGCGTCGAGGACGCGCGAATCGCCCAGCGCGCGCAGGCGCGCCGATTCGGCGATGAAATGCCCCTCGGACACGGAGATCCGCGGATCGACCAGGATATGGGCGTCGACGAGCGCCTGGTCGCCCATCTTGCGGGTGCGCAGGTCGTGCACGTCGCGCACGCCGGGCGTGGCGGCCAGCAGTGCGCGGATCTCGGCGACCGCGTCGTCGTCGAGCGCGCGGTCCGACAGATCCTGCAGCGCATCCCAGCCGAAGGTCCAGCCCATCCGCGCCACCATGAAGCCGACGAGCGCCGCGGCGATCGGATCGAGCAGCTTCACGCCGGCCAGGCTGCCGATGATGCCGATCGCGACCACCAGCGACGACGCGGCGTCGGAGCGCGCATGCCAGGCATTCGCGACCAGCATGGCCGATCGCACGCGCCGGGCTTCTCGCAACATATAACGAAACAGCGCCTCTTTCGATACCAGTACGATAACCGCCACGACGAGTGCACTGGCATGCACGGCCGGAATATCGTCGAGATGGACGATCCGTTCCGCCGCGCGCCACAGCATGCCGACCCCGACCGCAATCAGAATCGCGCCGAGAAACAGCGCGGCGACGGTTTCATAGCGGCTATGACCGTAATTATGGTCGGCATCCGGCTTGGCTCCGCTATGCCGGTTCGCGATCAAGACCACGAAATCGGAGACCAAATCGGATAAGGAGTGGACCCCGTCGGCAATCAAGGCCTGAGAATGTGCAATTACGCCGACTGCGATCTGCAACGCGGACAACACCACATTCACGACGATGCTGACGAATGTGCTGTTGCGGGCGACGACCTGCTTTTCGGTACTCGGATCGTCTTTCGGAAATGTGGACATGAAATACCGGATTTAGCTGGCTGATATCCGGGATTCTATCAAGTCGGCCGGCCGGCGAGTATGTCGCCAACAAGAAAAAACCAGTAAAATCAATCGCTTATGAAAATGCTACGCATTTTCATTTCGAATCCGGCAGCATCGGCGCGCGGCGTTTCGGCGGATGCGACACGGCCTGAAAAGACAAAAGGCCACGCACCCCGTGGGGGGCGTAGCCCTTGCGCGCCTTGCGGCGGACGATGCCCGAGAAGCTTAGATCGCGAATTGCTCGCGGTTCTTGCCGGCGATCCAGCGGGGCGGCTTGCCGCGACCCGACCAGGTTGCGCCGCTCTCCGGGTCGCGATACTTGGCAGCGACGCCCGCACGCGGACGACCCGCCTTGCCTGCCTTGCCGCGGCCCAGACCCAGTTCCACGAGCGAAAAGCCATAATCGGCAATCTTCTGCTTCACGTCATTGAGCACTTCCGCGTATTCGCGCGACTTCGCCTCTTCGATCTGCTTCTCCAGCTTCTCGCGCTGAGCGAGAAGGTCCTTGTAAGAAGACATAAATTCCCTTTTATCTGACCAAACGACGCCGGTCTTGAGCCGGTTCGCCATTTAACATGTATTGATGCCTCGGATAATGAGGACAGAGGTTAGCACAGAAAAGAATGACGGGAATCGGATCGGGCTGAAAATAAATGTTGTTATTTGTGTTTTGATTGTTCAATTTGACCAGCGCCGGCAGCGTATTCAATTATCGCTTACCAGGATCGAACATTAGGGGTATTCGGTGCACATTTTAAGTTTTCAAGCCGCGCAACTGCTTTGTAAAAAGCAAATCAAAGTTTTCATCAAACGAAAGGTTCGTGGCGATCCGCATCCCGGCATGATGTCTTATCTTGTTAATGCAGAATCAATGCGCGCCCACTCCATCAATTAGCGATCCGCATCGAACGCGTGAAAATTCGTGACTGCGACATTTTGAAGCGCCGCTTCGAGCGCCGCGCCGCTCGCTTGCGGCGCATCGAAGGGCGTGCGCAGCAGACGCCCGCCGCAGCGCCAGTCGGCGCCGTGGCGATCCACGCCCAGCAGGGCAAGGTCCGCGCGCCGCGACGGCAGCGCGTCCGCGCAGGCCCATAGCGCCTGCTCCTCGTCGAACGACAGCGGCGCGAGCGGGTCGAGCGCCGTCGCCTCGACCCAGCCCATCCGGCCGAACCCGCCGATATAGCGAATCCGCTCGCTCGCCAGCGCCCGGAACGAGAAATCACCGAGCGCGACGTAGCGCGCGGCGTCCGGGTGATAGCGCAGGTAGCGCGCGCGCAGATAGGAGTCGTCGTCGACCCGTTCGAAACGCCCGACCAGCGTCGCGCGCGCCGCCTCCAGCACCTCGCCCGGCGCCTTCGCGCCCGTGCCGAGGCCGTCCACGACGAGGAACCCCGCGCACGGATCGTCATCGAGGTTGCGGGTGTGCTCGGCGAGCCCGCTCACGAGAATCACCGGCCGGTGCCGCGCGTCGAGCGCGTACGGCACGACGGTCGGAAACGGATAGCCCTCGGGTGCGCGCATCCGGGTCGCGAGCGTGCCGAGCAGGTTGCGATGCAATAGATGAAGCGGCAGGGCGGCGGGTATGTTCAAGTGAGATCCTTGCATGGGACGGAAACTTGGCGCGATCACCCCGGCATCGGGCGCTCCACCGATCGCGAAAAGCATCGCCCGCTTCGCGGCCGTGCGCAAGCGCCCGTCACCCTGCTCCGCTAGAATCGGGCGCTGGTTCCATCAAGCGCTCCGCCAGCCGGCCCCGAGCGCACGTTTTTCGTCGAGCTTCCCTGTGTCCGATCCCGCTTCCTCCGAGCTGCCGGCCCCGCCCGCCGCTCACCGCCGCCTTCCCATGCCCGCCCGCCTGCGCGCCCGCAACGCGACGATGGCCCTGTTCTTCGTCGCGGGCATGATGTACGCCTCGTGGGGCGTGCACGTGCCCACCGTGCGCGACCGCTTCTCGTTGAGCCCCGCGCTGCTGTCCTACGCGCTGCTCGCGGTCGCGACCGGCTCGATCGTCGCGATGACCACCAACGCGCGCTGGATCGCCCGCGTCGGCAACCGCACCGCGTGCCTCGCGGGCGGCCTCGCGATGTCGGCCTGCGCGGCGCTGATCCTGGTGGTGCCCACCTATCCGCTGCTGCTCGCGCTGCTGGCGCTGTTCGGTTTCTCGATGGCGACGCTCGACGTGGCGATGAATGCCGAAGCCAGCGCGGTCGAGATCGCGGTCGGACGGCCGATCATTTCCACCCTGCACGGCATGTTCAGCATCGGCGGCCTGGCCGGCGCGGCCGCGGGCGGGGCGCTGCTGTCAGCCGGCATGCCGCCCGCCGTCCATCTCGCGCTCGCCGCGCTCGTCAGCGCAGGGGTCCTGCTCGTCGCCTGTCCCGCCGTGCTGCCGCACGTGCCGCACACCGACGCCGCGCACGGCCACGCCGACGCGAGCCGCTGGCGCTCGCCCGCGCTGTGGATGCTGGGCGCGATCGCACTCGTCGCGCTGATCGCCGAAGGCGCGATGTACGACTGGGCGACGGTCTATATGCGCGACATCGTGGGCGCGACGCCCGCGCTGTCGAGCGCCGCCTATGCGGCGTTCTCGGGCGGCATGGCCGCCGCGCGCTTCGGCGGCGACGCGATCCGCGCCCGCTTCGGCGCGCCGCAGCTCGTGTTCGCGAGCGCCGCGCTCGCCTGCGCCGGGATGATCGGCGCGCTCTTGCTGCCCAACGCGGTCGCCACGCTCACCGGTTTCGCGCTGATGGGGCTCGGCCTCGCGAACATGATGCCGGTGCTGTTCGCCGCCGCCGCGCGCGTGCCCGGCATCCACGCGGCCGAAGGGCTCGCGCATGTCGCGGGGCTCGCGTACTTCGGCCTGATGTTCGGCCCGGTCGTGATCGGCGCGGTCACACAGATGGCCAGCCTGCCTGTCGGCCTGTCGGTCGTCGCGTTGTGCGCGGCGCTCGTCGCGGTCGCCGCGCCCAAGGTGCTCAGCCGCCTCAAGATCTGAATCTGAACGGCGCCGCCAAAACAAAGCGCGCATGCGTTGCCGCATGCGCGCCCGTTCCCTCGCGAGTCGCCGCCGGTATTACATCTTCACCTGGTCGAGGAACGTCTTCTTGCCGCCCTTGTAGTCATAGAGCGAAATGATGCCGTGCTTCAGATCGCCCTTCGCATCGAACACCGTCTCGCCGATCACGCCTTTGTAGTCCGTGGCCGGCATCACCGCCAGGATCTTCGCCGGATCGACCGAGTTCGCGCGCTTCATCGCGTCGACGACGATGTAGACCGCGTCATAGGTGAACGGCGAGTAGATCTGGATCGGCTGGCCGAAACGCTTCTGGTACTTGTTCTGGAACGCCGCACCACCCGGCATCTTCTCGAGCGCCGCGCCCGCCTGCGAGCACACCACGTTGTCGGCCGCGTCGCCCGCGAGATCGGACAGCTGCTCGGTGCACACGCCGTCGCCCGCGAGGATCTTCGCGCGCAGGCCCAGTTGCTTCGCCTGCTTCGCGAACGGCCCGCCCGTCGCATCCATGCCGCCGTACATGATCGCGTCCGGATTCTCACCCTTGATCTTGGTCAAAATCGCGCGGAAGTCGACCGCCTTGTCGTTGGTCGCATCGTGCGACATCACCTTGAGCCCGAGCGCCTTCGCCTTCTTCTCGAACTCGTTGGCGAGACCCTGGCCGTAGGCGGTCGAATCGTCGACCACGGCCACGCTCTTGATGCCCTTCGACTGGGCGTAGTTCGCGAGTGCCGGCCCCTGCTGCGCGTCGGTCGCCACCACGCGGTAGGTGGTCTTGAACCCTTGCTGCGTATAGGCCGGGTTGGTCGCCGACGGCGAGATCTGCACGATGCCAGCGTCGCTGTAGATCTTCGATGCCGGGATCGAGGTGCCGGAGTTCAGGTGGCCGACCACCGCGACGACCTTGTCGTCGACCAGCTTCTGCGCGACCTGCGTGGCCGTGCGCGGGTCGGCCGCGTCGTCCTGCGCGTCGAGCTGGAGCGTGATCTTCTCGCCGCCGATCGTCAGGCCCTTCGCGTTGATTTCCTCGATGGCGAGGCGCGCGCCGTTTTCATTGTCCTTGCCCAGGTGGGCAATCCCGCCCGTCAGCGGCGCGACGTGGCCGATCTTGACGACCTGGTCGGCCGTCGCGTTGGTGGCGGCCGCGGCCAACAGCATGGCTGCCGCACCCATCGGCAACAACTTCGGCATCTTAATAGTCATGTAAGTCTCCAGTTTCGGTCCCAGAAAACGTCGTCGCCAGTGCCCCGCCGCCCACGTCATCGCATGGGCCTGTTACTGACGCGCGCCGGATGCATCACTCATGCACTTGGCCACAAGCACGCGGGCCGCCGGACCGGCGTCCCTCGTACTTGCGCGAAAGTGTAGGTGATCAAATTAATTCCAGGATTTTTTTTAAGAAACTGGGACCAGTACCAATGGCGGCGCAGCAAAGATTGCCGGAAACCTGCGTTGGATAAGGGTTTCCGCTGATTAGGATACGAAATGAAAGGCGACATTAATATAAGAATTGCCCACCGTTAATGTTTCGAATCAAGCGCTTCGCGCTGAAATAATTCAGCCATCCCCAACGGCTGCAAGCGGCGTCGCGCGCCGCTCGAACGAACATGCCGCCCCGAGCGCGTCTCGCCATTCGCCGGCCGCCGTGTCGGCGAACGCAGCACTCGAGCGCGCCGCGCCGCGTCGCCGGCCGAGCGTCATGCTCCATCCGATCCGCAGCGACCGGTCGTCGCCCTCGTTCGCGCGCGAGCACGCCGAGCACGAACCGCGCGAACCGCGTGGCGTGTCGAGCGGCGCGCCGGGTGGCAAGCCGACAACCGCGCGCAGCGGATCGATCGCA
This sequence comes from Burkholderia sp. FERM BP-3421, assembly GCF_028657905.1. Lineage (NCBI taxonomy): Bacteria > Pseudomonadati > Pseudomonadota > Betaproteobacteria > Burkholderiales > Burkholderiaceae > Burkholderia > Burkholderia sp. FERM BP-3421. The sequence goes on along the minus strand of NZ_CP117782.1, from coordinate 3,280,315 downwards.
ACAGGCGCGCTGCACGGTCGCGTCGCCGGGCGTCCTCTCGGGCAACGCGAACAGCCTGACCGCGCGCGGCCCCCGCCTCGACCGCGAACAGGTCCATCGGCACGACGCGCCGCCCTGGCAGCCGAGCGTGCCGGCGTCCGACGCCGCGCCATCGCGGCGCGAATCACGCTCGCCGTCGCCGCCCGCGCGGCGAACGGCATGGCCGGCGGACAAGTCGAGGCATGCGTGATCGCGACGCCTGAAACGGAGGCGATGCGGCATTCGAAACGGATCCAGATCCGCCCGGCCGGCGTCGCGCGGCGCGGGCCCCGTGCGTCGACTGCAACCGCGCCCGATTGATGGCACACTGACGCGCGCCTTTTTCACTCAATCTCGGAGCCGACCGGCTCCGCCTGCCAGGAGATCTGCATGGCTTCCCAATGGATCGACATCCCCACCGGCGGCGACAGCTTCGGTGGCTACCTTGCGCTGCCGAAACGCGGCAAGGGGCCCGCCGTCCTCATCGTCCAGGAAATCTTCGGCGTCAACAGCCATATCCGCGCGGTCGCGGACCAGTACGCGGCGGACGGCTATGTCGCGCTCGCGCCGGACGTGTTCTGGCGCACCCAGCCGCGCGTCGAACTGACCTACGACGGCGCGGACCGTGACAAGGGCATCGAACTACTGCAGAAGACCGACGTCGGCCTCGCGGTGGCCGATCTCGGCGCGGCGGCCGCCGCGCTGCGCGCGCGGCCCGAGGTCGACGGCAAGCTCGCCGCGATCGGCTACTGCTTCGGCGGCCGGCTCGTCTATCTGGCCGCCGCGGCCGGTTCGGTCGACGCGGCCGTCGCCTACTACGGCGGCGGCATCCAGAACCATCTCGACGTCGCCGGCAAGGTCGCCCAGCCGATCGTGTTCCACTACGCGGGCCACGACCACGGCATTCCGCCCGAGGCGGTCGACCAGGTGCGGCAGGCGTTCGCCGGCCGCGCGAACGCGGCCTTCCACCTGTACCCGGACGCCGAACACGGCTTCAACTGCACCGACCGCGCCTCCTACCACCAGCGCGCCGCCGCGCTCGCGCACGGCCGCACGCTGAGCTTCCTCGCCGAGCATCTGTAAGCCGGCCGCGCGCCGGCCGCACGGCCGGCGCGCGGCGCTCGCCAATCGTCACAACGGGGGTGACCGACGGTGGATCCCGACTATCTGGCGCACGACGCGATCGGGCTCGCGGAGCTGGTCGCGCAGCGCAAGGCCAGCGCGCGCGAGCTGCTCGACGCGGCGATCGGCCGCGCCGAAGCGCTCAATCCGGCGCTCAACGCGATCGTGCTGCGCGACTACGAAGCGGCGCGCGAGCGCGCGACCCGGGCCGGCGCGCTCGACGGGCCGCTCGCGGGCGTGCCCTACCTCGTCAAGGACCTCGGTTCGGCGGTGGCCGGCCTGCCGCTGTCGATGGGCAGCCGCCACTACCGCTACTTCATCCCGTCCGCCGATTCGCCGCTGATCGCGCGCAGCCGCGCGGCCGGCCTCAATATCTTCGGCAAGACCAACACCTCGGAATTCGGCCAGATGCCGTATACCGAGCCGGCGCTGTTCGGCCCGTGCCGCAATCCGTGGAGTCTCGACCATACGCCCGGCGGATCGAGCGGCGGCGCGGCGGCGGCGGTCGCGGCCGGCATCGTCCCGCTCGCGCACGGATCGGACGGCGGCGGCTCGATCCGGATCCCCGCGTCGTGCTGCGGGCTGTTCGGCCTCAAGCCGTCGCGACACCCCGCGCTCGCGCCGCTGCCGATCACGGGCGAGCTGGTGGTCGAACATGCGGTCTCGCGCAGCGTGCGCGACAGCGCGCTGCTGCTCGACCTCACGACCGGCCGCCTCCCCGGCGCCGCGGACAGCTTCCTCGGCGCGCTCGACGCCGCGCCCGGGCCGCTGCGGATCGGCCTCGTCACCGAGCCGATGTTCGCGGCGGCGCTGTCGCCCGACGTGCGCGCGGCGCTCGACGACGCCGCCGCGCTCGCCGCGTCGCTCGGCCATCATGTCGAGCCGGCCGCGCTGCGGATCGATTTCGCGCAGGCGGCGGAGGTCTTCCTGACGCTGTGGGCGACCGTCGCCGAGGAAGCGGTGCTCGGCGCGCAGCAGGTGACGGGGCGCGCGCCGCGCCGCAGCGAATTCGAGCCGGCCTCCTGGGCGATGGCCGAGGTCGGCCGCCGGCTCGCGCGCGCGCGGCTGCCGGACATGCTGGAACTGCAGAAACAGATCACCGTCGCGGTCGCGAGCGCGTGCGCGCGCTACGACGTGGTGCTGTGCGCGTCGCTGGCCGCGCCGCCGATCAAGATCGGCGCGATGTGTCCGACGCCGTTCGAAACCTTCCAGCTGCGGCTCCTCGGCGTGCTGCCGATCCGGCCGCTCCTCAAGCGGATGCTCGCGCAGTCGTCGACGCGCGCGTTCGAATGGGCGGGCTGCACCGAGCTGTTCAACCTGACCGGCCAGCCGGCGATGTCGGTGCCGCTGTACTGGACCGCGCGCGGGCTGCCGGTGGGCGCGCAGTTCGTCGCACGCCACGGCGACGACGCGCTGCTGCTGCGGCTCGCGCGTCAGTTCGAACAGGCCCGGCCCTGGTTCGACAAGCGGCCCCCGCTCGCGCCGGCGCAGCGCTGAGCGCCGCCGATAAAAAAAGAGGCGAGCCAGGCTCGCCTCTTCAGTGACCGCCCGCACCGGCGCGACCCGCACCGGCCCGGCGCGCCCGGCGCTAGAGCCCCAGGCGCTCGCAGACCGTCCTGGTGGCGGCCGCGTTGTTCAGCGTGTAGAAATGCAGGCCCGACACGCCCGCATCGAGCAGCCGCTGGCACAGCCCCGTGACGACGTCCGCGCCGAACGCGCGGATCGCATCGCGATCGTCGCCGAAGCTTTCGAGCCGGCGCGCGACCCAGCGCGGCACTTCCGCGCCGCACATCTCCGAGAAGCGCATCAGCTGCGAGAAGTTCGTGATCGGCATGATGCCCGGTACGATCGGCACGTCGACGCCGAGCTTGCGCACGTCGTCGACGAAGCGGAAATAGGCGTCCGCGTTGAAGAAGTACTGGGTGATCGCCGAATTCGCGCCGGCCTTCACCTTGCGCGCGAAATTCTCGAGATCCTGCTTCGGCGAACGGGCTTGCGGATGGTATTCCGGATACGCGGCCACCTCGATCCGGAACCAGTCGCCATGCTCGGCGCGGATGAAACTGACGAGTTCGGACGCATAGCGCAGCTCGCCCACCTCGCCCATGCCCGACGGCAGGTCGCCGCGCAGTGCGACCACGTGACGGATGCCGTGCGAGCGGTACTGATCGAGAATCGCCCGCAGGCTGTCCTTCGACGAGCCGATGCACGACAGGTGCGGCGCGGCCACGAGGCCGTCCCGCTGCATGTCGATCACGGTGTCGAGCGTGCCCTGCTGCGTCGAGCCGCCCGCGCCGAACGTCACGGAGACGAATTTCGGCTTGAGCGGCATCAGCTGCGCGCGGGTCGCACGCAGCTTGTCGACGCCTTCCGCCGTCTTGGGCGGAAAGAATTCAAACGAGAGTTCGATCGGGTTCATGATTCAGGAAGATCCCTGGTCAGCCGAGATTGCGTTGGCCGAAGATCAGGGCGGACAGCAGCCACGACACGATGCTGTACAGGATCGAGCCGAAGAACGCGGACCAGAATCCCGACACCTCGAAGCCCTTCAGCAACGACGAGGCGAACCAGAAGCACAACGCGTTCACGACCAGGATGAACACGCCGAGCGTGACGATCGTCACGGGCAGCGTGAGCAGGATCAACACCGGCCGGATGATCGTGTTGATGAGGCCCAGCACGACCGCGACGATCAACGCGGTGCCGAAACTCTTGATGTGAATCGACGGCACCAGGTAGGTGATGATCAGCAGCGCGAGCGCGTTGATCACCCAGGTCAGAATCACGGTCATGAAAAACTCCTTGTGCGGTTGGGATGCAGGCCGCGCGCCGCCGCCCCGACGGCGGAATCCGCCCGCGCCCCCCGGACGGCGGACCATCCGGGGGGCGCGGGCGGGACGCGAACCTTAATAGCGGTAGTGGTTCGGCTTGAACGGGCCTTCCTTCGCGACGCCGATGTACGAAGCCTGGTCGTCCGACAGCACGGTCAGGTTCGCGCCGATGCGCGCGAGGTGCAGGCGCGCGACCTTCTCGTCGAGGTGCTTCGGCAGCACGTACACCTTGTTCTCGTACTGCTCGCCGCGCGTGAACAGCTCGATCTGCGCGAGCGTCTGGTTGGCGAACGAGTTCGACATCACGAACGACGGGTGGCCGGTCGCGCAGCCGAGGTTCACGAGGCGGCCTTCGGCCAGCAGGATCACGCGCTTGCCGTCCGGGAAGATGATGTGGTCGACCTGCGGCTTGATGTTTTCCCACTCGTACTGGCGCGTCGACGCGATGTCGATTTCCGAGTCGAAGTGACCGATGTTGCAGACGATCGCGTTGTGACGCATCGCCTTCATGTGGTCGTGGCCGATCACGTGGTAGTTGCCGGTCGCCGTCACGAAGATGTCGGCCTTGTCCGCCGCGTATTCCATCGTCACGACGCGGTAGCCTTCCATCGCCGCCTGCAGCGCGCAGATCGGATCGATTTCAGTGACCCACACGGTCGCGCCCAGGCCGCGCAGCGACTGCGCGCAGCCCTTGCCCACGTCGCCGTAGCCCGCGACCACCGCGACCTTGCCCGCGATCATCACGTCGGTCGCGCGCTTGATGCCGTCGACCAGCGATTCGCGGCAGCCGTACAGGTTGTCGAACTTCGACTTCGTGACCGAATCGTTGACGTTGAACGCCGGGAACGGCAGGCGGCCGTCCTTTTCCATCTGGTACAGACGGTGCACGCCGGTGGTGGTTTCTTCCGTCACGCCCTTGATGTGCGCGAGGCGCGTCGAGTACCAGCTGCCGTCGACCTCGAGGTGCGCGGCGATCGACTTGTACAGCGCGACTTCTTCCTCGTTGGTCGGCTTGGCGATCACCGAGCGGTCCTTCTCGGCCTTCGCGCCCAGGATCAGCAGCAGCGTGGCGTCGCCGCCGTCGTCGAGGATCATGTTGGCGAATTCGCCGTTCGGCCATTCGAAGATGCGGTGCGCGTATTCCCAGTACTCGTCGAGCGACTCGCCCTTGAACGCGAACACCGGCGTGCCGGCTTCGACGATCGCGGCGGCCGCGTGATCCTGGGTCGAGAAGATGTTGCACGAGGCCCAGCGCACGTCGGCGCCGAGCGCCTTCAGCGTCTCGATCAGCACGCCCGTCTGGATCGTCATGTGGAGCGAACCGGCGATGCGCGCGCCCTTGAGCGGCTGCTGCGCCTTGTATTCGTCGCGGATCTGCACGAGGCCGGGCATTTCCGTCTCGGCGATGTTCAGCTCCTTGCGGCCCCAGGCGGCAAGGCTCATGTCGGCGACGAGGTAGTCTTTCGAGGAATTGGAATCGATGACAGCGGCGTTCATCACGCCCTCCTTTCTAAGTAAGTTCTAGAAAATTGTGACGTGAGCGCCGTTCAGGTCGCGGCCGTGCGCATCGCGCGGCCGCTCATTGAAGGTTTCCGAGCCTGGCGGGACCGAGCCCGTCGCAACGCTCCTCGGAAACGAGGGAGGATTGTAGCAAATCGGAATGAAGTTTTCCGCCCGATCGCACGCCGACCATACGCGGCCCGACCATGCGCGGCCCGACCGATCGCGGTCCGACCGCTCAGTGCTCGGCGCCGACCCAGGCCTGTTCGCGCAGCCGCGCGCGCAGCCGGGCAACCGCCTGGCTGTGCAACTGGCACACGCGCGACTCGCTGACCTCGAGCACCGCGCCGATCTCGCGCAGGTTCAGGCCCCGTTCGTAGTACAGCGACATCAGCAGCTTCTCGCGCTCCGGCAGGCGCTCGATCGCCTCCACGAGCGCGTTGCGCAGGTGGTCGTCGAGCAGCGCCGACAGCGGGTCGGCATGGTCGACCCGGTAGCGGTCGAGGAACGGCTCGTCGTCGGCCGAACGGTCGAAATCCTCGTAGTAAATCAGCTGGCTGCCATGCAGGTCCTGCAGCATCGACTGGAATTCGTCGAGCGGCATCTGCATGTGCTCCGCGATCTCGGTCTCGCTCGCCGGCCGGCCGAGCTGCTGCTCGACCTGGTGCACCGCATGCTCGACTTCGCGCGAGGTCTTGCGCAGGCTGCGCGGCAGCCAGTCGTTGCTGCGCAGCTCGTCGAGCATCGCGCCGCGGATCCGCTGCGTCGCGTAGGTCTCGAACTGCGCCCCCTGGTCTTCCTTGTAGCGGCCCGCCGCATCGAGCAGGCCGATCATGCCGGCCTGGATCAGATCATCGAGATCCACGCTCGCCGGCATCTTCGCGACCAGTTGCAGACCCAGCCGCCGCACGAGCGGCGCGTACTGCGTCAACACTTCGTCCTGGGATATCTTTCCTTGAGCGTTGTACATCATGCCCTCTCTTGCCTGTGACATTCATGCGGCCTGCGCCGCACCCCGCTCAAACGCCGGATTGCCCGCCCGGACCCGACCCGCGCCCGGCCCCGGACGCAATGGCCAATACAGCAGATCGGACGCGATCTGCCGGTAATCGCGCGCGGCCGCCGCGGTCGGGAACGCGTCCACCACCGTGCGCTCCAGCTCGCGCGCATGCTCGACGAGCGGATCGACCCCCACGCAGCCCGCCTCCGACAGCGACACCGCCAGATAACGCCCGGCGACGCCCGCGAGGTTGTCGTACGCGGCCTTCGCGTCCGCGCGGCTTTGCACGTGATTCATCAGCACGCGGAACTGCGCGACCGCATGCGCGTAATGAAGCCGCTTCATGCACGCGTACGCCTCGGTGATCGACTGCGCGGCCACCCGCATCACCACCAGCACGTCGTGCGCGTCGCGCGCGAGCGGCGAGAACGCGCCGTGCGCGTCGAGCTGCGCATCGACCAGCACGATGTCCGCCGCGTTGTCGAGCCACTCCGCGGGATCGTGCTCGGCGTAGCCGGCGCGGGCGAGCCGCGCGGCGCCGAGCACCGAGAAGCCCAGCTCGTGGCGCACCGGCTCGCCTTCGCGCAGCCACGCGCCGCACAGCGTCGCCGCCACCGAATGAACGTCGGCGCGCTCGTCGACCACGAGCACGTCCTTGCCGAGCGCCGCGAGCGCGGCCGCCAGATTCACCACCGTCGAGGTGCAGCCGACCCCCGCCGGGCCGCCCGTCACCGCGACGACGCGCGACGAGCGGCCGGCGAGCAGACGCCGCAAGCCTTCAGCCTGATCGGTCATGCGTTTATCCAAATCGCACCTCATGGAGCTCGGCGCTCGAGCGGGCGGTCAGCGCGGCCAGCAGCGACGGCATGTCTTCGTCTTGCGGCACGAAGGGCGAGCCGTCGCGCGGTACGCAGAACGCGCTCTTCAGCAGGAATTTACGGGTGGCGACGTACAGGTTCTCCGGCACCTTCTGGCCGGTCGATGCGTAGTGGACCGGCAGCTTGTAGCGGATCACCGTGTCCAGCACGCCGCCGAGATGGGTGGCTTCGTCCAGCTTGGTCAGGATGCAGCCCGCGAGGTCGGGCTGGCCCGCCGCGCTGCGGTAGGCCTGCACGACTTCGTTGAGGGTGTCGCCGTGGCTCGTCGCGTTCAGCAGCAGCAGGCGCTGCACCGGCGTGTCCGCGCCGTGCAGCATCGCGATCTGGTCGGATACCGTGCGATCGCGCTGGCTCATGCCGATCGTGTCGATCAGCACGATGTGCTTGTTGCGCAGTTCGGTCAGCGCGAGCTGCAGGTCGCCGCCGTCCTTCACCGCATGCACCGGCACGCCGAGGATCTTGCCGAAGATGCGCAGTTGCTCGTGGCCGCCGATCCGGTAGCTGTCGGTCGTCAGCAGCGCGACCTTGCTCGCGCCGAAGCGCATCACGCAGCGCGCCGCCAGCTTCGCGGTGGTGGTGGTCTTGCCGACGCCCGTCGGTCCCATCAGCGCGAACACGCCGCCGCGCTCCATCAGCGCATCCTCGCTTTCCAGCACCGGCAGGTTCGCGGCCAGCACCGAGCGCGCCCATTCGGACGCCGCGTCGAAGCTGTCCGACTCGTCGCCGTCCGGCAGGTTGTCGACGATCATGCGCACCAGCTGCGCGGAAAAACCCGCCGCGAACAGATGCTTGGTCAGCGCGCCGTGCACCGGGTTGCGGCGCTGGCGATCGTTCCACATCAGGCCCGCGAACTGCTCTTCCATCATGCCGCGCAGCGAGCTCAGCTCGTGCATCACGGTGTCGTTGACGATGCGCTCGATACGCGCCTTCACGGCGTCGGCCACCGCCGCGGCCGCCGCATCGGACAGGCGCTCGGCGTTCTGGCGCGGCGCGTCGTCGGCGCGCCGCGCGGGCGTCGCCTCGGCCGCCGCACGGCGCGCGACGTTCTGCACCAGGTCACGCGCCCACTCGGGCGGATTGGCCGGCGCGCCGGCGTCGGCGTCGGCGGCGGCGGCAGCGGCAGCCGGCGCGGACGCCGCGGCGGAGGCGCGCGGCCGCGCGACCAGTTCGTCGCGCTGCCGGGTCAGGCGCTTCGCGTGCTCGACGAGCCACGGCGCGGGCTCCGACGGCGCGGCGGGCGCGGCAGCGGCCGGCGCGGCCTCGACGCTCGCGCCGAACACCGACGAAAACACATCCGGCAGGCCGCCGTTCGCATACGGATTGGCGCCCGTCCGCGGCAAGCCGGCGGCGCCGGGTGGCTCGGCCGGCGCGGCGAAGCCCGGCAGGGAGGCGGCCGGCGCGGCAAGGGCCGACCCGGCCGCGGCCCGCGCGGCAGCGGCCCGCACGGCAGCGGCCGGCGGCGCAATCGCGGCAAGCTCGGCGTCCGCGAGCGCGACGATCTCGACCGTGCCGTCGTCGAGCGTCCGGTTCGACAGCACGACGGCATCGGGGCCCAGCGCCTCGCGCACGAGTCGCAGCGCGTCGCGGCTCGTAGGGCCGGTGAATTTGCGGATGTTCAAGCGTTACTCCCGATGACGTTGACGACTTTGATCGTGCGGGTATCCGGCACTTCGGCGTAGGACAGCACTTTCAGTTGCGGCAGGCTGCGGCGCAGGAAGCGCGCGAGCATCGCGCGCAGCGCGTGCTGCACGAGCAGCACGGGCGGCAGCCCCATGTTTTGCTGGCGCAGCATCGCTTCCTGCGTGCCGACCAGCAGCGTGTGCGCGAGCCCCGGTTCGAGGCCCGGGTTCGCGCCCGTGGCGAGCGCCTGCGACAGCACCCGCTCCAGATTCGAATCGAGTCCCATCACCTGCATTTCGCCGGCGCCCGGGAACCATTGCTGGGTGATCGCGCGGCCGAGCGCGAGGCGCACCGCGGCGGTCAGGTCGTACGCGTCGGTCAGGCGGCCCGCCTGCTCCGACACCGCCTCGATGATGGTGCGCATGTCGCGGATCGGCACGCCTTCGTCGAGCAGGTTCTGCAGCACCTTCTGCAGCGTCGTGATCGAGATCGTCTTCGGCACGAGGTCCTCGACGAGCGAGGGCGCATCCTTGCCGGTGCGCTCGATCAGCGCCTGCACTTCCTGGCGGCCGAGCAGCTCCGCCGCGTGCTGCACGACCAGATGGTTGAGGTGGGTCGCGACCACGGTGCTCGCGTCGACCACCGTATAGCCGTAGACCTGGGCCTGTTCGCGCAGCGTGGTGTCGATCCACACGGCGGGCAGCCCGAACGCGGGATCCTGGGTCGGCGCGCCCGGCAGCGCGGCCGTCACCTGGCCCGGATTGATCGCGAGCCACTGGCCCGGATAAGCCTCGCCGAACCCGACCTCGACGCCCTTCAGCGCGATCCGATAGCCGTTCGGCCGCAGTTCGAGGTTGTCGCGGATATGGATCACGGGCGGCAGGAAGCCGATTTCCTGCGCGAACTTCTTGCGGATGCTCTTGATCCGCTTGAGCAGCTCGCCGTCGCTGTTCTTGTCGACGAGCGGGATCAGCCGGTAGCCGACTTCGAGGCCGAGCGTGTCGATCAGCGTCACGTCCTCCCAGGTCGCCTCGTGGCTGTCCGCCGGCAGCGCGGCGGGCGGGGCGATATCGGTGACGATGCCGGCCGCCTTCTTCGCCTCTTCGCGCTTGGTCATGGTGCGCGACAGCCAGATCGACCCGCTGCCGAGCAGCAGGAACGCGAAGTGCGGCATGTTCGGAATCAGGCCGATCATCACGATGATGACGCCGGTGATCATCAGCACGCGCGGGTTCGTGAACAGCTGGCCGGTGATCTGCGTGCCGATGTCCTCGTCGGTCGCGACGCGCGACACGATCACGCCCGCCGCCGTGGAGATCACGAGCGACGGGATCTGCGCGACGAGGCCGTCGCCGATCGTGAGCAGCGTGTAGTTGGTGCCGGCCGCCGCGAACGTCATGTCGTGCTGGACCATCCCGACGATCAGCCCGCCGATCACGTTGATCGCCATGATGATCAGGCCCGCGATCGCGTCGCCGCGCACGAACTTCGACGCGCCGTCCATCGAGCCGTAGAACTCGGCTTCCTGCGCGACCGCCGTACGGCGCTTGCGCGCCTGTTCCTCATTGATGAGGCCGGCGTTCAGGTCGGCGTCGATCGCCATCTGCTTGCCGGGCATCGCATCGAGCGTGAAGCGCGCCGACACTTCGGCGATCCGCCCCGCGCCCTTCGTGATCACCATGAAGTTGATGATCATCAGGATCACGAACACCACGATCCCGACCGCGAAGTTGCCGCCGACCAGGAAGTGACCGAACGCCTCGATCACCTGCCCGGCCGCGTCCGGGCCGGTGTGGCCTTCGAGCAGCACGACGCGGGTCGAGGCGACGTTCAGCGACAGGCGCAGCAGCGTCGAGAACAGCAGCACGCTCGGGAACGCCGCGAAATCGAGCGGCTTCATCGTGTACATGCTGACGAGCAGCACCATCACGGACAGCGCGATGTTGAACGTGAACAGCAGATCCAGCAGCAGCGGCGGCAGCGGCAGGATCATCATGCCGAGGATCATGCAGATCAGGATCGGGCCGGCGAGCGCGCGCAGGTTCGCGCTGTCGAACATCTGCGCGCGTTTTCCGAGGAGTCCGGCGGGCATGTTCATGCGGCGCTCCCGTCACGGCCGGCCGCGCCCAGCGCGTCCGCGGCTTCCTCGCGCGCCTCGTCGTCGGCGACCGTCGCGCCCTTGTCCAGCTCGGCGGGCACCGGCAGGTCGACCGGCGTTTCCGGCCAGTCCCCGCCTTCCGCGCGGAACCGGCGCAGCTGGTACACCCATGCGAGCACTTCCGCGACGGCCGAGTACAGCGGCCCCGGAATCTCGCGTTCAAGATCGACGTTGTGATACAGCGCACGCGCGAGCGGCGGCGCTTCGAGCAACGGCACGCGGTGCTCGACCGCCAGCTCGCGGATCCGCGCCGCGACGAGGTTCACGCCCTTCGCGACGACCTTCGGCGCGCGCATCTCGCCGTCGGTGTACTTGAGCGCGACCGCGAAATGGGTCGGGTTGGTGACGACCACGTCGGCGGTCGGCACGTTGGTCATCATGCGGCGCCGCGCGAGCGCGCGCTGCTGCGCGCGAATCCGGCCCTTCACATGCGGATCGCCTTCGTTCTCGCGATGCTCGCGCTTCACTTCTTCCTTGGTCATGCGCAACTTCTTGTTGTACTGCCAGAGTTGGTACGGCACGTCGATCCCCGCGACCACCAGCATGCCCGCCACCGTGTAGCCGCAGCACACCGCGATCAGGTGCAGCGCGTCGATCAGCGCGGCGTCGAGCGGCTGGATCGCGAGACCGAGCAGTTCTTCCTTGCTGCGCCAGATCGCCACGCCGCCGATTCCGCCGACGACGATCGTCTTCGCGAGCGACATGCCGAGCTGGATCGGGCCCTGGATCGAGAACATCCGGCCGAGCCCGGAGATCGGGTTCAGCCGGTCGAATTTCAGTTGGAGGCTCTTCGACGACACCAGCCAGCCGCCGAGCGCCATCGGCGCGAGCAGCGCCGCGAGGCCCGTCAGCGCCAGCACGGGCGCGATCGCGTAGAGCCCTTCGAGGCTCGCGACCCCGGCGCTCGACAGCATCCGGTGCGTATCGAACGCGCTCGCGCGGTCGAACGTGAACGCGCCGCGCAGCATCGTCTGCAGGTGCGCGCCGCTCGGGGCGGCCAGCAGCCACGCGCCGTAGAACCCCGCCGCGAGCAGAGCGAACGAAGCCAGCTCGCGCGAACGCGCGACCTGCCCCTCCTCGCGCGCCTTTTCGCGGCGCCTGGGAGTGGCGGCTTCGGTCTTCTCGAGATCGCTCTCCTCTGCCACGGAGCCTCCGGTGGGACGCGGCGGGATGCCGCTTTGCCAGTGACATCGATTATTCATTCAGCCGTCAACCGGCGATCGGTCGAGGAAAGCGGGGAAAGGGGGGTAATTCCGGGAATCGGACCTGTCCGGGGGGCGGACGAAGGTGGGGGGCCAGCGACGCGACGGCGCGAAGCGGCCCGGGCGGGCCGCCGCGCCGAAGCGGGCGTCGGCTCAGCCCGCCGCCGCCTGCAGCAAAGGCTTGATCTCGATCTTCTTCATGGTCAGCAGCGCCTGCATCACGCGCGCGCCGCGCGCGTGATCCGGATCGTCAAGCCAGGCCGACAGCCCGGCCGGCACGATCTGCCACGACACGCCGAAGCGATCCTTGAGCCAGCCGCACTGCTGCGCGGCGGGATCGCCGCCCGCGGACAGCGCTCGCCAGAAGTGATCGATCTCCGCCTGGTCGTCGCAATTGACCATGAACGACACCGCCGGCGTGAACCGGAACACCGGGCCGCCGTTGATCGCGGCAAATGCCTGCCCGTCCAGTTCGAACGCAACCGTCATCACGCTGCCCTCGGGCTGGCCGCTCGCGCGCGCCGCGTCCTTGCCGTAGCGGACGACGCGCGTGATGCGCGCATTGTCGAACACCGATACGTACTGGTTCGCCGCCGTCTCCGCGCCGTGGTCGAACCACAGGAATGGGGTGATGCGCTGGATCCGCTCGCTCATCGCGTACCTCCTCGTTCGTCATGCGACCGCCACCCGGCGGCCACTTGTCGAGCATAGGCGCTGCACCGCAACGCAAGCCGCCAATAAAAAAGGGCGCGATTTCTCGCGCCCTGTTGCGTGGCTGCGCCGCCTGCCGCGCTAGAAGCCGACGTAAGGCGCCGCGCCGCCGCTGGCGGTCAGATCCATGCCGAAGTACAGCGCGCGGCCGTAGAAATACGGCATGCCGAAGTCGAGCGTCGACGCGTTGCCGAACGGGCCGGCCAGGTTCACGAGCGCATAGCCGCCCGTGTTGAACAGCGCGTTCGCGTTCGCGGCGGTCACGGACAGCGAGGCCTGCTCGTTGGCGCCGAGCCCGGTGACGGTCGCGGCCAGCGTGGTCGTGCTCGACGGGCAGTAGAACGCGTTGTTGCCGCTGCACAGCGGCAACGTCGGGTTCGACGTCACGCCGAAGAAGTACGCGTTCGACCCGGTGTCGAAGAACACCTGGCTCATCGCGGCGCCGTTGAAGGTGCCGGTCATGTCGCCCGCGGTATCGGTGTGGAGCACGGTCGTCGGCGGGCTGCCGATGCCGAAGGTCAGCGTGCCGCTCGCCGCGCCGCCCGACGGCGTGCCCATCGACACGATCACGCCGTTGTTGTTGCTCGGGAAGTTCGGCACCGGATTCGCGACCTGCTGCGTGAGGCTCGCCGTCGTGACCTGGCACGTGCTGCCCGTGCACGCGTAGTAGTTGCTGTAGGTGCTCGAGGTCGCGCAGTTCACGCCGCAATCGTAGGGCGCGGGCCCGATGCCCAGGATGCCGTTCGCGCCGAGCGCCTGTGCGGTGTTCCCCGAGCTGAGGCGGCCGTTGTTGGTGCACGAGCTGGGCACGTTCGAGGTGCCGAGGTCGCCGATCAGCTGGATCGGCAGCGAGCTGGCGACCTGCCCGCCGATCTGCACGTTGGCGGTGCGCACCGAGCCCCAGGTGTAGCTGGACACGAACTTGCCGCACTCGGCGAGCTGGCCGCCGCTGTTCGCGTTGCTCGTGGGCAGGCTGCCGCTGACGCCCGAAATCGCCGACGCGACGATCCGCACCCCGTAGGAGGCGGTGTCGACCAGCACGTTCGGGACCACCTGACAGACCGTCGACGAACCGGGCGCGCAGATCGTCAGGCTGACGGTCGGCATGTTGACGACGTTCGCGAGGCCCGAATTGACCGAGATCGTGACCTGATTCGAGCCGTTGCCGCTGCTCGAACCGTTGCCGCCGCCGACCTGGGTGTTGCCGCTGCCGGTGCCGGTGTTCATCGACACGGTGGGATTGTTGCCGTCGCCGCCGCCGCAGGCCGCGACGACGAGCGCGGTGGCGGCCGCGAGGCCGAGCGCGAGGAGCCGGCGGCTCAGGGTGTGATGAAAGCGCAAGATCGATCTCCCCTCGTCACTGGATGTCGTTGCCGGTGAAGCCCGCGGGCAACGCCTGCGGCAGCCACGCCTGCCCGGAGAACGCGCCCATGTGGCCGCCCGTGTGCACGACGAGGTTGTCGGCGTCGACCGCCACCGGCGCACGCACGCCGTGCACCAGCTGGGTCACCCGGGCGCCGTCGACGAGTTGCGGAAAATAGGGGCCGAGCAAATCGCTCAGGTCCGGGACGACCGGGCCGCGCCATGAGAGCGCGAACACCGTGCCGTCGCCCGCCAGGTATTCGCGAACCACCGTGCCCGAACCGAGCGTGGTCTCGCGCACCGTGTAATTGGCGCCGGGCGCCGCCGCGGCGACGCCCGAGGCGCGCAGGCTCGCCTGCGCCGAGCGTTGCAGGAGCCGCACCTTGGCGGCGTTGTCCGCCGCCGGCGGCGTCATGGGCGCGCCGCCGAGCGCGGCGCAGGCCGGGCCGGCGCTCGCGGCGCCCAGCATGCCGGCCGCCGCGAGCGCGGCGATCCGGCCAGTTCGAATCGATTTCACCGCATCCCCCTTCCACAATCAGACTGCGTTCCAGCAACCGCGCGCGGCGCCCCGGTACAACTCGGTGAAAGCCAATAGAAAGCGACGGCCGGCAAACGTGCATCGTAGTATGCCTGCCGCGGGTGTCAAAAAAACAATTTACCCCGATCGAATCTGTTTCAATCCGTGACGGATCAGAAGCCGAGGCTCGCGAGCAGGTCGTCGACCTGCGCCTGATCCTTGACCACGTCCGTCTTGCCCTCGGGGTTGATCTGCGGGCCGTTCAGCAGCGATTCGGGGCTGCCGGTGCTGCTCATCACCTGTTCGGCGGCGAGCGCCGCGGCCGTGGCCGCGAACTGCTCGCGCCGCTCCGGCGCGATATTCTCGATCAGCACGCCGAGCAGCTGCTGTTCGATCAGGTAGACCATGTCCATGATCTTCTTGATCACCTGCCCGGTCAGATCCTGGAAATCCTGCGCGAGCATGATCTCCAGCAGCTGCTCGTTGGTCGCGCGGGTCGCGACCGGCAGCGCGCGCAGGAACGCGCGGGTGTCGTTCATCAGCTCGCGGACTTCCGCGCGCTCGATCGGCGTCTCGTACCACTTGGCCCAGCGCGCATCAAGCGCGTCGGCCTCGGTCTGGAGACGCTCCTGCACCGGCTTGGCGATCTCGATCGCGGTCAGCACCCGTTCCGCCGCCTGCTCCGTCATCGCGACCACGTAACGCAGCCGGTCACGCGCGTCCGGCACCACCTCCGCCGCCTTCTCGACGTGCTTGTCGAGCCCCAGCTCGCGCATCGAATCGCGCAGCGTCCGGGTCAGCACGCCGATGCGGGCAAGGATCCGGTCGCTCGCCAGATCGGCGGCGTCGGCATGGCTGTCTGCGGCGAAGTCGGTCTCCGCGAGCGCTGCGTTGATCGGCTCGTTCACATCAGCTCCCGGCCTTCGCCATTTTTTCGAGGATCTTGTTCAGCTTCTCGTCGAGGGTCGCCGCCGTGAACGGTTTCACCACGTAGCCGCTCGCACCCGCCTGCGCGGCCGCGATGATGTTTTCCTTCTTCGACTCCGCGGTCACCATCAGCACCGGCAGGTGGGTGAGCGCCGCGTCCGCGCGGATTTCCTTCAGCATCGCCAGGCCGTCGAGGTTCGGCATGTTCCAGTCGGAGATCACGAAGTCATAGGTGCCGCCGCGCAGCCGGGCGAGGCCGGCGAGCCCGTCCTCTGCCTCGTCGACGTTCGAATAGCCCAGTTCCTTCAACAGGTTGCGGACGATCCGTCGCATCGTCGGAAAATCGTCCACCACCAGAATCTTCATGCTCTTGTCCATCTCTGTTCCTTTGCAAATTCGTATCGGGGTTGCGCGTGGGCCAGGCCCGCCCGCACCGCATGTGATTGTTTACACGCGTTGTACCCGGTCGCCCATCGACGCGAGTCGCGCCATGATACGGCGGCTCATGTCGGCGAGGGGCGCAATGTCGTCGGCGCCGCCGAGCGCGATCGCCTCGCGCGGCATGCCGAACACGACGCAGCTCGCTTCGTCCTGCGCGAACGTATAGGCGCCCGAGCGCTTCATTTCCAGCAGGCCGGCCGCGCCGTCGCGGCCCATCCCCGTCAGGATCACGCCGACCGCGTTCTTGCCCGCGTGCAGCGCCGCCGACCGGAACAATACATCGACCGAAGGCCGATGCCGGTTCACGGGCGGTTCATCCGACAGATGCGCAATGTAATTCGCGCCGCTGCGCGCAAGCAACAGGTGCGCGTGGCCCGGCGCGATATACGCGTGGCCCGGCAGCACCCGTTCGCCGTGTTCCGCTTCCTTGACCGAGATCCGGCACAGGCCGTTCAGGCGCTGCGCGAACGACTTCGTGAAGCCGGGCGGCATGTGTTGCGCGATCAGCACGGCCGGCGCATCGGGCGGCAGCGGCACCAGCACCTCGCGGATCGCCTCGGTCCCGCCCGTCGACGCGCCGACGATGATCAGCTTCTCGGTACTGACGAGCGGATTGTTCAGCAGCGGCGCCGCCGGCGCGGCCGCGTGGCCGTGCGCGGAGGCCGCGGCCGCATGAGGCTGCGGTGCCTGGCGCACGCGCGCGCGCGACGCCGCGCGGATCTTGTCGGCCAGCTTTTCCGAATAATCGAGCATGCCGTCGCGGATCCCCACGCGCGGCTTGGTGACGAAATCGACCGCGCCGAGCTCCAGCGCGCGCAGCGTGATTTCCGAGCCGCGCTCGGTCAGCGACGACACCATCACCACCGGCATCGGCCGCAGGCGCATCAGCTTCTCGAGGAAATCGAGGCCGTCCATGCGGGGCATTTCGACGTCGAGCGTCAGCACGTCGGGATTGTGCTGCTTGATCAGCTCGCGCGCGACCAGCGGGTCGGGCGCGGTCGCGCAGACCTCCATGTCGGGCTGGCCGTTGATGATCTCGGTCATCAGGCTGCGAATCAGTGCCGAATCGTCGACGCACAATACTTTGATCTTTTGCACTGCGGTCATGCCTCCTGCTTTTTCGTTACGTTCTGAAGGGGCGCCCGGGTGCCGAACAGCTCGATGCGCGGCTTTGCCGCGGGCCTGCCCGCCGGGGCGAACAGCTCGACGTTCGCGCGCGCGCGCGCGGCCCGCGCCTCGGCCGCCGAACGGGCCAGCGCGGCCTCGCGCTCGGTCACGCCCGGCACCTGCAGCCGGAGCTTCTTCACCATGGCCTGGCCGGTGTGCGGCATGAACGCGACCTTGCGCGGATGGACGCCCTGCAGGTCCTCCGCGGTGATGCGGATCCGTTCGAGCGCGAGATAGCGGCGCACGAAATCGGCGTTGCGATCGCCGATGTTGATGGTGGTCATGCCGGCCAGCACCGCCGCGCCGCCGAACACCTTCGCCTCGAAACGCTCGCGGCGGCCGCCCGCCTTGATCATCTCGTTGATCAGCACTTCCATCGCGTACGCGCCGTAGCGCATCGACTCGGAAGCGGCCGCCGCGGCGTCCGCGCCGTCGTCGGGCAGCATGAAGTGATTCATGCCGCCGAGCCCCGCGAATGGATCGTGCAGGCAGGCCGCGACGCACGAGCCGAGCACCGTCACGAGCACCATGTCGTCGTGCGTCGTGTAGACCTCGTTCGGCAGCAGCTTCACACCCTGGCGGTGAAAGTGATTGTCGAAATAGAGATTGGTCGCGATCGGCAGGCCGCTCATTTCCCATCCTCCCGCGCCGCCGCCGTAGCCGGGCGCGTGCGTGGCCGCGACGCCGTACCGCCCGCGTCGCGCGCCAGTTCGTAGACCGTCTGCCCGCGCAGACGGAACGCCTGGGTCACATAGGTGAAATTCTCGGAATGGCCCGCGAACAACAGGCCGCCCGGCTTCACGAGCGGCTCGAAGCGCGACAGCACCTGCCCCTGGGTCGGCTTGTCGAAGTAGATCATCACGTTGCGGCAGAAGATCGCGTCGAACGGCTTGGCGATGCCGTAGTCGGCATCGGTCAGGTTCAGCTGCTCGAAGCGGATCATCGCGCGCAGCTCGGGCCGCACCTTCACGCGTCCGGCCTGCGCGCCCGTGCCCTTCAGGAAGAAGCGCTTGAGGCGCTCCGGGCTCAGGTGCTTGACCTGGTCGAAGGTGTAGATGCCCGACTCCGCCTTCGCGAGCACCTGGGTGTCGAGATCGGTCGCGAACACGGTCGCCGAGCGCGCGGCGGAATCGCCGAGCGCCTCGATCAGCGTGATCGCGATCGAGTACGGCTCCTCGCCCGTCGACGCGGCCGAGCACCAGACCGACACGGGCGCCTCGCGGCGCTTCACGAACTCGGCTAGGAGCGGGAAGTGATGGGCCTCGCGGAAGAACGCGGTCAGGTTGGTGGTGAGCGCATTGGTGAACGCCTCCCATTCGACCGGGTCATCCTCCTGCTCGAGCAGGTCGAGGTAGTGCCGGAAACTGTCGAGACCGCGGGCGCGCAAGCGGCGCGCGAGACGGCTGTACGCCATGTCGCGCTTGTGCTCGGACAACGAGATGCCGGCCCGCTGGTGGATCAGCGCGCGGATGCGCGAGAAATCAGCGGTCGTGAAATCGAAGTCGCGCCCGGCGTCGCCGCCCCGCGTTTGCGGGTCGGGAGCATCGACACGGGTAGAGGCGCGCGCGGAGAACATGGTTTAGAAGGTCTCCCAGTCGTCATCGGAGGCGACGGCCGCGGCGGCCAGCGCCGGCTTTGCTTCGCCCGACAGCACCGGGCGCTTGAGCGCAGACGGCGCGGCGGCCGGACGCGGCGCGTTCGCCGGGGCGGCCTTCGCCGAGGCGGCCTTCGCCGGGGCGGCCTTCGAGGGAGCGGCCGCGGCCGGAGCGGCCTTCGTCGAGGCGGTCTTGGCCGGCGCGGACTTCGCGAGCTTCGGCGCATAGCCCGACGGCGCGGGCGCCGCGGCCGGCTTCGGCGCGGCGCCCGGCAGGGCGGGCGCGGCCGCGTGCGGCGCGGGGCGCGGCAACGCCGGGGCGGTCGCGCGAGCCGGCGTTGCCGCCGCGGCAGCCGGCGCGCTGATGCCGCCCTCGACGCGCCAGCCGAGCACGGCCTGCTTCAATTGACGGGTCTGCTCCTCGAGCGACGCGGCGGCTGCCGCGGCCTGCTCGACGAGCGCGGCGTTCTGCTGAGTGACGGCGTCCATCTGGCCGACCGCGCGGTTGACCTGCTCGATGCCGGTCGACTGTTCCTCGGACGCCGCGCTGATCTCGCCCATGATGTCGGTCACGCGCCGCACCGCCTGGACGATTTCGCCCATCGTCGCGCCCGCGCGCTCGACCAGCGCGGAGCCGCTTTGCACCTTGTCGGCCGAATCGCCGATCAGCTGCTTGATTTCCTTGGCCGCCGTCGCGCTGCGCTGCGCGAGCGAGCGCACCTCGCCCGCCACCACCGCGAAGCCGCGACCCTGCTCGCCCGCGCGCGCCGCCTCAACGGCCGCGTTCAGCGCGAGGATGTTGGTCTGGAACGCGATGCCTTCGATCGTGCCGATGATGTCGACCACCTTGCCGGAACTGATCGCGATGTCCTGCATCGTCACCACCACCTGGCCGACCACTTCGCCGCCCTGGGTCGCGATGTCCGAGGCATTGACCGCGAGCTGGCTCGCCTGGCGCGCATTCTCGGCGTTCTGGCGCACGGTGCCGGTCAGCTGCTCCATGCTCGACGCGGTTTCCTGCAGCGACGCTGCCTGCTGCTCGGTGCGCTGCGACAGATCGGTATTGCCGCTCGCGATCTCGTGCGCGCCGACGTCGATCGATTCCGCGCCGCGATGCACGGCCCGCACCATCACGGAAACCGCGTCCTGCATCCGCTTGATGCCGGCGAACAGCCTGCCGATCTCGTTCCTGCCGCGGATCGTCACCGGCTGCGACAGGTCGCCGGAGCCGATCCGCTCGAACAGCGCGATCGCGTCGTTGAGCGGCTGCACGATCAGCCCGCGCAGCGCGAAGCGGATCGCGATCACGACGACGAAGGCGAGCGCGATGCCCGCGCTGATCAGCGCGACGAGCAGCGAGATGCGCGCCTGGGTCGCGTCCTGGCGCGCCTCGGCGCGCTGCTGGTACGCGCCGACCACGGCCGCGGCCGACTGGTCGTAGGCGACGAACATCGGGCTGATCTTGGTATCGGCGATCGCGTGGTAGCCGGCCATGTCGCCGGACTTGGCGGCCGCGAACTCGGGCTCGACGCCTTCCTTGGTCAGCGTCGTGTAGCGCGCGTTGAGCTCGTCGGTCAGCGCGCCGTCGATGTCATCCTTCGACGCGCCCTGAAACGCCTGCCAGTTCTGCTGCGACCTGCCGTACAGCTCCTGCGCGCGCGCGAGCACCTTCTGCGCCTCGTCGGCGTTGCCCGCTTCGGTCAGCGTCTTGAAGCGGTCGAGCGCGACGCGCGAGCGCAGCAGGTACGACGACGTGTCGTCGAGCGCGTGGATCGCCGGCAGGTCGCCGTGCGCGATCGCGTCGAGCGACCGGCTCGCGTGGTGCAGCCCGTACAGGCTCAGCCCGCCTACCGCCGCGGCCAAGAGGACCAGCATGAATCCGACCGCCGTCAATGTCGTGCGGATCGACCAGTTGTGCAACATCGTGAGCCTCCCGTATTTCCGTGCTGCTCCGTCAAGCGCCGAGCGCCTCGATCAGCGCCATTTCGCGGCTCGTCATCAGCTTCTCGATGTCCATCAGGATCAACATGCGGCCATCGACCGTGCCGAGGCCCGTGAGGAACTCGGTCGTCAGCGTCGCGCCGAACTCCGGCGCCGGCATGATCTGTTCGGTCGACAGCGTGAGCACGTCCGACACGCCGTCCACCACCATCCCGACCACGCGATGCGCGACGTTCAGGATGATCACGACAGTCTGGTGGTCGTACTCGACGCGGCCGAGGTTGAACTTGATCCGCATGTCGACGATCGGCACGATGATGCCGCGCAGGTTGATCACACCCTTGATGAAATCGGGCGCGTTCGCGATCCGCGTGACGCTGTCGTAGCCGCGGATCTCCTGCACCTTCAGGATGTCGATGCCGTATTCCTCGTCGCCGAGCGTGAAGACGAGGAACTCCTGGCCGGTCGCGTCGCCCTGGGCGGCGTCGCGGCGGGTGACCGCCGCATTCGCGGCAGCCGAGTGGTTCGTTTGGACTTCGGACACGTTGGCCCCCTGGTCGGTTGAATGCGAGAGTTAGGAAACGGCCAGCGCGCCGCCGGCGTGCGCGCCGTGCGTCGAGCGGGTTTCGCGATTGAGCGCGGCGACGTCGACGATCAGCGCGACGCTGCCGTCGCCGAGGATGGTCGCCGCGGAAATGCCATGCACCTTGCGGTAGTTCGTTTCGAGGTTCTTCACGACCACCTGCTGCTGGCCCACCAGCTCGTCGATCAGCATCGCGAAGCGGCGGCCCTCGGTCTGCATGATCGTGACGATGCCCTGGGTCGGGTCGGTGCGCGCCTCCTCGACCGAGAACACTTCGTGCAGCGCGACGAGCGGCAGGTATTCGCCGCGCACCCGCACCACGCGCTCGCCGTTGCCGACCGTGTAGATGTCGTCGGCGGCCGGTTGCAGCGACTCCATCACGAAGTTGAGCGGCAGGATGAAGATCTCGCCGCCGACCTTCACCGACATCCCGTCGAGGATCGCGAGCGTGAGCGGCAGCACGATCCGCGTCGTGGTGCCCTTGCCCTCGTACGAGGCGATCTCGACGTGGCCGCCCATCGACTGGATGTTCCGCTTCACCACGTCCATCCCGACGCCGCGGCCCGACACGTCGGTCACCACCTCGGCGGTCGAGAAGCCCGGTGCGAAGATCAGGTTCCAGACTTCCTCGTCGCTGATGTTGTCGGGGATCTGCATCCCCTGCTTGGCGGCCTTCGCGAGGATCCGGTCGCGGTTCAGGCCCGCGCCGTCGTCGCTGACCTCGATCACGATGTTGCCGCCGTGATGCGCGGCCGACAGCACCAGCTGGCCGACCGCGTCCTTGCCCGCGGCGCGGCGCTTGTCGACGGTCTCGATGCCGTGGTCGAGGCTGTTGCGCACGAGGTGGGTGAGCGGATCGATGATGCGTTCGATCAGGCTCTTGTCCAGCTCGGTGGCCTGGCCGAACGTGACCAGCTCGACTTCCTTGCCGAGCTTGCCCGCCAGGTCGCGCACGAGGCGCGGGAAGCGGCTGAACACGTAGTCCATCGGCATCATGCGGATCGACATCACCGCTTCCTGCAGGTCGCGCGCGTTGCGCTCGAGCTGCGCCATGCCGTTGTAGAGGCGGTCGTGCAGCGCCGGATCGAAGGTGCTGGTGGTCTCGGCGAGCATCGCCTGGGTGATCACCAGTTCGCCGACGAGGTTGATCAGCTGGTCGACCTTCTCGACGCCGACCCGGATCGAGCTGCCTTCCGCATTCGCGGCGGCGGCGGCCGGGCGGTGCTTGCGATCGTCCGCGTGCGGCGCGGCCGGCGCGGCCTTGGCGGCCGCCGGCTGCGCGGCGGGCACGGGTTCCGACGCCGGCGCGGCCGCGACCGGTGCGGCGACGGGTTCGGCGACCGGCGCGGCGACGGGCGCCGACGCCGCCTCGACGGGCGCGGGCGCGCTCGCGGCCTCGGCCGCCGGCTGCGCGGCCGGCGCGGTGCCGCGGCCGATGCGGATCTGGCTTTCGTCGATCACGAAGCAGCACACGGCGACGATGTCGTCCGACGGCACGTCGGAGTCGAGCCACAGCGTCAGGTCCTGGCCGCTCTTCGCGCGGCCGACCACGTGGCCGAGATTGCCCAGCTCCTCGGCCAGCAGCGCCTGATCCTTGTCGTCGACGCCGCTCAACGTGATCTGCAGATGCGGGCCGTCGCCTGCCGGCGCGGCGTCGGACGCGCCTTGCGCGGCCTCGTAGGCCTGCTCGACCACGTGTTCCGGGGTGCCGTCGGCGGCGGCCGGCGCCGGCGCCGCCAGCGGGGCGGGCGTCGGCGTGGGCACCGGCTGCGGCGCGGCCGCGGCGGGCGCGGGCGCCGCTGCGCCGCTGCTCGCGGCCTTCAGCTTTTCGAGCTTCGCGCAGATCGTCGCGGCCGCGGCCGCGTCGGGCTCGGCGCTCGCGCGGTAGTCGGCGAGCTGGTCCGACAGCACGTCCTTGGTTTCAAGGAACGCGTCGACCATGTCCTTGGTCAGCGTCAGCTCGTGGTTGCGCGCGCGGTCGAGCAGCGATTCGAGGATGTGGGTGGTGTCCGTCAGCGCGGAAAAACCGAACGTCGCCGCGCCGCCCTTGATCGAGTGCGCCGCGCGGAAGATCGCAGCCAGATCCTCGGGATCGGGCGACTCGACGTCCAGATTGAGCAGCAGCTGCTCCATCTGCGCCAGCAGCTCGTCGGCTTCGTCGAAGAACGTCTGGTAGAACTGAGTAATATCGAGAGTCATGCCGGTTCACCGCCTTAAAACAACAAGTTCATGTCACGGATGGCTCGGCGCGAGCGCCGCGACGAGGTCGAGCAGCGTCTCCGGGTCGAGCGGCTTCTGGATCCAGCCGGTCGCTCCCGACTCGCGCGCGGCGGCCTTGAATGCATCGCCGTCTTCGGTCGTCAGCACCAGGATCGGGATCGAAGCGTAGTGTTCCTTCTCGCGCAGCGCGGCGATCACTTCCAGGCCGTTCTTCCTCGGCATGTGGTGATCGGTGACCACCAGGTCGAAAGCCGCGACCGACGCGATTTCGAGGCCGACTTCGCCGTCCGACGCGACCGTCACGTCGTAGCCGGCTTCGGTCAGCGTCGCCTGCAGCAGCGCGCGCATGGTGGCGGAATCGTCGATGGCGAGGATGGTTCGGATCATGGTGGTCTCGTAGGCGTCAGGGTTTCGGCGCGGCCGGCATCGGCGCGGCCAGCTTCGGCGCGACGGCCGGCGCGGGCGGCGCCACGACCGGGGCCGGCGCGAGCTGCTCGGCGAGCTGCTTCGAGCCGGCGGCGTCGGACGACAGCGTCGTCGTGGTCGCATCGTCGCGCATCAGCGCCAGTTCGGATTTGCGATTGAGCACGATGATGCTGATCCGGCGGTTTTCCGGATCGAGCGGATCGTCCTTGTTCAGGTTCTGCGTCGAGGCGAGGCCGAGCACGCGCAACACCTTCGCCTCGTCCATGCCGCCCGACACCAGCTCGCGGCGCGACGCGTTCGCGCGGTCCGCCGACAATTCCCAGTTGCTGTAGCCCTTCTCGCCGCCCGCGTAGGGCACGGCGTCGGTATGGCCCTGCACGATGATGCGGTTCGGCACGTCGTTGAGCGTCTTGCCGATCTCGCGCAGGATGTCGCGCATGTACGGCTCGACGTTGTCGCTCGACATCGCGAACATCGGCCGCTTCTGGCTGTCGACGATCTCGATGCGCAGGCCCATCAGCGTCGAGTCGATGCGGATCTGCTGCTTGAACTGGCGCAGCGTCGGGTTCGCCTCGATCGCCGCCATCAGCTTCACCTGCAGATCATGCAGGCGCACCTGCTCGCGGCGCTCGAGTGCGCCCTGCGCCTGCGCGAGCGCGTCGTCGTCGTTCTGCTTCGCGACCCGGTCGGCCAGGCTGGTCGAGCCGTCGGTGCGGCGCGTCACGCCGGCGTCGATGCTCGAGATGTCGCGGCCGCCGCCCTTGATGATGCTCGACTCGTCGGCGCTGCGGTCGCCGCTGCCCAGCAGCGCGGCCTTCAGCGGCGTGTTGAAGTATTCGGCGATCCCCTTCAGTTGCACCGGCGTGACCGAACTGAGCAGCCACATCAGCAGGAAGAAGGCCATCATCGCGGTCATGAAGTCCGCGTAGGCGAGTTTCCATGCACCGCCGTGGTGCCCCTTCTTCTGGGGCGCCACCCGCTTGACGATGATTGCGCGATCTTTTCCTTTGCTCATGCCCCGGGCTCCGCGCTCACTTCGCCTTCACGCGGCGCACATGCTCTTCGAGTTCCGCGAACGACGGACGCTCGGTCGAGTAGAGCACCTTGCGGCCGAATTCGACCGCGATGGCGGGCGCGTAGCCGTTCAGGCTCGCGAGGATCGTGACCTTGATGCACTGGAACATCTTGGTCGATTCGGCGACGCGCTGCTCGGCCAGGCTCGCGAGCGGGCCGAACAGGCCATACGCGAGCAGGATGCCGAGGAAGGTGCCGACCAGCGCCTGCGCGATCATCGCGCCGAGCACCGCGGGCGGCTTGTCGGCCGAGGCCATGGTGTGGACCACGCCCATCACCGCGGCGACGATCCCGAAGGCCGGCATCGCGTCGCCGACGCGCATCAGCGCGTGCGCGGGGCCTTCGCCCTCGGCGTGATGGGTTTCGATCTCCTCGTCCATCAGGCTCTCGATCTCGAACGCATTCATGTTGCCGCCCACCATCAGCCGCAGGTAGTCGGTCAGGAATTCGACGATGTGCTTGTCGGCGAGGATTTTCGGATATTGGGTGAAGATCGGGCTCTTCTCGGGATCGTCGATGTCCGCTTCGAGCGTCAGCGTGCCTTCCTTGCGCGCCTTCGCGAGCAGCACGTACAGGAGCGCCATCAGCTCCATGTAGACGTCCTTGTTGTACTTCGAGCCCTTGAACAGTGTGGGCAGCAGGCGCAGGGTCGCCTTGATGGTCTTGAAACCATTGCCGATGATGAACGCGCCCAGACCAGCGCCGCAGATCATCAAGATCTCGACGGGCTGCAGCAACGCGCCCAGATGTCCGCCGGCCAGCGCATAGCCACCGAACACGGACAACAGCGTCACGAGAGTTCCCACGAAAATCAGCACTGCCTGTCCCTCACGAGTAAGCGGCGGGGAGGCCGCCGTTAAGTGGTTTACGGCAGTCGGGACAAAAACTTTGGCGCCTGCGCGAGGCGCCGGGGCCGGTGTAAACCATCAATCCGCGGAGGATTGGACCCCTTCGCGGCAACCCGTCGGGCGGGGCGCGCCGCGCCAGAGCGCGCCCCCGCGAGGGCGCGCCCGTCAGACCGCCAGCGCGGCCAGTTCGGCCCTGGCCGCGGCCTTGCGGGTCTTGCCCGCGCGCGACGGCGGCTGGCACAGGCCGCAGACGAAGCCGTGCTGCGGGTCGTGCGCATGCGCGACAAAATGCCCGCCGCAACGGGTGCACGGGGTCATCTGCAGCATCCCCGAGTCGAAGAAGCGCACCAGCGTCCACGCGCGCGTGAGGCTGAGCGCGGGTTCGTCCGCGGACAGGTTCACGTGCTCGAGGTACAGCCGGTAGCTCTTCACGATCGACTGGATCGGATCGCAGCCGCCGTGCGACTGCATGAACCGGTAGATGTTGTAGAACAGGGACGAATGGATGTTCGGCTGCCAGGTCATGAACCAGTCGGTCGAGAACGGCAGCATGCCCTTCGGCGGCGAGACGCCCTTCAGTTCCTTGTACAGCTTGATCAGGCGGTCACGCGACAGGCTGGTCTCGGCTTCGAGCAACTGCAGTCGCGCACCCAATTCGATCAATTCGATGGCCAGGGTGATTTCCCGGACCTCGACAACCACGCTTTTGGTCGCCATTGTTGTTCACCTGCTTGTTCTGTGAGTTCCCCGCGCAACCGCGCGCCGTCGCCGGCGCCCCCGCGCCGGTACCTCCGACGACGCGGGATCAGCGGATGCCTTCGACCGGTTGACCGGCCATCAGGATGGCGGAGTGGGCTTGCGTGACGGTGTCGCTGCGGCCTTTGTCGGCCAGCGACGAGAGGAGCGCGTGATCGTCGAAACGAAAACGGCAGAGCATCTGATTCGATGCGGCGAGCTTCACGGTCTGGGCCAGCGAGAGATTGGCAAGCACATTCGCCAGTTCTTCCGAGACCCCCATCCGAAACATGCCCATGGCTTTGTCCTCACGCAGCAGACGCTGCGCGAGCAACAGATAAGACAGGTTTACTTCTTTGATCTCAGTGAGCATTTCGCTGGTAGCGCTCATGATTCCCCCGTAGAAATCTTGGCCGTACGTACTTATGAAAACGTTTGCCTGGGCACCTCTCAGTGAGAGACGAACGGCACGTTTATAGTCTTACTGCCATTTTGGCCAATCGGTTTTCAAGCGGGTATCAGCAAAGAGAACGCATCCGGGCAGGATTTCTCTGTAAACCATGTAGGAATTTTTCTGACAGTCAGAGTTGACAGGTAGACGTGCGGCGATTTCTCGGAAAGCCCCGCCAGACAAGGCGGGAGGCGGGCTTTAAAAAAGCATTACGGGGAAATTATAGAGCGTTTTCATGCGCCCGCAACAATCCCTTTGGATGTCTCGCATTTTGGGTGGAGTCGCTCATTTTCACGGCCTACGGCGTATTTCATCCTGTAACAAGGCTTAAGTCTTTGAAAAATCACTCGATGCCGCGCGAGCGATCCAGATAATGAACGGCGAACCTCGGTATCCGGCCCCGTGCCGGCTTCCATTTTTTTCGCTTGTCACCGCGTGACGCCCGAGGGCGCCGCGCCTCGCGACCCCCTGGCAAGCGCCGCCTGTCCGCACCGGAGACCGCCCATGCGCATCGCTCAAATCGCCCCGCTCTACGAAGCCGTTCCGCCGAAGCTCTACGGCGGCACCGAGCGGGTCGTGTCCTACCTGACCGAGGCGCTCGTCGAGCTCGGCCATGACGTGACGCTGTTCGCGAGCGGCGATTCCGTCACCTCAGCGCGCCTCGAGGCCGCCTGGCCGCGCGCGCTGCGCCTCGACGCTTCGATCCGCGATCCGATCGCACCCCATATGCGGCTGCTCGAACGCGTGGCGCGTTCGGCGCACGACTTCGACATCCTGCATTTCCATCTCGACTATCTGCCGTTCCCGTTGATGTCGCGTCTCGACACGCCCTATGTCACGACGCTGCACGGCCGCCTCGACCTGCCGGAACTGCAGCCGATGTTCAACGCGTTCCCGCACGCGCCCGTCGTGTCGATCTCCGACAACCAGCGCAAGCCGCTGCCGCAGGCCGCATGGGCCGGCACCGTCTATCACGGGCTACCGGACGGGCTCCTGACGCCCTGCTCGGAGCAGGCCCCCGGCTATCTCGCGTTCCTGGGCCGTATCTGCCCGGAAAAGCGCGTCGATACGGCGATCCGGATTGCCGCCCGCAGCGGCATGCCGCTCAAGATCGCCGCGAAGATCGACAAGGTCGACGAGGAATACTTCCGCACCGAGATCGAGCCGCTGCTCGCCGACGCGGATGTCGAATTCATCGGCGAGATCAACGAGGCGCAGAAGCCCGCGTTCCTGTCGGGCGCCAAGGCGCTGCTGTTCCCGATCGACTGGCCGGAGCCGTTCGGCCTCGTGATGATCGAGGCGATGGCGTGCGGCACGCCGGTGGTCGCGTTCAATCGCGGCTCCGTGCCCGAAGTGATCGAGGACGGCGTGACGGGTTTCATCGTCGAGGACATGCACGGTGCGATCGGGGCGTTGCATCGGATCGATACACTGTCGCGCACCGAGATTCGTGCGCGCTTCGAACAGCGTTTCAGCGCCAAGGCGATGGCTCGACACTATCTGGACGTATACGAAACACTCTGTGATACGACGAAACAATCGCAGTGGCGACAGAGTGCCGCCGGCTAGTCGCCATTCCCGGCAACAATACAGAATTACAGTTCGAAAAATGATAAAAGCCGCATCCAGGATGCGGCTTTTATCTGGCTGAGCGCTGCACGCTTATTCAATCAAAAAGCGCTCGCGGTTTTTGCCGACGATCCAATTGGGCGGCTTGCCTCGGCCACTCCAGGTACTGCCGGATTTGGGATCCCGATATTTCGGGGGCAGCGGCCCCTTCTTCGGCGGGCGGCCGCGCCGGGCCCGTTCGGCGAAGCCGAGGTCCTGGGCAGTCAACCCATACTCCGCAATCTTCGCCTGCAACTCGGCGATCACGGTTTCGACTTCCTGCCGGCGCACTTCTTCGGCCTGGGATTGCAAATCGGCGATCTGCGCCTTGATTTTTGCGTATTGAGACATTTCGACTCCCTGTTTCGTGATCCGCTCGGCGATTCCAGCCTAGACACAAAGGATCTATTGCGCAATCAGCATTGCACCCGTGCCAGCTTAATAATTTGTCTGATAAATTTTTAAGCGCGCCCGCGCATATATTCACAATGCGTCGATATTCTAATAAAAATAACCATCAAACACTCCTAATTTAACAATCGTTGACCCTTCGGAATCCGTGTAATTTCCTATAATCCAGACCAATTCCGGGGGCGCGGACCGAGGTCGGTGCGCGCTCCATGTGTTGTCTGTCCTTTATCAGGAATCCAATCCAATGAAATTATCCCAACGTCTCACCGCAGAATTGTTCGGTACTTTCTGGCTCGTACTGGGTGGCTGCGGCAGCGCCGTACTGGCTGCCGCCTTCCCCGGTCTCGGGATCGGTTTCGTCGGCGTGGCGCTCGCGTTCGGCCTGACGGTGTTGACGATGGCATTCGCGATCGGCCATATCTCCGGGTGCCACCTGAACCCGGCGGTCAGCGTCGGGCTCACCGTCGCGGGCCGCTTCCCGGCGCGCGACCTCGTGCCGTACATCGTCGCGCAGGTGATCGGCGCGACGCTGGGCGCGTTCGTGCTTTACCTGATCGCGACCGGCAAGCCCGGTTTCGACGTGGTCGGCAGCGGCTTCGCGACGAATGGCTATGACGCGCGTTCGCCCGGCCATTACTCGCTCGCGGCGGCGTTCATCTGCGAAGTGGTGCTGACGGGCTTCTTCCTGTTCGTGATCCTCGGCGCAACCGACAAGCGCGCACCGGCCGGCTTCGCGCCGATCGCGATCGGGCTGTGCCTGACGCTGATCCACCTGATCTCGATCCCCGTGACGAACACGTCGGTGAACCCGGCGCGCTCGACCGGCCCGGCGCTGTTCGTCGGCGCCGAGGCGCTCGGCCAGCTGTGGTTGTTCTGGGTTGCACCGATCATCGGCGCGGCGATCGCCGGCGTGGTCTATCCGCTGATCGCGGGCCGCGACGCGCAATGACGCATGCGGCGCGCCGCGCGACGGCGCGGCGAGGAAACGGCGAGCCTCCCGCCGGGTGAAAATCCAGGAGGCAGGCAGGTTTCAACGGGCGCGACGGCGCCCGTTTTTCATGGTGCCGCGCAGTATGAAGGAGCGGGGCGGCCGGGACGTCGACCGGCCGGCGCGAGGGCCGCGAAGGGAAGCGGGCAGGCGGCGAAGCCGGGGCGAGCAACCCCATGCCGCGCAGCGGACGTACTGGCTGCAACCCTGGCGTCGCGTCGGGTGCAGCGTGCTCGGGTGCAGCGTGCTCGGGTGCAGCGTGCTCGGGTGCAGCGTGCTCGGGTGCAGCGTGCTCGGGTGCAGCGTGCTCGGGTGCAGCGTGCTCG